>NZ_CP024870.1:1200000-1560007 GCF_002795265.1 Spiroplasma clarkii
ATTTTCTATTAAGGTGTTGATAATTTGGTTAATTAAGGTTTCATCATTTGTTTCTAAAATGAATTTCAAGTCATCAATTGAAACCCCTTCATCCCCATTAACAAATAATAATCCTTCAGTTACAGCAACTTGTTTCTTAAATTCCATTTGTTATCTCCTCCTTTAATAAATTTTGCACCATCACGTGATCATCTGCTTGAAAAATGTCAATTTTTCCTTTTGCTGCTAAGTCTAAAATTGCTAAAAAAGTTGCTACTAACATTCTAATTGAAAATTCCTTTTCAGCAATTAAGTCTTCCAAACTAATTTTTTCAATTTTATGTTCTTCTAAGTACTGTTGAATGTCTCTAGCCACTTCTTCAGGAGAGATTTCCACACTTGTTACAGTATTGGTTTGCATTGTTTTAAAACGATTTTTTTCAATAACTTTTAAAAAGATTTGGGCAAACTTATCGATATCAATATGAGCAGGAGCTAAAGGCAAACTGTCATCATCAATTTTAGTGATTTTAAACACAGATTTTGGTTTGCTATAAAGTTTTAATCCCTCAAGTTGTTGTTCTTTAAAAAAAGCAGTAACTTCTTTAATTTTATGATATTCTAATAACCTTGCTAATAATTCCTCTCTTTGATCAGCTTCATAATTTGAATCAATTTCGACTTCCAATTTTGGGATTAAAAGTTTTGATTTTAACTCAATTAAGTAGGCAGCCATAATCAAGTATTCACTAGCAATTTCAATATCAAGTTGTGACAAAGAGTTAATGTAAGCAAGGTATTGATTCGATAACTCTAATAAATTAACTTCAAAAATACTTAGCTGTTTTTCTTTGATCATGTATAAGAGCAAATCTAATGGCCCAGTAAAATTATGCAATTTTAGTTCTTGTCAACGTTCCATTAATAACTCCTTTATTTTTCCTTGTTTTTTAAGACTTCAAAAATTTGCTTCATTTCTAAATCAGTTTTTAAGGTTTTACGCAAAACTAGCATTATCCTTCCAATTATAATAAATAAAAGTTGTAATGAAAAGGATATATTGTATTTTCTTGATGGATTAGAAAAATCATGCTCTAAGTTATTACGCAAACGACGAATAAAGTGTCAGGCTTTTGAGCTTGTGATTTTGTCTAATGTTGATTTTAACACATTATTGGCTTCTTCGTCCTTAGTTAAAAAATTTATATAATTTACAAAATCATTATAAAATTTTAAAGTAAGTTCATTAAGGTCGTTTTTTTGGTTTTTAACATAGCGATCATTTAAATAACGAGCAATATAAGTAAATTTATCAAACACTGAGTAAAGGTACTTAAAAGTTTCATTCTGCTGGTGAAATTCTATAGTTTTAATACCATATAAAGTTTCAAAATCCATTAAGGCTTCATATTCATAAGTTTTTTCTAAGTAATAACGCACAATGCTTTTTACTTCAGCAAAAATGTAAAACTTAAAAGTAGTTCAGTCACCATAAAGTGCTTTTTCTAAGGCTCTTTTGCAATTTAACATATAGTCATTTAGTTGGTTAACAGATAAATCAACATCTGTTTTCACAAAAAACTTCATATCTAAGTTTCTTTCACTTTGTTCAGCATATTGAGTTAATTTCTCAGTGATTGCACTGTTTTCAAAAAAGGTAACATCTAAATAATCACCAATTACATCTAAATAGGCATTAAATTCCACTTGTGAAGCATAATTTTTTTGGGTTAAGACCTTATTGATTTCCACAATGTCTCTTAGGGTTATTTTGACACTCATAGCAATCCTCCTAAACTTATTATACTTAATTTTAAGTTGGTTTTTTTCACAATTGGTGAGTTATTTTACCAATCTTGGATAACAAGTAAATATCTAAAACTTACTTGAAAAAACCCACTAAAAATGATGTATCATTTTAAAAGAAGAGGTAGATTTGTTATGACACACAGAAAAAATACAAGAGCTGTTTTTGTGAATGACATTCAAATTGGAGGAAACAATCAAGTCATCATCCAATCAATGACAACAACAAAAACTCATGATGTTGCAGCAACACTGACACAAATTAACCAATTGCATAAAGAGGGCTGTGCAATTGTTAGGGTTGCAGTTTTGGGTATTAATGATGCTAATGCCCTATCTGAAATTGTAGCTCAAAGTCCGGTACCAATTGTGGCAGATATTCATTTTAATTACAAATTTGCCTTAATTGCTGCTGATGCAGGTTGTGCAAAAATTAGAATTAACCCTGGAAACATAGGGATTGAAGAAAACACAATTGCTGTGGTTGAAAAATGTAAGGAAAAACAAATCCCCATTAGAATTGGAATTAATTCAGGAAGCTTACCAAAAAAATTAGTGGCTAAATATGGTTGAACTGCTGAATGTATGGTAGAAGCATTGAGAGAACATATTGAAATTTTAGAAAAGTATGACTTTTATGACATAATTTACTCACTGAAATCAACTGACCCATTAATGGCAATTGAAGCCTACACCTTAGCAAGCAAAAACTGAGATTATCCAGCTCATCTTGGTATTACTGAAGCTGGGAGTTTATTAAATGGTGCCATCAAATCAAGCTTTGGAATTGGTCACTTACTTTATCAAGGTATTGGTAGTACAATTCGTATTAGCCTTAGTGAAGATCCAGTTATGGAAATCAAAGTTGCTAAAAGACTTTTAAATGCAATGGGTTTATATGAAAACTTAGTTGAAGTAATTGCTTGTCCAACTTGTGGACGACTTGAATTTGGTTTAGCAAAAGTTGTTCAAGAAATTGAAGAATTTGTTGAAGATTTACACTTTCCTTTAAAAATTGCAATTTTAGGTTGTGTTGTTAATGGTCCTGGTGAAGCAGCTCAAGCAGATATTGGGATTGCTGGAGGAAAAGATGGTGGAATCATCTTTAAAAAAGGGAAATTGTTTAAAACTGCAAAACAAGCAGAGTTAATCCCAGAATTAAAAGCATTAATCTTGGAATATTTTGAAATTTGAAAAAACCAAACTAATCAGTAGTTTGGTTTTTAAAATCAATTTGGGTTTTAGTTTTTTGTTTAATTGAATTTTTAATAATAGCTTTTAGATTTTGAATAGCAAACTTATAATTTCTAAAGTCAGCTAATAAGTATTTAGAACTAAAGTTGAAAACCACTGCGGCAACTAGCACAACACTTGCAGCACATGCTAAAATTATTGAACCAATCTCATTAATTTGCTCTTGATAATTTATTAGGTTTTCTTGTAAACCAATTGCTTGCATTAAATCTGATTTTGAAGCTAACAAAAGACCATTAATTAACTTAACTAAAAACACTGCAAAGTAACTGGCACTACAAAAATAACCAACTACTGGTTGTTTTACAGTTCGACAATTTCAAAATAGTGCAATTGAAAATAATGAAAAGATAATTTGTACATAACAAAATCCTGCTAAAATACTAAAGATTAGTAAAGCAATCCCATTACTAATAAATGACATCCCAGCATAAAGGCCAAATAATGTAAATAAAGCGATAAAAATTAAGTTTTTTTGACCAATTGAATTTATAATTGTCTTATTTAATATGTATGTCAAAAGAAAAGTTGGGATTAAAAATCACCCTGTTCCAATTCTATTTAATAATGAAATTTGCCCTTCAGCAAAACCAATGCTTGTTAAATTAGTGATAATTTGAGCTTTTACAAAGACTGAATTGCTCAAAATAAATGCAAGTGTTACTAAAAAACCTAAACTATATAAAAAGAGCATTGTTTTTAGGTTAATTTGAGGTAATTGTTCTCGAATAACTAATTCAAACGGACCAATACTTTGTTGATTGCTTCTTCTTACAAATCCTAAAATTAGCAAAAGGATTGCAATTGAACCTGTAATTGCCGGAAAAATTCATCTAACTTTTTTTAAATAAACAAAGTCAAACTCATAATAAACATGAGCTATTAGTAGTGAGGTTGCACAAAATGAAATTAAAACTCAAACCAATGCATAGGTATTGATCTTGTAAAAATACTGTTCATTTATGTCCAACACCAAAATTGGGACTGCTGTACTTATTAAGAAAAACAAAGCAATTAAAACTAAATTCAGAGTTAATGAACTAGTCACACTAGAATCTAAGACAAATCACATAATTGTTAAAGCATAGGCTGAGCAAATTCAAATTTTGCGGTTTTTACAAATTGTGGTTAAAAATACCCCAAGTGGTTGACCAATTAAAAAAATTAATCCTAAAAATAAACTTCCAATTCAATAGCTATTAGTATTTGTATTTGCATATAAAAAATCTAAATTTGCTTGTGTGTACTGTGTAATTTTAAAAAACATGTATCCCAACAACATTCAGAATAAAGCAATTTCAACTAAACAAATTAATGATTTACTCTTAATTTTTTCTTTATGAACAATTCAACCAAGATTTATAATAGCAATTAGTAAAAAAATTGGTGAAGCAATTTGTAAGTCCCAGTTTTTCATAATCTCTCCTACTTTTAATATTTATATTTTATTGGAAAATAAAAAAAATTGCACTATTAATGTGCAACTTTTACAGTTTTTGGAACTTCAGTGCTATCTGCTGTTGTAACTTTTTTTAAGTCTGAAATTTCTTTTTTTATTTCCTTCATTTCATTGTGAATTTTAACAAAATATCGGCTAGTTTGGCTATTATAGTCTTGAATACCTTCAATGACATGATCTTTGGCACGAACAAATTGGTTAAACATTGCAAGTTTTTGTAATTGACGGCTGTTGGTGCTCACCAAATAGCACACTAAATAAATCATAAATGTCAAAATCAAAATTGGTGTAATAATTATTAACAAAATATCAGAAACTAAGTAAATTATGTTAGAAAAAGTGACCTCAGTAAGACTAAAGTTAATTATAGTTAAAATGGTAAGATTAAACATCTTTGCTGTTAATCAAAATGTTGCTAATTTCATAAAAATTCCAATCATTGGCACCAAAAGCATAAAGACAAAAATTAATATTAAACCTAATGATTGTTTTTTAAAGGTTTTGTAAATTTTTGAATTCTTAAAGAGATTATTTTTTAAAGAATTTGCATCTTGATACACTAATCCTGTCAACTCTTCTTCGCTATCAATCAAATTACCTTTATTTTTAATAAATTCTTGTTGGTTTTCATATTCCTCAATTAAACGGCGAGTATTTAGTGGGCCAAAAGTTTTTGATTTAGTTAGATCATTTTCTGGAAACTTATTTGTAATTCCTTCTAACATCATTTTATCAGTTTGAGTTGTGTTTTTGTACTCTGGTTTTGACTGTAATGGTGCAGTTTTTGGTCTTTCAATTGAAGGTTGAGTTTTAGCAGTTTCAAATACATTATCATCCAAGTACTTAACTTTTGAATTTCCTGTCATATGCCCAGTTAAAATTCTTTCAGTTTTAATAGTATTTGAGTTTTGTGGTTTTTGAACCACAATAGTGGGATCAGTCATAGAAACCTGTTTGCTTTTTGGTGTGATAAGCTCAGGTTGTGGTGCTGTTTGAGTTGCTGTGTTCTTTTTTAATCGAGTTGGAATAAACTCATAAGTGCTTAACTCACCAATTGGGGTCATATCTGAAATGGTTTCATCAACAATTGATAAGGGTTTAAAGTCACTTGCATAATCTGGCTTTTTATTTGCTCTTTCTTGAACAATATTGCTAAATACTTCTTGAGTTTTTGGCTGATTTAGGGGTTGAGTTTCAAAACTTGGGGCTTTTTCAACCTCAATTTCATCAACACCATAACTAGTTTCATTTTCATTTAAATGAAAATGGTCAAAATCTCCTGAATCTTCATGGAATCTATCCTTTGCACTAACACCATCATTAAAAAGGTCATTAATAATTCTAGTGTCTGAGGAGTTAACTTTTTTTTCATTAACAACAAATTTTTGAACATCTTGTGCTCGAACTTGTCTAATTTCATTGGTAATTATGTTCTTGATAGTCAACAACGTCAAAAAACCACTTGGTGTGGTGCTATCTTCAATGTTGTTCACAACCCAATTTTGGTCATGGTAAATTACTAGTGCCCCTTTTTTGAATCCCATAATAACCCTCTCCTATTTTTAAGTATATATATAAGTAATTTTTTTTCAACTGTAATTGACAAGAAATGCTAGAATTAAGTTGAATTTGAAAGTTTTTTAACAAATTTATATCACTTTTAATAAATTTTGAATGAAATTAAGAAATAAAAAATGCATCAGGTGATGCATTCGATTTATTTAGCCTTTTTTGTCACAATTTCTTTAATACGAGCAGCTTTTCCAGATAGTTTTCTGATGTAATAAATTCTTGCTCTTCTTACTCGTCCACGTTTGACAACTTCAATTGAATCAATTAGTGGTGAATGAACCAAGAAAGTTCTTTCAACAAAAACACCATTTGAATTTTTTCTCACAATAACAGAGTATGAAATACCACTACCTTGAGTTTTGATAACAACTCCTTCAAAAACTTGAATACGGTAGTTATCTCCTTCTTGAATTTTAACATTAACTTTAATGGTGTCACCTGATGAAAAATCAGGTAAATTTTGGTTTAATTGTTCATCAACAATTTCTTTAGTTTTCTTTGTTAACATGTTCATAAAATTAGTCCCCTTTCAATTTTTTTTGTAATTTTTTTAAATAATCTAGATCATCTGCAGACCAATTATTTGTTTCTAATAAATCTGGCCTTTTATCATAAGTATTTTTAATTCTGCCTTGTTGTCTGAATTTTTCAATATTAGCATGATGTCCACTCAATAGGACTTCTGGTACTTTTTTGCCATCAAACTCAACTGGTTTTGTGTAAACTGGATGGTCTAATAAATTGTTCTCAAAACTATCATTTTGATGAGATTCATTAGCAATAACTCCCTCAATTAACCGGGTGATTGAATCCACCACAATTAAACTTGCCAGTTCACCACCAGTAATAACATAATCACCAACTGAAACTTCAAAGTCAATGTAATCTAAAATTCTTTCATCAAAGCCTTCATAATGACCACAAACTATAATTAAGTGTTGGTAATTGTTTTTAAAAGTTTTAACTAAATTTTGACTTCAGGTTTTTCCTTGTGGGCTTGTTAATAGCACCACTGAATCTTTGGTTTTACAACTGTTAATGGCATTAACCACAGGTTCAACCATCAAAACCATACCTTTGCCACCACCAAATTGGTAGTCATCAACTTGATTGTGAGAATATGTTGTGTGCTGACGCAAATCAATAATATCAATCTCAATTTTTTGTTTATCAATTGCTCTTTTAATAATTGATTCACTTATGTAAGAACTTATTAAATTTGGAAATAGGGTAATAATAGAAAATTTCACTATTGAAGCATTTCTAAATCTATTGCATAAATTGAATTTGTAGCTTTATCAATTTTTACAATATATTTATCAACACATGGAACTCAAAATTCCACTTGGTTGTTTTTTACCTTAATAAGTTCATAAGCACCATTATTCATCAATTCAATCACATGACCTCACAATTTTTCTTGACAATAGACTGCAAAACCTAATAATGTTGTTTTTACTGTTATTAAATTTTGATCAGTTTTAACAAAAACTTGTTGACCCACCAATCCTTTAGCTTGGTCAATAGTATTGATTTCTTTAAATTTAACAATTTGTTTAACCTTTACTGAGTAGAATTTTTCAACTGTATAAACATCAAAATTATTCTTTTTATCTTGTAAAAAGAGTTGGTTACCAATTGGACTGTGTTCAAAAATAATGTCATCATTAATCCATAACTTAAATTCACCTTTAATACCATGAGTTGCTTTTAGAACCCCTATTTCTGTTAGTTGTTTAAGCAGACTCATCAAAGATTTCCACTTCAATCTCAACTTTTTTACCAATAGTTGAGATATCCAAATTTAAAGCATTTTGGATGGTAGGTATTAATGGAGTTTTGTTAATAAGTTCAATGCTTTTGGCATTATTATCAATAACCAGGATAAAGCTATAATAATCCTCAAATTCCGCTTTTGGTTGAAAAATATAATTCACACTCTCTGGCAAGACATCAGTTAAAATTTGTTTAATGGTTTGAAATGCAAAGTCCATTATTCTTCAGTAGTTGCAGCTGGTTCGGCTGCTTTTGCAGTAGCTTTTGGTGCGGCTGCTTTTTTAGTTGCTGCTTTTGGGGCAGCAGCTTTTTTAACTTTTGCTTTTGGTGCAGCTGCTTTTTTAGCATCTAATTTAGAGTTGTGTAAATCAGTCATAACCCCAGCTTTTGAAAGGATATTTCTAACTGTATCTGTTGGTTGAGCACCTTGTTGTAATCATTTTAAAGCAATTTCATTTTTAAGGTCAACTGCTCCATTGATTGGATTGTAAGTACCAACTAATTCAATGTACTCACCGTCACGTTTAACACGTGAATCAGAAGCTACAATTCTGTAAAATGCAGCTCTTTTTTTACCAGCTCTTTTCAATCTTAGTTTTACCATGTTTTTCCTCCTTTATACTCTGTTAAGATCCTTTTAATCATATATTATTTAAAATTAAAGTCAAGTACTTTAACTTAACTTCCTTAATTTCTTAACTATTTTTAAGCAATTACAACTAAAAAAATACCTTTCTCAGGTATTTTAAACTTAATTAAGATTTTGATAAAACTTTGTTTTAATTATTAAGTTGCTACTAAAATTGTACAAGTAGCAAAATCCAATTAAACAAGCAATAATTGCAAAGAAAGCAATTGCAAACCAAACTCCCCCTGCTAAATTAAGTGGTCCAGTTTTGTGGACATTTAAAAAGAAATATGGGTAGAAGAGGTTGTGACTTTCATACAAATCTCCACTTGATTGAAAACGCATTTCTCCCCTTAGCATTGCATAAATACAATATGCTAAAATCAAACAAAAAATAATGTAAAATCTTTTTAAGAAAAATTCATTTAAATTAATATGCTCTTTTTTTGGCATTAATACCAAGAAATAAAAAACAAAAGCAAGTGGATTAATAACATGGTTCATAATTGAAACATATTGGTTAAATGAATCTTTAGGAAAAGCAGAGTCTAGTGGCACTAAGACAAAGTTGTAAATTACTAGAGTCACTGAGATGTAAACACTTGCAATTAAGCCACTTGTTTGTGAAAGCAACTTTGCTTCTCCTTCTTTTTTATAAAAAATTGCAGCAAATAGCAATCAAAATAATACTAAAAAATTTGAAAGTATTGTAAAAGTTGATAAAAAGTCAATAGTAAAGATCTCATAATTGCCTAGATAAGTAGTTTTAATTTCAGTCCCATCAATTATTTTAAATAAATAAGCAGCTAAAATACTTGCCAATCCTCAAATTGCAAAGGTTAATTTATATGCCATTCTAATCTTATTCATAAGATACACTCCTTCAAATATTGGTTCAAAAATTCAAAAGTCGTTTTTCAAAAAAAACAACTTTTGTTAGATAAAATTTTTCTTAAGACTTAATTACAATTAATGTAATTAAAATAATCATTTCAATTACAAAAACTGCAAAAAGAGCAATTATGGTTTTGAAATACCAATTTTTTGATTGGGGTTTTGAATTTGTAGCTAACAATGTGTACTTGTAATCTTTTTTCCTTTTTTTACCACACTCAAGATGATATAAATTAAGTGGTCCAGTTTCAATAATTTTGATTTTAATTGTGGGTTGGTTTTCTAACAAAACTTCTTTACAGTAATAACAAACTTCTTTTAAACTAGTATCCATATAATTCCCACCAATCCTAAAATTATTGAAACTGCTAAAATTATTAAGAATACAAAATTTGAAAATTGACCAACATTTTGTTCATAGGTTTTTTTATACTGCAAAGTATTAGCTTCTTCAATTTCTTTGATATCACCAAATTGTTCTAAATGACAAGAACAATGGTAAGTTTCAACCTTTTCATCAAAATAATCTTTAACGAATTCTTGTTCTTGTGAAATTACCTGTTTACAAATTTTACAAATCACATTTTTTTCCTCTAGATTGTCATTAAATCTTTTTCTTTTGCTTTTGCCATTGCATCTAGTTTAGCAATGAATTCATCAGTTAATTTTTGGACGCTATTTTCTCCATCTTTTTTGATATCTTCTGCTAAGTCTGAACTTTTTTTAATTTTTTCATTAACATCTCGACGTGTATTTCTAATTCTAACTTTAAAACTTTCAAGTTCCTTTGACATTTTTTTAACTAAATCTTTTCTAACTTCTTCAGTTAAAGCTGGGATGTTAATTCTAATTAGGTTTGCTTCTGCTAGTGAATGCAAACCCAAATCTGCTTTATTAATTCCTGCAATAATTACCCCAATTTGACTTGGATCATAAGGTTTGATAACAAGTTGTTGTGGTTCAGGTGCAGAAATTTGAGAAGTTTGGTCAATTGGAGTTGGTGTTCCATAAAAGTCAACCATAACTCCTTTTAGCATATTTGCATTTGCTCTACCAGTTCTAACCTTTGTTAAGTAGTCTTCAAATGCAGCAACTGTTCCTTGCATTTCTTTTTTTGTTTGTTCTAATAAAACATTTATCATTTTTTATTCCTCCGTATTTATATATGTGGCTTCTAATTCTCCATAAGCCATTTTTTTGATATTGTTGTGGCCATTCATGTCAAACACAACAACATTTAGGTTTCCATCTCTTGAGAGAGTGGCTGCTGTCGAGTCCATTACTTGTAATTTTTTTGAAACTAGGTCATCAAATGACAAGTGCTTGTAAAACTTAGCCTTGGGATTAATGTTTGGATCACTATCATAAACTCCCTTGGTTCCATTTTTTGCCATTAGTAATGCATCTGCTTCAATTTCAATTGCCCGGATTGAAGCTCCAGTATCTGTGGTGAAATAACTGAAACCTGTTCCTCCTGCAAAAATTGTAACATAACCTTGCTCTAATTTTTCTCGTGCTTCACGATAATTATAAGCAGTTGTTACTGTTTTGATTTCCAATGATGAGTAGACTTTTACCTTGTCAAAATCCATTTTCTTTAAGGAAGCTTCAAGTGCCAATGCATTCATTATTGTTGCTAACATTCCCATGTAATCTGCTTCAATGCGATGTAATCCAAGAGACCCAGCTAATTTACCTCTTCAAATGTTTCCTCCACCAATAACAAGTCCGATTTGCAAACCCTCATTTGTTAATTCAATAATTTGTCTTGCAACATCATCTAATTTGTCCTTCTCATAAATATCATCTGCACCGCTTTTGAGTGCTTCTCCAGATATTTTTAATAGAACACGTTTAAACTTTAATTCCATATTTACCTCACTTAAATTGATTATAACAAAAAAGGTTATTTAATGATAAATAACCTTTTATTTTTAGAGTTTTTTTGCAAAGACCATAAAAATATTTACAAGATCTTGCTTTTTTAAAATAAATCTTGCAAAAAAACATACCATTTTATTGTTGACGATTAATTTCTTGCTTGTGTTTGATAACAGTTAAAGGAATACAAATCATTGGAGTTAAGATTACCAAAACAAAGTAATCAACAATGCTATTGAAAGCATTAAAAATTAGTGAATATGTAAATGCTCCATTTCAGTTGAATTCATAACTGACTCCATCATAAACTGCAGGATTTAACCAAAAAGCAATCCCGCTAATTACTCTAGATAAATAAACAATTAGCATTGGTACAAAAACATACAAGTTTCATTGGAGAATTTGCACAACCTTGTTATCTATTTTTTCAATTGGTCTAAAGAAACTTGCCAATGAAAATGCCATAATTGGTACAAAGTAATCAAAAATATACTGAACTGGTGACATAACTGCAGTTCCTGGCATAATAATTGTAATAAAACCAATAATGATACAAAGAGAAAAAGTACAGCTGAATGTTAGTATGTAAGCTGCAAAAAATAAAACTACATATTTAAAAGATGGTGTAATTCAAAATGGCATTACTGGCACAAAACTTGAAACATAATCAATTATCAAGTAAATTCCTAATAATAATCCCATAGTTGTAATGTCAAAAATTGATCATTTTTGAGGTTTTGACCACCTAATAGTTCTAAAAACTTCTGCTCAGTTGATAACTAAATAAACTAAAAGTTCAATATTTAAAGTAATTACTGCCAGAATTACTACTTTAATGTTAAAAACATTAAGGTCATAAATAAATAGCAGTACAATATTTGTAGTAAGTAAACTAAATGCTAAAAAAGCAAAAATAAAACAAAAAATAATTAGAGTTTTTTCATTTGCTGTAAGTGGATTGGCATCAACTTTATTTTTAGATGCCACAACAATAGCAAGTCAAGTTAATAAACCCAAGAGAAGAATGCTTCTTAGGCTTGCTAATGTTATCGTTAAAATGTTTCATGTATTTTTTTTCATGAAGTTCTCCCTTCATAAAAAAACAGAATCTTAATAATTTTATAGGACTTCCTCCGCTAGTATTAACTAGATCAAGTTCAAAGAGTATTTCTCAAGTCTTGCAACTACCTCTGCCTTTTTACAATTTAATCATAAACTAAAAAAAATCTCATAAAATGAGATTTTTAAGAATTTGAAATTTACTTTTCAGTATCTTCACTTGTTTTTGTTTCTGGTTCAGTTTTAGTTTTTGGTTCTGATTCTGTTTTAGCAGATTCAGATTTTGGTTTTGCTTTTGAATCATCTTTTTTACTTGCTGCAGTTCTTAGCTTTTCAGCTGGAACTGATTTCAATTCAACAACTTTATTTTGGTAAAATTCTTCTTGATTCCCAACTTCAACTTTGATTCCAGAAGCAGAAAGATTTTCAATAATAAACTGAGTCATTGTAGATCCAATTCTAAAACTTAATTTTTTCAAACTAGTTTTACTTTCAGTAAAATTGATATATACTTTTCCTTTATTTTCATCTTTGATAACTTTAACAATTTTTTCTTTTTTAATAGTTGATGAAATTGTTACAATTTGGTTTTCTTCAATTTGAATTCAAATGTAATGTGCTCAAAATAATAAAATAGCATATCATCCAACTGCTGTTACATAAGTTAAAATTGTAAAAGTAAGTACTAAAGTAAAGGCTTTGTTTCCAGCCTCACTACCTGTTCCTAAGATGAATTCTCCAAAAAAGAACATTCATCCTAAACAACAAAAGATAATACTTAGCACTTCTGCTATTAATATTCCAGCAAACCATGGTTTACTTAAGAATTTTTTACCTTCACTTTTTTTGAATCCAACAAATAAGTATAAGGCATATAATGTTGGTATTAATGTTACCACTAAACCAATTCCTAATAAAATAACAAAATTGGTAAAAAGTGCTCCATCTTTAGATAGTGCTCCATCGATGAAATCATAATTTGCAAATATCATTTTTCTACTCACTTAACCTTTCAATTGAGCAGCTACTTCAGCTGCGAAGTCAGTTACTACTTTTTCGATTCCTTCTCCAACTTCAAAACGATACATTGTTACTAGGCTTGCACCTTTTTGCTTAACAAATTCACTAACTTTTACTTTTTCATCCATAACAAAACCTTGTTCTAGTAAAGTTACTTCGGCAAGTTTTTTGCTTAGTTTTCCTTGTAAAATTCCTTCAGCAACTTTTTCAGGTTTACCTGTTAAGTCAGTTGTTTCCTTAATGATGTGCATTTCAGTTGCTTTAAAGTCTTCTGGAACATCATCTTTTGATAAGTATTTTGGTGCCATAGCAGCAACATGCATACATAAGTTGTAAGCATCTTCTTCTGCAATGTTACCACTAAATTGTAGTAAAACTGAGATACGGCTATTTGCGTGATTGTAGAATGAAATTGTGTTTCCATCAACAACATCAAATCTTCTAACCTCAATTTTTTCCCCAATTGTGGCAGTAGCTGAGATACATGCTTGTTCAACAGTTTCCCCAGATTTAAGTTTTACTTTTAATGCTTCTTCAAGTGTTTTGGCATTTGATTCTAATAATGCTTCCCCAATTTCATTAACTAGGGTCATAAATTTTTCATTTTTTGAAACAAAGTCTGTTTCTGAATTAATTTCAAAAATAATTCCTCGTTTACCATTTGATTTTGCAAAAGCGACACCTTCTGCAGCAACACGGTCTGCTTTTTTAGCAGCTTTTGCTAATCCATTTTCTCTCAATCAAACCACAGCATCATCAATGTTACCATTTGTAGCTTCTAAAGCTTTTTTACAGTCCATCATACCTGCTGAAGTCATTTCTCTTAATTCTTTAATTAATTGTGGTGTTACAGCCATTTTATTCTCTCCTTTTCTTATTTAGTATCTACTAGTTTTGAATCACTATTTGGTGTGTAATTTCTTGGTCCACCAGCTGGACGTTCTTCTTTTTTCTGTGCTACAACTTTTAAATTACTTGGTTGTAATTTCAATCCTGCTGCATCAGCATAAACATCAACAATGAAGTTAGTGATTAAGTTAACTGATTCTTGAATGTCATCATTTGCTGGAATAATGTAATCTACCATATCTGGATCAACATTAGTATCGCAAATTGCAATAATTGGAATGTTTAACTTTCTAGCTTCTTTAACTGCAATTTCATCAGTTTTTGGGTCTACCACAAACATTGCATTTGGTAATTTACGCATATGTTTGATTCCACCTAATGTTTTTTCTAATTTTGCTTTTTCTTTTTTGATTTTAATTTGCTCTTTTTTTGGTCTTAGATTAATTTTTCCTGTTTTTTCTTCAATTTCAATATCTAATAGTGTTTTAATTCTTGAAGAAATTGTCTTCATATTTGTCAAAGTTCCACCCAATCATCTTGAGTTAATGTAGAAGTTTTGACTTCTTAATGCAGCTTCTTTTACTGCATTTTTTGATGACCTTTTTGTACCAACAAAAATAATTTTTCCTTTTTTTTCACCAATTGAAGTTACAAACTTTTTAACATCTTCTAACCTTCATAATGTTTGTTGTAAATCAATAATGTGATTTTTATTTTTAGCTCCATAAATGTAAGGTTTCATTTTGGGGTTTCATCTCTTTGTTTGATGTCCATAATGTGCACCT
Organism: Spiroplasma clarkii; assembly: GCF_002795265.1. Lineage (NCBI taxonomy): Bacteria > Bacillati > Mycoplasmatota > Mollicutes > Entomoplasmatales > Spiroplasmataceae > Spiroplasma > Spiroplasma clarkii. The sequence continues at coordinate 1,214,963 of NZ_CP024870.1, forward strand.
GCATCTCACAGCTGATCTCTTGTTAAATCTTTTGCCATTTTTTCTACTCCTTATTGTTTTTATAAAATTGTAATTTGTTAGACTTCCAAATGGTTCAAACAACCACCACTATTTAATTAAACCAATAGCACTAGGTGGTTGAATTCCCAAATGTGATTGCATACCCTAAAATAAAGTTTATACAACATAATTAGTATAAAGATATTTGCCTGCAATTGCAATCCATTATCTTGGTTTTATTGAGAAGATTTTGACAATTTTGCACACTTCTTTCTTAGTATTTTTGTCAATTAATTGTACCAGCCTTGTTTTTATAAATAATTATTGCTAATATCTGCATAATTTTAAACTATTTCTTCAAGTAATGGTGAAACACCAACACCAGAAAACTCACTCACTTTATTTTACAAATTAATCATAACTCTAAAAATTATGTCTAACAAAAATATTTGACTGTCATTAATTACCACCAAGACCTTTTTAACAAAAAAGTGATAAAATTTATTTAGAAGGAGGAGTAATGAAAAAAATAAATCAAAAAAATATCTTGTTTACAGTAATTTTTATTCTAAATAATTTATTGGTTACTTTTGTACTATTTAAAATTTTAACTCAGCATTTTTTAGATATGGATTTTAAAGATGAAATTGACTATCAACTTGCTTGACTTGGTTTTTTCACCTTAGCTTTATTGATGAATTTTCTTGAACTAGCTTTCCCAAAAATTCCTCGTTTTTGCTTTTTTATAAGTTATTGATTTTTTCCAATTTCTTTACCATATCTAATTCTAGCTTACCAAGTGGCAAAGAAAAAAATAACTGTTGATCAAGAAACTATTGACTGTTATTACAAGTGTTCAACTAAAATTGCTTTTATTGTTAGTTTACTTATTTTTAGTTTTACCTTTGTGTGACTATTTAATTCTTGAGCAATAATTATACTATTCCTTTTTGATGAACATAGACCAAAGTCACTCTTTGTCTATACAATCATTAGCATCTATTTTTTAGGTAATATAATTGCTCTTTGTTTAAATTTTGGTAACAATAAAACATTTAAGAAAATTGCCTGAACAGGTTTCATGGCTGGTTGAAGTTACCTGGTTTTTGAAAAACTAACCTTAACTTCTTTAAAAAATAATGTAAATTTAGTTGAAAGTGATGCGGAAAAAAACTTGACCTAATTGTCAAGTTTTTATTTTTATTTGTGTGGTGCAAATGGATCAATTACTGCTTCAGTATCAGGTTCAGTTCTTTTTGCAACTCTCTTGTCAATGTCATAGTGATTACCATTAGACATTTCAAGTCAAGCAATTAAATCATTTGTTTCTGAAATTTCTTCAAAGAAATCAATAATAAATCATTCATAGAATTTTGCAGTTTGAAAGTCATTAACTTTCAAAGCATTTGCAGAAAAGTCATCTGAAATTTTTGCAAAATAACTTCTTAAAGCCACATATTCATTCAAAATTTCAATAATGTTTTTAAATGTCTTTGTTTCTACTTTGATTCCACTCATTTTATATGTTGCATCACGATCCATTAAGTAATTCATAATTCTTCGTTGGTGTAACATTTCATCTTGTGATTGGACTTGAAAGAAATGTTTAAATCCTGGGTAACCAAGTTTATCACAAGCTTCACTTAAATTAAAACAAATTAATTGCATTTTTAAATGTTCATCAATATATTGTTGTAAATCTTTTAAAATTTCTGGTTTCATAATACTTCTCCTATTTCTTGATAGTGGTTAATTTAACAATTGACTTTGCATAAATTTCCATCATTTTTTTCAAATCCTCAATTTTAACATACTCATTATAAGCATGCATTGTTGAATCATTTAAGTCAAATTCAGCTCCAAAGGCAATCATATTTGGCATTGATTTTGCAAAAGTACCACCTCCAATTGCAATTGGCTCACTAGTTAAATCCCCAGTTACTTCTTGGTAAACTAACATTATATTTTTAACTACATCACCATTTTTGTCAAAGTAGACACTATCTTCAATATCTTGAACTTCCACATTAATGCCAAATGGCTGACAAGCTTTTGTCAAAACAGCATTTACATCAACTTTTGGGTCACGAGTACATGGTACTCTAAAATTAAATGTATAACGAAAATCTGTGGGAGTTATTTTTATTATACCGTTATTTGCTGTTAAGTTTCCTGTCTCATCTTTCAAATCTCCAAAGACACTTTTCATCTCAAAATCAGCATTAACATGTTTGCTTACAAACTCTGCTAGGGGATGTTTTAAACCAACACTATTAATTGCTGTCAACAATCAGTTGGCTGCATTTACCCCTTTAAATGGTAAGCTACCATGAGCCGAGACACCTTTAACATATAAGTCATTATCTTTCATATATTGCTCAATTTTGTTTTGATCTAAGAACTTTTTAATCTCTTCTACTTTTGGACCTTTATATTTCACTAAGTCATTAACAGCATTGTAAACTTCCCCGCCAGTAATTTCAAACTCACTGGTGAATTTACCAACTAAATCTACATCACTAATTCATTTTTCAGCATAAACTACTGGGAAATGACCATCAGGTACATAACCTAAATCGCATAGTTTTTCATGTTTTTTGTATGCTTCCATACATTCTCAAGTAGTTTCCTCACTTGTTCCAAAAATAAATCTAATTGTGTAATCTGGTTTGAAACCATTGTCAATTAGGTATTTAAAAGCATATAAGTTCATTAGGGTTGGACCTTTGTCATCAAATGATCCTCTTCCATATAACTTTCCATCAATCTCAACTGGTTCAAAAGGTTTAGTTTTTCACTCATCTAAATTTCCTGGTGGAACTACATCTAAGTGACAGATGATACCAAATAATTTGTCACCAGTCCCGTAATCGGCATAACCATACATAAAATCAGGAGCAATAAAAGTTTTCATTCCAAATTCTTGACACAAATTAACACAATATGTTAGTGCAGCTTGAATTGCTTGGGGAACTGCTTCACCTTTTTTAGGGTCTTTTCTGAAAGAAGGTATTTTAACTAGCTCTTTTGTTTTTTCCAATGCTATTGGAAAGTAATCATTTAATAAGTTTTTTTTATCTACATTCATACGAAATCCTCCATCTACTTTAATCATACTCTTTAAATTTTTAATTTTTAATGATTTTTTACAAATGCACAAAAAAAACAACCATATGGTTGTCTGAAAATATTAATTATTTTTTTTCTTGGGGAATAACAACTGCTCTTGTTCTATTTTTCCCAAATTTTTGGAACTTAACAATACCTGACACTAAAGCAAATAATGTATCATCTCCACCACGACCAACATTAGCACCTTGGTGAATTTTTGTTCCTCTTTGTCTAAAAATAATTGAACCTGCATTCGCAAATTCTCCATCTGATTTTTTAGCTCCTAAACGTTTTGATTCTGAGTCTCTACCATTTTTTGTAGACCCAACTCCTTTTTTAGAAGCAAAATATTGTAATCCTAATAAGAAACGCATCCTAAAGCACCTCCTCTATTGCAAAATTTTTTGGATACTGAACATTTATTGTTTGTAATTGAATTAACAAGAATTGTAATAGTTTTTGCAAATCACTATCTTGTTTTATAACTTTGATGATTATTTGGTTTTCTAAAACTGTTAATTTTACCTTGCTGTGATGTAGTAGATCTAAACCATTTAAAGCACCACTAACAATTGCGGTGATACCAGCACAGACAAGGTCATTCCCAAATTCACCAGCCTCAGCATGACCAGTAATCTCAATGAGTTGAATAGTTTGTTCTCGAAAAGTTACTTTTGCTTGAACCACTTTAAACTATGCCTCATTAGTTTCAGCTGGTTTTGCTGCTGCAGGTTTTGCAGCAGCACCTGTTGAGATTTTATCAATTTTAACTTTTGTGTATGGTTGTCTGTGACCATAGACTTTGTTAACATTTTTCTTTGGATGGTATCTTACCACTCGTAATTTCTTTTCTTTACCTTGTTTTAGGACAGTTCCTTCAACTTTAGCACCCTTTACAAAAGGAGCACCAATTTCTTTATCAGTGGCAATAACTTCAGAAAAAGTGATTTTTTTACCTTCCTCAATTAATGTTTTTTCGATAAAAATTTCATCCCCTGGTTGTACTTTAATTTGTTTACCACCAGTTTTAATAATTGCATACATCTATTCTTTCCTCCAGTCTAGACTCGCCTTGTATGTGAGTGAAGTTTATTCACTACTTGTAGACACACAAAAGAGCGGTTGAAACTAGCAACCTAAATAATTTTACCCTAAATTGCACTCAAAATTTGTATTTTTTTAATTTTTTTTGCAAGTCAGAGTAAAGAAAAACCCCATTGTTTACTTGGAAATAATCACTCCTTACTAACAATGAGGTTAATTAATAATTTATCTTGCAATCTTGAATTGGACTAGGCTTAGTGCAAAACAAGTTTAATTACTTTTAAAAAAATGATTTAGCAGCAAAATCTTGATTTGCAGCAGCACTTTTAGCTTGAATTGAACGATCATATTTAACTGAATTGTCACCAATTTTAACATCTAGTTTGTCATAATCATTTGGGTGTTGAAAAAGAAAAACTGTTGTTGCTACTGTTGATATGATGTCATTAATGAATGAAAAACCAACTTTTAAAATGTCACCAATACCATTTAGCAATGCACCAGAAACTCCAGCGCCACCAACAACTTCACATTTTTCTTCCATGCTTAGTTCTCTGATAAAATCACCTCCCAATTACTTAATCGAATGATAATTTATGTTTTTGCCAAAAAGTTTAAGCTTTTTTGATAAAGCTCATTCTTATTTAAACCATATTTTTTTGCAATTTCTTTTACTGCTTCTTTTCTTGAAACTCCTTGCAAAATTAACTCATCTAGTAATTTCAAATAATCAACACTTGTTGCTGCATTGCTTTGGGGCTGGAGGTTTTTATCTAAAACTACACAAAACTCACCTTTTTGAACAAATTCTGGTGAATTAATATAAGCACTTACTTCTTTTAAATCACCAACAATGATTTCTTCATTGAGTTTAGTAATCTCTCGCACTACTGCCACTTGACAGTTTTTTGCAAACAAGGCACTTAAAATATTAATTGTAGTTTGAATGCGATGCACTGATTCATAAAAAATAACTAATTTATCTGTCAGGTTAGTCAAGTTTAAAAATTGGTTCTTTAATTGTTGAGGTTTCTTATCTAAAAAACCTAGAAATTCAAGTCCTTTTGCTTCAAAACCTGACATTATTTGAGCATGTATAAATGCTGGACCACAATTAATTGGACAAATCGCAAAATTTATTTCTGAGTTCATCAAACAATTAAGTACTTTGGCTCCTGGATCACTAACACAAGGGACCCCTGCATCTGTGATAATTGCAACATCTTTACCTTGTTTTAAATCAAAACTTAACTCAGAGACCTTTTCTAACTCATTAAATTTATGTAAAGAAACTAGATGGTTCTTGATTTGAAAGTGATCTAGCAATTTTTTACTAGTTCTGGTGTCTTCACAATAGATTTTAGTCACAGTTTTTAAAGTTTCTACAGCTCTTGGTGAAAAGTCACTTAAATTCCCGATTGGCGTTCCAACAACATAAATTATTGGGCTTTTGTCCTTAAATGTTTTTTTAATTTGTAGCATTATTTGCACCTCCGAATAAAAAAACCTAACTTAAATTAGGCCTATTTTAATGAAGTAATTTTAATTTTATAAGGTTCTTTTAATTCCCTAACTTCAACAGTTTCATTAACATCATACCCAATCATAGCTTTTGCTAGTGGTGATTCATTTGAAATTTTATTTTCAAATGGATCTGCTTCAATAGCTCCAACTATTTTTACAGCAAATTCTTTATTAGTTTTTAAGTTAGTAAATGATACAGTACTTCCAATTTTGGCTCCAAATGTTTTTTTATCTTTTTCATCAATAATTTTTACTTTTGAAAGCATTGTTTCAATTTCTTTAATTCTTGCTTCAACTTCAGCTTGTCTATTTCTAGCAGCATCATAATCAGCATTTTCAGATAAGTCACCTTGTGCACGTGCTTCCACAAGCTCTTGGATTACTTGTGGTCTAACGATATTAAGTAAGTGTTGTAACTCATTTTGTAGTTTTTCTAAACCTTCATTCGTTAAAATAATTTCTTTGTCCATAATGTAAACCCCTTTGTTAACTAATATATTATACTCTTTTATTTAATAATATGTAAATATTTTTGCCATTTTCCTTTAATTCACATAATTGTGACAGGTAACCTTTTTCCGGACACACATATTTTACAACTTTATTCTCACATAATTGTAAAATTTTTGATATAAACTTGCATTTAGCTGATACTCAGCAAGTCCTTTATAACAGTAATTTTCTTTTAAGCATTCTCTTTTAAAAACTGATCAAAACCCTTCAATCCAACCATTATCTGTAGACTTGGCTATTCTTGACATGCTTGGAATCAAATTAAAGTACATTAGCATCAACTTATAATTATATGCTTTAAATTCAGAACCATTATCTGAGTGTATTACACTGTTTGGCAAGAAGACACCAAATTCATCAGTCATTTTTAGAAATGATTTTTCTACAAGTTGATTCCCTTTATTTTTTTCTGTTACTAAACCAAAGATTTTTTTCATTTTAATATGATAAAAACCACAGGTATAGTATCTTTCACCATTGAATTCCTTTTCTGTTATGTCTACTGAAAAAACATCACCATACTTATCAAAATTTTCAGGATCAGTTAACAAGTTTGGGTATTTACCAACCTTTTCAGGTTTTGCTACCTTATTTTTTCATTTCACATGATTATTGGTGGAGATGCTTCTCATTTTAAAGTATCTCAATATTTTTTTATGTGATGACTTAGCTATCCCCTTAGTGAGCAAATCTATTGCAATTCTTTTACAACCATAGGTTTTTCCTGAATCAATAAAGCTCTGCTCAATATTTAAATAAAAATCATGATCATAATATCTTACCCTAGGTTTCCCTTGCTTCACTCATTCATAGTATGTACTTTTTGGAAGTTGAGCAATTTTTAATAAGCCATTTTTAGGTATTTTGAATTCATTGTAGATAAATTCCTCAACAACTAAGCATTTAATTATATTAAGCTCCCATTTAACTACTTTTTTTTACTTATCAGGGCCTCAATTCTTTTTCACATTTCATTTCTAGTTTCTAATTCGGCATTTTTCTTCTTCAGTTCTTTAACTTCATTTCTTAAAATTATTAGTTCTTCTTTATCAGCTGAATTTGGTGCCCCAAGACCATCAATTCCAGATTGATCATACTTTTTACACCAATTTAAAAGTGTTTGATCTGAGATGCCATAACTTTTAACAAAATTCTTGGCCTTTGTCTTGCTCTCTCTAAATTTTAAAATTATTTTTTCTTTTTGCTTTGCTGAGTAATGTCCCATAAAAAAACCTCTTTCCTAACAATATTATTTTACATTCAATATAAATGTAATTTAATTTTTTGTCCGGAAAAAGGTGGAAGTACAAATTCACATAATTGTGTATACAATAGAATGGCTCAAAGGATCACTGACTAAGACTAAATAAATTAAAATTAAACCTCAACCACCAATAATGTTAAAGCCTTTTACTACTAAAAACGGTAGTGCTACCATCCCAATTCCCATTGTAAAGAAGGAAATAATTATTGGAAACCATAAATCTCCCACTGCTCACAGGGCCCGCAAAAGTGTCATGTTAACTGTATCAAAGAGCAGTTTCACAGCAAAAATCAGCAATAAAATAACCTCAATCGGTCATGCCACATCGCGAGATCCAAAGAGAACTAAAATTGGTCAGCTAAGAGCTACCATCATTATATTAACAATAACAGTTCCATAAATTGCTACTTTTCAACAATTTAATGCAGTTTCATAAGCACCTTGAGTATCTTGTTCACCAACTTTTCTTGCAACAAATACTGAGGTTACTGTTCCTAGAGCTTGCACAAAAGCAGAGGAAATTTGTCCAATGTTTGTGGCATTCCTGTGCAAAACAAATAAACTGTCATCATGTAGACTCCCAATTGCTGAACTTGTAAAGAAATTACAAATATTTCACACTCCCATTTCAATAGTAATCGGTAGACCTGTTTTTAAAGTTTCAATGGCATAGATTTTATTTAGCTGCTGCTTTTTATTAATTTTAAAGTCAATAAATCGCAAACACATAAACAACATATAACACATTTGAAAAATTCCAGCAATAGGTATTGTTAGTGCTGAATAAACTGGATTAATAAGTCTTGAGTATAAAATTGTATAAACCAATACTAAATTAATTGCATCTGTAATGATAGTGCCTATCATTACATGTTTGCTTTTTTTGATAGACTGCAAGCCAGCAACAAAAACTTGAGTAAATGATAATAAAATTAAATTTATATTTAAAAGTCGATAGTATTTTACTAGGAAATTAAATTTTGCAGTATCAGTCCAAGAATTATCAGTAGCCACATCATCACTTGATTCTAAAAAACGAGCTAAACCCTCACTGAAACCTTCAGTGAGAGCAAAAATCAGCCCTGTGATTGAGGCATTAATTAATAAGCCTGTCAAAATAACTTTTGACAGTTCCTCTTTTTTACCTTGCCCTAATAAATTTCCACAAACTATAATTGTTCCAGTAGAAATAAGTGAAGGGATAAATTGCAATGTGTTGTACATCACAACAGCCTTAGCAACTGGTGCTTTATAATGACCTCCATCAAAGTTATTCACTGCAATCAAGTTGATAATTGCAATTAAAATATTAAATAATAGTTGTGCAAAAATTGGCAAACCCATATTTAAAATTTCTTTAACATCATTTGCTTTATATCAAGGAGTTTGAATTTTTTGAAATGGAGCAAAATGAGCTTTACTCAATTTATAATCCAAATTAGATTTAGGATTGTCCAAGTTATTTTTATTTTCCATAATCATTTGACATATCTTGCAGATATTTTTCTAACCTTTCTAATGTTTTTTTATTTTTAATAATTGTACTTAATTCTTCTGTTGATGCTTGACGCATTCCCCCAATAGATTCAAATTTTTCATACAATTTTTTTATTGTTGTGGTGCCAATACCACTTACATTGTTTAGTATAGCATCATTTGTAAAAGCTTTGGCATAACGATTTCTAAATCCTGAAATTACAAAATTGTGAACTCGCAATTGTAGTGCTTCTAAAAATCTAAACAGTTGTGAACTTTTTTCAAGTTGAATCTTTTCTTCATTTAAACCCAGTAGATAATCTGTGCGGTGTTTATCATTTTTTACTAAACTTACCACTGGGATTTTGATTTGTAATTCTTGTAAAGCAATTTTAGCAGCCCTAACTTGTTGAATACCTCCATCCATTATAATCAAATCTGCATAGTTTTTTTGATTATTTTGATCTTTTTTGTAGCGGCGAGTAATCAATTCAATCATTCTGTGGTAATCCCCTCGTTGGTCAATATTAATATTGTATCTTCTAAAATCATTATGACTTGCAAAGCCATTTTTATATACTACCATAGCACCAGTTACAAACTCATCCATAATATTAGCAATATCATACATTTCAATTTGGTAGGGAAACACTGACAATTGTAATAGTTGTTGTAACTCAGTTAGCAATTCTTCTTTGGTTACCTCTTTATTTTTGTAGTGAATTTCTTGATATAAATATTCTTGAGCATTGCTGCTTGCTAAATCTAAAAGTCTTTGATTAATTGTTTGACTATTGTCAACAATTTTTTCTCCAAAAAATACTTGCAAATCATCACTTTCAACTTCTGAAGGAACAATAATGTAATCAGGCAAAATATTTTTTGCATAAATTTGTAAAATAAAACTTTTAAATAATTCAATGATGTCTTGTCCTTCATTTTTAATTACTTCTGTATTTTTAAAGGTCAATTTACCATTTCGATAAAACAAGACAATAAAACAAAGGTAATCTTCATATTGAAAATAATTAAAGACATCTCGATTCAACTCATCATTTAAATCTACATCTTGTTGGGTGGTTGTGAAAGATAAGTGACTAATAATTTCTTTAATTCTTTGTGCTTCTTCAAATTGCAAATTTTGAGCTGCTTGTAACATTTTTTGTTCTAACTTATCTTTCAAGTCTGTAGTTCTTCCTAAAAAAAAGTCTTTAATATTTTTAATTTGCTCTGCATAGTAACTGGGAGCAACTTCTTGAAAACAAGCACCACTACATTGGTTAATGTGTCAGTACAAGCAGGGTTTTTTTAAATTACCTTGGCATCTTCGTAAAGGATAAATTCTTTCTAAGGTTCTTAAAATATTACGAGCACTTGTTCCTTCTGGAAATGGACCAAACGAGAGCTGGTATTTACTATGATAATTTCTCACATACAAGTATTGAGGATCTTTTTCAGCAGTGATCACAATATAAGGATATTTTTTATCATCATTTAAAACAACATTGTATCTTGGTTTATACTTTTTAATTAAATTTTGTTCTAATAAGAGTGACTCTTTTTCATTAAGGGTGACAATAGTTTCAACTTTGACAATATCTCGCACTAATTTTGTAGTTTTAAAATTATGAACTTTATTAAAGTAAGAATTAACTCGCTTCTTTAAATTCTTTGCTTTCCCAACATAAATCACTTTTTGAGCAGCATTATAATAAAGATAACAACCTGGTTTTTCAGGAATAATTTTTAACTGATTTTCTATTGTCATACTTAACCCCTTATTTATAAATTAATTATAAATAAAAAAACAAATTTAAGTGGACTTAAATTTGTTTTTAATAAATTTCTTGGTTTTTTACAAAAACTTCTCTTGGTTTAGCTCCATTTTGTGGTCCAATAATACCTGCTAATTCTAATTCATCAATTATTTTGGCAGCTCTATTATAGCCAATTGAAAATCTTCGTTGAATCAAACTCGTTGAAGCTTTTTGTTCTCGAATCACATATTCTTTAATTTCATCAAACATTGGATCTTTTGCAAAACTCCCAAGTCCTTCATGAACTTCAGTTTCAGTTTTTAAGAATTCTTCATCAAAAATTTGTTCTTGTTGTCTTGAAACAAAATCAACTAGGTTGTGAATTTCTTCATCACTAATAAAAGCACCTTGGGCACGAACTAATGTATTTGAACCTGGGAATTGGAAAAGTAAATCTCCTCTTCCATTTAATTTTTCAGCCCCTCCACTATCTAAAATAGTTCTAGAATCAATTGATGAAGCTACTGCAAAACTAATTCTGGTTGGAATATTGGTTTTAATCACACCAGTAATAACATCTGTTGAAGGTCTTTGTGTTGCTACAATCAAGTGAATTCCAGCAGCACGAGCCATCTGGGTTAATCGCATAATTGAGTCTTCCACATCTTTTTTGTTTCCAGTCATCATCAAGTCAGCTAATTCATCAATGACAATAACATAATATGGTAACTGTTTTCTTGGATCTGAAACTTTTGAGTTATAACCACTCATATTTTTTACTCCAAATTTTTCAAATAAAACATAACGTCTATCCATTTCATTAACAACTTTTTTAAGAGCACTATTTGCCTGAGCCATATCACTAATTACTGGTGCTAAAAGGTGTGGAATTGGAGCATAGACTGCTAATTCAACTTTTTTTGGATCAATCATTAAAAATTTAACTTCATGAGGTTTTGCTCTCATCAAGATTGAACAAATAATGGCATTAATCATTACTGATTTACCACTCCCAGTTGAACCTGCCACTAGTAAATGGGGTGCTTTATCAAGTTCTGTAAAAACTACCTCGCCTAAGACATTTTTTCCAATCCCAAAAAATAGTTTTGCATTCATTTTGTTAAAAGGAATACGTTCTAGCACTGCTTTTAGTGGGACATCAGTTGGATTGTCATTTGGGACTTCAATACCAATTGCAGCTTTTCCTTGAATTGGAGCTTCAATTAAGACATTTTTAGTTGCTAGTTTAAATTTTAAATCATTTTCTAAACTAGTAATAGCATTAACTTTGGTTCCTGGTTCAGGTAAAACTTCAAACTTTGTTACACTTGGTCCCACATTAATTTTTGCAACTTTGGCATTAACTCCAAACTGTTGAAAAACTTCATTAATGTCTTTGGCTTTTTTATTGGCAACACTATTGGCTAAATCAATGCTTTTTTGATCAATATCAATTTCATTTAATAAATCATCTGATGGTAACAAATAATTTTTATTAACAAAGACTTCTTTTTCTAACTGATTAACCTGGTTAACTTGTCTTGTTGTGTGACTTGGTATGGGTTGAAAACCATTATTTTGTAAAATCATGGTTTTTGAAAAAGTATCTTCAATTGGATTAACATACTCATCAAATTGCTTACGTTTTGCTTCACGAATTTGTTTTTCATTTTCACTTTGTTCAATCATTTGTTCAATAGTAATTTGTTTGGCATTTTCTGTAGCTTTTAAATCATTAACCATTTCTATGGTTTTACCTCCAGCTCCATATGGGGTAATATTGCGTTCAAAATCATAGCGCTTTTGAGCTTCTTCTTGACTCATGTCCTTACCAATAAGGGCATCACCAATATATTCATCTTTAAATTCAAACTTATTTGGATTTGCTTCATCATAATTTACAGTTTGCTTTTCAGAATAACGTTTTGGAACAAACATTTGGGGTTGGTTGGGATTATTAAAGTCAACATTAACTGGGTTTTCATAAATATTTGGGGTTGGTTGGGGTTGGTAATTGTTTTGTTCAGTTTGAGTTTCATAAATACTTTGATTTGCTTGTCTATAAATTGGGTCAACTCCCTGATTGTTTTGAGTTGGTTTTTGATCCACCCCAACATTAATATAGCCCCTTGGACCCACTTGATAGTTTCTTTCTTGTTGGTAATTTTGGGGATAATCAGTTGTGATTTGCGGATTTTCTGGAACCTTAAACTCACCATTGTAAAAATCACTTGGTTTTTCAACATAAAAATTTTCATTTTTAGCTGCTTTAACAAAGCTTGGTAATTCAATTGTAATATCTGAATCTCTCATACTTTGAATTATGGCATTATCATTAATACCACCTTGTTCACTTAAAGTCATTGATTGAATAAATGAACCAAAACCTTTTTTCCTTTTTTTCTCTTTTTTTTCTTTTTTATTTAAAACCTGTTGATTAAGATTTGCATTTTGGTAATTGGTTGATTTGCTTTTTAGTGAAAGAATTCTCAAACGTTTTGGTTTCCTTTTATTTTTTGGTTTAAATAAATAAAAAGGATCTCCTGTAAAAATTCAAATCATGTTGATAAAAAAACCAATGACAGCTAAAGCTAAACCTCCAAAAATAGATAAATAGGCACTGATTCCTGCTAAAAGAGCCCCAATCATTCCGCCACCAGCAAAAGGAGTGATGTAGTTTTCTTTTGGTGAAATTAACCAGTTTTGTGTTTGACCATTAAAGACTGAATGATTTTTTCAATCTTCTCAAAACCAAGAAACTGTATCTTTGAAAATAGTTTTGGTAAAAATATCTACTGTCCGATCAGTTGCATTATAAGAATAATGAATGATAATTAACATTATGGCTGAAATGATTCAACATAAAACTACTCAGGTTATAAAAAGCATTGCTAGAAATCTTTTTTTGGGTTTAAACTTAATTCCAAAATAAATGGCAAAGTCAATTATGAAAAATAGCAAGTATAAAAAATATTTAAACCAACCAAATGGTAAAGTAAAAATAACGTCATCTAAAAATTGACCAATTATAGTAATTCTTGCTAAAGAAATAACATTTAAAAAGAAAATCACCAATCCTGCAACAATTCAGAGTACAGAATCTGGTCGACGTTCTTTTTTTTCTATTTTAAAAGCCTTTGTCCTGTTGTTGTCATCCTCAGGGGCTATATTAAAATTTTCATAATCTTGCATATGTCCCACCCTATCATTTATGTTTTTTAGTTTATGCCCTTTATCTATTATTTTAATATAAATTCATTCTTTTTCATAGCATTTTACAAATATAGTTTATTTTAGTTTTATCAAAAAAGTCTAGAAAACAAGTGTTTGTTTTTCTTTTAATATTTTTACAAATTTGTTAAAGTTCTTAAGACTACATTATCTTAGAACCAAATTTTCTTCATAAAAAACAAAAGTCGAAATCATGTTTTTTTAAACTATGAGCCACTACCAAGTAATAAATTCAAGCTAACAAATAACCAACTATTGGGATTATTGAAAATAAAACAAGAACAGTTCTATTTTTGTTTTTAAAAATCTCCTCAGTCTGACTCAATTTTTTAGTTAATTTATTAAGTGTCACACAAAACCAAATAGCTTCTCCCATAATAATTAAAATAAAAAATATAAAAGCAATTCATAAAATAACTTTAATTTCATTTATTCAACTAAACCTATCTGAAAATTTATAAAAAATGCCTGTTGAAATTAATCCTAGAAATAAAAACTGAATGAAGCCAAAGAAAATGTAACAAAAGAAAACACTACTATCAATTTTTTTAGCATCAATATCACTCTCTTCATAGACCATAACTGGTATTAAAAATAAAAGTGGATATAAAATATACTCCATTAATCATCACCTCATAAAATTATTATAACATAACAAGTTTTTTAAATGAGAAACAGGCAAAACTTAAAATAGACATAGAAAAATCTCACATGTTAAATATGAGATCATTTGAGTTTCTATTTAGTACGACTTAGCTTTGGTTCATAAAATGAACTCAAACTAATTTCATTAATAATTACTAAAACTATTGGTTGTTTACCTGTATCTTGTTTAATTGTTGTTCTGATTCTTGAAACAATCTCTTTTTTAATTTCTGCTAAATCATAAGCATTTGGGTTTAACTTACCGTCAACTTTAGCTCTTTCTAAAATATCGGTAATTTGCTTTTGCATCAATTTGAAAATTGGGTTATCTTCTTGAATATAAATAACTCCACGCATTTGAATATCAATCAAAGAAACTAGTTCTTTTGTTTTGTCATCAATATTTGCTCCAATAATTACTGCTCCATCAGTTGCCAGTTGTTTTCTTTCATTTAAAACAATTGCTCCAATATCACCAACCCCGATACCATCAACATAAATATCTGCTGTTTTAACAACTTCACTTGAAATTACCAATTTTTCATCATTGGTAAATTTCAAGACTTGACCATTATTAACTAACTGAATATTTCTTGGTTCTACTCCTGCTTCTAAAGCAGCTTTTTCTGCCATTAAAAAGTCCTTGTAAAGTCCTTTAATTGGAATAAAACATTTTGGTTTCATAATTCTAGTCATTAATTTAATATCTTCATAACTTGCTCGCATTGATCAAATATTTCGATCACTTAGTGAGACTAATTTTGCAGGGGTTCGGGCAAGTTCATCAAGTACTTCTGCATGTCTTTTCTCAACTCCAGCTGCAGGAGGAGTTGCTAAAACAATAATATCATTTTCTGTAAATTCAACATTATCATCATTACCTGATGCTATTTTTGCTAATCTTGAATATAGTAAATCACCAGCTCCAGTTAGAATTAAAATACCATCAGTTGATTTGTTAAATTCTGAAACTTCAACAATATCTGCTGGTTTTAAACCAAGAGCATCTTGGATGATTTTTGATTCAACAACCTTGGTTAAAGTTTTACCATAAATTGAGATTTTACGTCCTTGTTCTTTTGCTTGTAAAACAATTTCAAAGAATTTAAAAACATTTTCTTCAAACATTCCAATAACTAGACGTTTTTTCATATCTTTCATTGGTCCCACAATAAATTTATCAATGCGATGATTTGGGACTGTGTAGCCAATTCTTGAGGCATATTCTGAATCACTAATTAACGCTAAAACACCTTTTTTTGAAATGTCTGATAAGTGATTCAGGTCAGTTGAAAATCATGATTGTTCATTACCATCAATGATGTAGTCTCCTGCATAAACTATTGTTCCAGATTCAGTATGTAAAGCAAACCCAAAAGTTGATGGGAAACTTGCTGTGGTGCGAAAAACTTCCACTTTATTTTTACCAAAATCAATAATATCTTTATCGTTAACTACTTTAAAGTTGTTTTCACGATTTTTTATACGATACTTCATATTTCGATACTTTAAAATTGTGGTTGTCAATTTATTGCAGTAAACTGGTGCATCAATTTCTCTTAAAATATAACTAACTGCTCCTGCATTTTGACTACTTGGATTCGATAAAAAAATTCCTTTTACTTTTTTTGCATTTGCTTTCAAGTAATCAAAGCTAGGAATAACTACATCAATTCCTAAAATACTTCTTTCTGGAAACTTAATTCCAGCATCAAAAACAAATAATTCATCATCAACACTGATGACAAAGGTGTTTTTACCACGCTCATCTTGGCCTCCAAGTGCTACAAATTTTATTTCTGCCATTTTCTATAATACTCCTTTTATTGATTTTTATTTTTATATATTTCTAGTCACGCTTATTCAGTTTGTGACCGGTTTTTTTCAGATACAGATAACTATATTATAGTTGAAATTCACTCAAAAATACTAGGTTTTGATATAAAGTTGAAAACTTATAAGGGTGGGAATTAAGCAGAGGTAGTGGTTTTTTTAAAAAAATTCTAAATAGTCTTATATCTTGCGGAGAAATATTTTATAATTATAATAATATAGAAGTGAGGATGATGTTATGAAATCAATTAGTGCTGAGGAATTTAACCATATCAAAGATGAAGTACTCATTTTAGATGTTCGTTCTGCAATTGAATACAAAACCCTACCAAAAATTCCTGGATCAATCAATGTTGAAATTGATGAATTGTTGAGCAATTACCAAAATATTTTAAAAGACCACACCAGTAGTGTTATTGTAACAGTTTGCAATGCAGGAAACCGTAGTGGTCAAGCTGCAGAATTCTTAAATCGCCATGGCTACAATGCTTTTGTGCTGCGAGGTGGAATTTATGGTTACAAACATAAGTTTAAATTGTAAAAGGTCTAATAAACCTTTTTTATTTTAAAGGTCTTTTATATCTTTTGCTAGTCTTTTGTAAAAATTTGTTAAATTAAAACCTTTTACCATCAAACTCAATTGGTTGTCTTTTCAAGTTACTTTGACACCAATTCTTTTAAGGTATTTTTCATTAACTAAATTTACTGCAAAAACTGAAATTCACTCATTTTCCACTTCTTTGATATTTTGAATTGTTCCCAAACCTTGCAAAACATGTTCATAAGTAAAACTGTGTTTAAAATTAAGGTTATTTTTTCTTTTAAAAATTGTTGTGATTGATTTTGAAGTAGTCATGTAAATTAAAAAAACAATAGCTAAAATTATTGCTAAGATTCCTAAAACACTTCACAACATACTCCCCATTATTCAATAACCTCTTTATCTTTAATAAAAATTTCACGTAAAACCTGGATTTCACTTTTATAATCATGGTTTTTTAAACTCAAGATATTAATTTTTTTATCACTGATTTTTATTGTCAATTCTTTCCCCATGATTTTTCTTTCCTGAGTATCGCATAAAAGAGTTTCAGTTAGGGAACTTAACTCTAATTTTAACTTAACATCATTATTTAAAATCAGAGGTGCATTTAAAGTGCGATATTTATTGGTACTTACAGGAACCAGTTCTTGTAATTGATAAATCTTGGCATTTTTTGGAAAAATAACAGCTCCACCTGTTGATTTCATATAACCTGTGCTACCATTGGCAGTGGAAATAACCAAACCAGTGCCATGAAAGGTTTCAAAAAACTCATCATTTAAAAAAATCTTAATGTAAACTAGATTTTTTTCATTTAAAATCTTAACCTCATTACAACAATAATGGACTTGATTTTTGTTGCTAATTTCTAAAACTTCATAGGTGCTTAATTGCATTTGTTGGTTTTTGATAGCAGCAATAATTTTTTGAATATCTTGAATATTGTTTCGATTAGTATAAAAACCAATCCCTCCAGATTTAAATGGTATAAATTTGACTTGATCTAAACAATTTTGAAACAAGTGCACTGCTTTTAAGAAAGTTCCATCTCCACCAATGACAAAAACATAATCTGGATTCTTGTCATCAAGAAGATTACCTTGTTCTAACAGCTGCTTTTCTAGTTCTGCAATCAGTTTAGCAGTCACTTTATAATCATTTTTAACAATGAAAAATTTAAACATTTCTCTACCTCTTAACTATTATATTTTACAACAGATTAACTAGACTGAGTGATATTTTTTATTTCCCAGTAGTTTTTAGCACTATTTTACCCAACCACAACTAAAAAATTGTATAATTATTTTGTTAAAATCTTTTAAAGGAGAACTATTATGGAGAAAAAAAGAATGCTCTCAGGAATTACCACCACTGGTCAATTGACCCTAGGTAATTATATTGGGGCTTTACGCAATTTTGTTAATCTACAAGATGAGTTTGAAATGTTTGTTTTTATTGCAAATTTGCATGGCATTACTACACCAATTGCCAAAGATACATTAAGAAATAATATTAAAAGTATGGTGGCTTTATATTTTGCTTGCGGTTTAGACCCCAATAAAGCTACAGTGTTTTTACAAAGTGATGTTTTAGAACACACTCAATTGGCATGAATTTTACAATGTCATACTACTTTGGGTGAATTACAAAGAATGACCCAATTTAAGGATAAATCAACAAAAGTCAAAGCAGAAAATGGAACTGAATTTATTCCCACAGGAATTTTAACTTATCCAACCCTAATGGCTGCAGATATTTTATTATATGATCCTGAATTTGTTCCTGTGGGTAAAGATCAAAAACAACATGTTGAATTGACTAGAAACATTGCTGAACGTTTGAATAATAAATTTGGCACAATGTTTGCTATTCCTCAAGATTACACTCCAAAAGTAGGTTCAAAAATAATGGATTTACAAGATCCTAGCAAAAAAATGTCAAAATCAAGTACTAATCCCAAATCATTTATTTGGTTACTTGATGATTTAAATATTGTTCGCAATAAAATTAAAGCAGCAGTTACAGACAGTGAAAATCTTATTAAATATGACCCAGAAAACAAACCTGGGGTTAGTAATTTATTAACAATTTATGCTGCTTTAACTGAAAAACCAATGTCAGAGGTTGAAAAGTTCTTTTCAAACCAAGATTATGGTGTCTTAAAAGCAGAAGTAAGTGAAGTTGTAGTGACATTATTGTCAAAAATCCAAGAAAAATACCATCAACTTTATAATTCTCAACAACTTGAAGAGTGATTAGAACTTGGTGCCAAAAAGGCTCGTCATATTGCTCAAAAGAAAATGACCAAAGTTTTAAACCTAACAGGTTTAAACTACAAGCGAAAATAAAAATGAGTAAACCTTAGTTATTGTAACTAAGCTACTCATTTTTTTAAATTTTTATTGTTCTTTAAATGCTTCTTCATCAAATTTTCAAATTTGACTCTTAATTTTTTTAAGAACTTTTGAATTATCAGATTTTGCTTTATATTCCAAACAATAAGGATGAATAGCCACAAAGTTACTGCTGATTAATTCTGGTTTTTTTGCATTAATTAAATCAATGACTCAACCAAGTTCACCAATTTCTTGGTGATTAAATTTTTCTTGCAACATATGAAATTTACAAATATAGCACATTCTCACTAATTCTGGTTCTTTATTAATCAAAATTGGTGCATTTTCTCAAGCTTGTAAAATGTCAGCAGCACTAAATTCTACAGAATTATCACTCAATAACTTTGCCATCTTTTTTCCTCAGGTTTCTAAAAATGCAAGAATCAAAATTCTTGCACTATAATAAATCTATTTTTTTGAAGCTAATGCTTTTTTACTTACTTCAACAATTTGAGAGAACTGTTGAGGTTCATGAATTGCTAATTCTGATAACATTTTTCTGTTCATTTCAATATTTGCTTTTTTTAAACCATTCATAAATTTTGAATAACTTAATCCTAGTGGTCTAACTGCTGCATTGATACGTACAATTCATAATTTTCTAAAGTCACGTTTTCTTAATTTACGTCCTACAAATGCATAATGCATTGAACGAACTACTTGCTCATGGGCTTTTTTGTAGTTAGCTTTTTTAGTTCCATAGTAACCTTTTGCTCTTTTAATTCAACGTTTTCTTCTTGCTCTTGTTACTTTACCAAATTTTACTCTTGCCATTTTTTCCTACCTGCTTTCTTTAATTAGAATTGTAATAATCCTTTTAGTCTTTTCATATCTCCATCTGAAATGAATCTTGCTTTTTTCAATTGTCTTTTTTGCTTAGTTGATTTATTTTGTGCTAAATGTGAACGATAAGCACAACCTCTTTTAAGTTTTCCACTACCAGTTTTTTTAACTCTTTTAGCTAAAGAACTTTTTGTTTTCATTTTCGGCATAATATCTCTCCTTTTTCTTGCTAACTAACCTTTTTTGGGCACTACATACATATCTAAGAAACGGGTATTTAACTTTGCTTCTTTTTCGATTTTTGCTATATCTTCAATTTTTGAATAGAATTTTTTTAATGTTTCCAGTCCAAATTCTTGGAAGGCAATTTCTCTTCCTTTAAACTTCAATGATATTTTCAATCTATCACCAGCTTCTAAAAATTCTCTGGCTTTTCTGGCTTTAGTTTCAAGGTCATGATCCCCAATCCCTACTGTTAGTCTAATTTCTTTGTTTTCAACCTTAACTTGATTTTTTTTGTTTTCTCTAAGTTTACGTTTTTGTTCATACTTAAATTTTCCATAATCAAGAATTTTAGCAATTGCAGTGTTTTTATCTTGCATTCCAACTTGAAATAGGTCTAATCCTTCATCTTCAGCCATTTTTATTGCTTCAAATTTATTTAATGGACCAACTTTGGTTCCATCATCATTTATAACTAAAATCTGTCTTGCTCTAATTTCACGATTAACAAATTCTGTTTTTGTATTTTTGTTTTCTAACGCCATTTTTCCTCCAAAATAAAAGTGTGCCTTAAAAGGTTAAGAGCACACATAAATTATTCATTAATTTACCTAAAATAATTGGTAAAAACAAATTCAAATTAACCGTTTTCCATAAGTGACGGTGAGCTGTGCGCTTCTTCTTTTAAACAAAATAATTATATACCAATTTTTTAGAAAAATACAAATTTTTTTAACTTTTAAAAACTCCCTAGCAAAAAAAGTGGAGTATTCCACTTTTTTGACCTTTATCTAATTTATAGCTTACATTTCATTAATTACTTCAATACCAACTAAATCAAAGGCATTTGCCAAAACTTGGTAAATTGCACTCACTAATTGCACTCTTTGTTTAGTTAATTTTTCATCTGCAATATCAAAGAATTTTACATCAGCATAATATGAGTGAAATCTTTTTGCTAGGTTTTGAATAAAATCACAAATTATATTTGGTAATCTTGAACTTGCTGCATATTCCACTGTTTTATTAAATGAATCTAATAAAATTAGAAGTTGTCTTTCTTTAACACTTGTTAATAAATCAAAACTAATTTTTTCATCATATAAACCATCAGCTTTGGCTTTATTAATGATTTTACTACATCTTGCAGTTGCATATTGAGCATAGTAAACTGGATTGGTGCTGTTTTTTTGCACTGCTACATCTAAATCAAAGTCCATATGACTTGATGGAGTTTTTGAAACTAACATGTATCTAATTGAATCTTTCCCCACCATTTCCATTAAGTCAATTAATCAAACAGCAGTTCCTTTTCTTTTTGACATTTTATACTCTTGGCCATCTTTCATTAGTCTAACCATCTG
The DNA here is from genome assembly GCF_002795265.1 of Spiroplasma clarkii. Taxonomy (NCBI): domain Bacteria; kingdom Bacillati; phylum Mycoplasmatota; class Mollicutes; order Entomoplasmatales; family Spiroplasmataceae; genus Spiroplasma; species Spiroplasma clarkii. The sequence goes on from NZ_CP024870.1 coordinate 1,236,670, forward strand.
AATCATATCAATATCTAATAAACCAAGTTTGTGACCCAATAATGCTAATCCAGCATTCATTCTAATAATGTAACCATGGTGATCTCCACCTCAGAAGTTAATGTATTTATCTGATTTACTTCTGTTAAATCTAATATTATGACAAGCTAAATCAGGAGTTATGTAAGTAAAATCTCCATTAGATTTTACTAAAACTCTATCTTTGTCGTCCCCAAATTCTGTGGTTTTTAATCAAATAGCTCCATCTTTATCATAGGCTTTACCTAATTTTTTATAGATTGCTAACATATCTTCAATTGCATGATTGCTGTACATTTCAGCTTCACTAGTATACAAGTCAATTTGTACTCCTAAATCAATTAATTGTTGTTTGATTTCTTTCATAAATAAAGTGATAGATTTTTGTTTAAAAATTTCATGAACTTCTGGATCTGAAATTTTGTTTTCAACAATATCTAAATCTTGATATTTATCACCATATTCATCAATCAATTTCTTGGCAACTTCAGCATACATGTCCCCACCATACATTTCTTCTGGTTTGGTTACTTCTTTGCCCAACAATTGTTTGTAGTGGTAAAACAAAGTTGAAGCAGCAATGTTAATTTGATTTCCAGCATCATTAGTGTAGTATTCAGTTTCTACTTCATAACCTGCAAACCTTAAAATTCTTGCCACTGAATCTCCAATGGCTCCATTTCTAGCATGACCAATATGTAAATATCCAGTTGGGTTAGCTGAAACTAACTCTAAATTATATTTATATTTTTTTGGTTGAGATTTCCCATAGTTTTGTTTTTTTGCTATCACTTCACTCAAAATATCTTTAAATAAAGCATCATTTAATTTCATATTAATGAATCCAGGACCAGCAATATCAACACTTGAGAAAATATCTAAGTTACGTAAGTCATTCACCACCAACTGAGCAAGATCTCTAGGGTTCTTGCTGTTTAATTTTGAATTAATCATGGCAAAATTAGTTGCAAAATCACCATTGTTTTCTTCTCTTGGTTTTTCAATTAAAACCTCTCCTTGGAGCTTATGCTTCTTTTTTATTTCTTCAAATGCTGAAGTTATTTTTTCTACTAATAAACTCATTTTATTTTCTCCTTTACAAATTTATTATAACCACTAATTGTTTAACTGCTAATTTTTTTTCAAAAAAATTTCTTAGAATATATTTTATAAACAAAAAGTTTTTTTGGAAATCCGTTGCTTTTTAATAGATTTAGGTATTTAATTAATTTGTAGGCACCAAGTGAAAGGAGTGCCTCAAAATATCCCTACAACCAAAAAACTTAGTTAAAAAGTTTACAACTGAATAAGATAGCAATTCTAATTGTTACAAAGGAGAAAAAAATATGAGCAAAATAAATGTTTTTTCAGAGATTGAACCTCTAGAAGTGGTTCTCTTACATAGACCCGGAAAAGAAGTCGAAAGTTTAACTCCAGATCTATTAGAAAGGTTGCTATTTGATGACATTCCTTTCTTAAAAGTAGCTCAAGCTGAGCATGATGCTTTTGCAAAACACTTAACAGACAATGGTGTTAAAGTTTTATACATTGAAAAACTTGTAGCAGAAACATTAGACCAAAATCCAAATTTGCGTGAAAAATTTGTTGATCAATTTATAAGTGAAGCTAACATTGAAAGTAAATGAGCAGCTCGTTATAAAGAATTTTTAATGAGAATGGATAACCAAACAATGGTTAATGAAATGATTGGTGGTACTAAAAAAATAGATTTAGACCCTAAAGATAAATCAGATTATCCATTTATTGCAGATCCACTGCCAAATATTCTCTTTCAAAGAGATCCATTTGCATCAGTTGGAGAAGGAATTATTTTAAACAGAATGTGAAGTGTCACAAGAAATCGTGAAACACTCTTCCCAAACTTTGTTTTCCACAACCACAAAGACTTTGCAGGGGACTTATTTTTCTGATATGACCGTGATGAAACTCACCCAATTGAAGGTGGTGACGTACTAGTACTTAATGATAATACACTAATTATAGGTATTTCACAACGTACTGAACTAGAAGCTGTTAAAAAAATGGCAGAGCGCTTATTTGCCAACAGCAATTACCAAAAAATCTTAGCAATTGACTTGCCAAAAACTCGTAGCTTTATGCATTTAGACACAGTCTTTACAAATATTGACTATGACAAATTCATTGTCCACCCATTAATTTTTGACAATATTGATGCTTTTAAACTACATGAAATTACTCGTGAAGGAATCAAAGACATTAATAAAGGTTTAATTGATGTACTTGGAGAACTAACAGGTAAAAAAGTTACTTTAATCAAATGTGGAGGAGAAGATCCTATTGCTGCAGGTCGGGAACAATGAAACGATGGAACCAATGTTCTAACCATTGCCCCAGGGAAAGTTATAGCTTATGACCGTAACTGAGTGACAATTGATCTACTAAAAAAAGCAGGAGTTGAAGTATTACTAATGCCAAGTAGTGAACTTTCAAGAGGACGTGGTGGACCTAGATGTATGTCAATGCCACTTGTTAGAAAACACAAAAAATAATAATTATAAAGGGAGAAATTAACTATGTTAAATTTAAAAGGAAGAAGTTTAATGACGTTATTAGATTTTTCACCCAGAGAAATCCAATATCTTTTAGACTTATCAAGAGATTTAAAAAGAGCCAAATATGCAGGAACTGAAGTTCCAAAATTAGTGGGTAAAAATATTGCCCTATTATTTCAAAAAACTAGTACCAGAACGCGATGTGCTTTTGAAGTAGCAGCCCATGACCAAGGAGCTCACGTTACCTACATTGGAGCCGATGGATCACAAATGGGAATTAAAGAATCAATCGCAGATACTGCTCGAGTTTTGGGTAGAATGTATGACGGAATTCAATTTAGATGTTTTAGACATGAAGATGTTTTAGAATTAGATAAATATGCTGGAGTTCCAGTCTTTAATGGGTTGTCTGATTTATTTCACCCAACTCAAATGATTGCAGACTTAATGACAATAATTGAAGAATTTAAAACATTAAAAGGAATTAAAATGGTGTTTTGTGGTGATGCCCATAACAATGTGGCTAACTCACTAATGGTGGCCAGTGCCAAAATGGGAATGCATTTTGTAGCAGCTGCTCCAAAACACTTATGACCTGAAGAAAAATTAATTGATCAATGCAAAAAAATTGCTAAAGAAACAGGTGCAATTTTAGAATTTGATGAAGATATTATCAAAGCAGCCAAAGATGCTCATGTAATTTATACAGACATTTGAGTATCAATGGGTGAACCTGACTCAGTTTGAGATGAAAGAATCAAACTATTAAGTCCTTACCAAGTAAATAGTAATGTAATGAAAAGTGCCCGCAAGGATGCAATTTTCTTACACTGCTTACCTTCATACCACGATCTAAAAACAGATATTGGGAAAAAAATTCATGAAAAATATGGATTAAAAGAAATGGAAGTAACTGACGAAGTCTTTGAATCTAAAAAATCAAAAGTTTTTGAGGAAGCAGAAAACAGAATGCATTCAATTAAAGCAATAATGGTTGCTATGATGCGATAAATTCTAAAAACAAGTTTATAAAGAAAGGAAAAATAAAATGGAAGTAAAAGAAAAGAAAAAATGAAAATTTAAAATGCCTACAGCCTTTACAATTTTGTTTTTCATTATTGCCTTCTTGGTAATAATGTCTTGAATTCTGCATTGAAGTGGTGTCACTTATGATGGTGCAGATGGAGCTACAAAAATTGGAGCTATGGGTATCCTAGATATCTTCTGGTCTATCTGTCAAGGTTTCGTTGATAGAGCTGAGATTATAATTTTTATCTTAGTACTAGGAGGATTTATCTTCATTGTTTTAGAAACTAAAGCACTTGAAGCCTTTACCCAATCAGTTTCAAAAAAATTAGGAAATAGATCAATTTTCTTAATACCAATAATGATGTTCTTCTTCAGTTTCTGTGGTTCAACTTATGGAATGGCTGAAGAAACATTAGGATTTTATATGATCTTAATTCCCCTTGTCCTTTCAATGGGATATGATAAATTCACTGGATTAATGATTGTTTTATTTGGAGCTGGAGCTGGAGTATTAACTTCAACAGTTAACCCCTTTGTGATTGCTGTTGCTGTTGATGCTGCTAAAGTTGAAGGCTTATCATCAAGTAATGGTATGGCTTGAAGATGAATTTCTTGAGTTATTATTACTGGTGCTGCTATTACAATGGTTACATTATATGCAGTTAAAGTTAAAAAAAATCCACAAAAATCATACACTTTCGCAACACTTGAAGGTGATAAAACTTTCTTCTTAGGAGAACAACAAGAAGAAGTTAAATTTACAAAAAGAAGAATTGCCACACTAGTAATTTTCTTAATGACATTTGTTATTATGGTTGTTTACTTAGTGGCTTGAGATGACATTACCAACAGCACAGCAATGGGAAATGCAGGAGAATGAGTAAATACAAATATTCCTTATCTAACTGCTTTAATTCCTGGATTTGGAATGGGATACTTAGTTGAAGTATCAGTCTTCTTCTTTGTTAGTGCCTTAATCATTGCTCTAATTGGTTGAAGTGGTGAAGAACATTATGTTAACGCCATGATTGATGGAGCTAGAGATTTATTAGGAGTATGTTTAGTAATTGCCACAGCTGGTGGAGTTGGAATTATTATGGACAGTAGTGGTATCCAAAGTCTAGTAGTTGATGGTCTTTCAAAAGGAATGGACGGACTAAACTCAGTTGTCTTCTTATTATTATCATTTATTATTTTCTTACCTTTATCATTCCTAATTCCTTCAACAAGTGGGTTTGCAGCAGCAATCTTCCCAGTTTGAGGGCCACTTGCAGCTTCAATTGGAACTGGAGCCACAGGAGTAGCTAGTGGATCAATTCTTGCATTTAGTTTTGCAAGTGGGATCTTAAACCTATTCACTCCAACAAGTGGAGTTGTTATGGGTGCTTTAGGAATTGCAAAAATGGATTATGGAACATTTATGAAAGGGTCATGAAAATTCATTCTAGTTATGACTGGAACTGCACTTGCCCTATTATTATTAGGTTCTGCATTACCAGCATCAGTATTTTAGGAGGAAAAAAATGGCTAAAATAGTAGTTGCAGTTGGAGGCAATGCCTTAGGTAATAATCCTGAAGAGCAAAAAGAGATTGTCAAAATAACTGCAAAAAATCTTGTTGATATGGTGGAAAATGGTCACAACCTTGTGATTGTCCATGGAAATGGACCTCAAGTTGGAATGATCAATCAGGCCTTTAGCATAGCAAATGCCCATGATAAAAATTCACCAGTTGTAGATTTTCCTGAATGTGGAAGTATGAGTCAAGGTTACATTGGTTTTCATTTAACAAATGCTCTAGTTAATGAGTTTAAAAAGAGAAAAATGACCAATGATGTAGCAACAATCGTTACCCAAACAATTGTTGATAAAAAAGATTCTGCTTTTAAAAATCCAACAAAACCAATTGGAATGTTTTATGACCAACAACAAGCTGAAATTTTAAGTAAAACTCAACAATGGGATATGAAAGAAGATTCTGGTCGAGGTTGAAGAAGAGTTATTGCTTCACCAAAACCAATTGACATTGTTGAAAAGAAAGTAATTACAACACTTTTAGAAGCAAATACTACAATTATTGCTGCAGGTGGAGGTGGAATTCCAGTCTACTTAAACCAAGCAAGCTATCAAGGAATTGCTGCAGTAATCGATAAAGATTTTGCAGCCGCAAAAATTGCAGAGATTATTAAAGCAGATAAGTTAATAATTTTAACTGCTGTTGATAGAGTTATGATAAATTACAACACTGAAAATGAAGAAGCTCTTGAAAAATTAACAGTAACTGAAGTTGAAAAATTAATTGCTGAAAAACAATTTGGTGAAGGAAGTATGTTGCCAAAAGTACAAGCTGCAGTTTCATTTATTCAAAATGGTGGCCAAGAATCAATAATTGGTTCACTTGAAGAATCTGAAAAAGTAATTCAGGGACTAAGTGGTACAAGAATTTGTAAAGCTTAAAGTGACTAAAAAGACCAATGCAATGCATTGGTCTTTTTTTATTCTTCTTTCATTTTTTCTATTTTAATGTTCATTTTTCTTTTAAAGCGTTTAATTTTATCTATTTTTTGTTTTTTGGCAAAATTAAACTTAGCTATTTTCAAATCATCTTTATGGATTTTTTGATAGATTGCTTTAAAGATTAGTGTTTCAATAAAGATAAAAACAAATGGCAATACAGATAGTCCCACAGAAATTAATAAAATTGTTACGATAGTTTCTTCTAAAGTGTTTGGAACATTGAAGAAATCATTTAAACCAGGAATGAAAATTGTAATGATATTTAAAAGGAAGGCAATAATCATTGCTCCTAACATTCATTCATTTAAAGTGGCTTTCTCTGATTTTTCTTTAGCAATTTTTACTGTATTGTTTCTAATTTGTACAATTCAAACATAAAAGATTGGAGCAAAAATTATCACAATATATGCAGCAGATGAAGTTATAGCCATTAATTGATCAGGACTTTCAATTTTATCTTTATAACCATAATAAGCAATACAAAAAGCAATAATGGCAAAAATAGTATTAAAGAATGTTATTGAAATAATTTCAACAAAAATTCATTTAAAAACTGATTCATGTGGACTTCTTGGTTCATACATCATCACCTGCTCTTTTGAGTGAGCTAGTCCATATGGAATTGCTAAAATAGTTTCAACAGAAACAATATGTCATAAAACATTTATGTCTCCTAGAGCAATAATTTTACCTGTATGACCAACAATAGCTCAAAAAGAAAGGATAAATAAAATTACTAACATTTGAGAAAAGTTTGCTCCTAATAAGAAGGCAATTGCTCTTTTAATTTTTTCATAAACATTTCGTCCTTCTCTAACTCCTGAAATTATTGTGGCAAAATTGTCATCTGTTAGAATTGCTTTTGCAGATTCCTTGGCAACATCAGTTCCAGTAATCCCCATTGCAATTCCAATATCTGCTTTTGTTAGAGAGGGTGCATCATTAACCCCATCACCAGTCATTGCCACAATTTTGTTTTGACTTTGTAGGGTTTCAACAATTCTAGTTTTATGTTCAGGGTTAACCCTAGCAAAGACATTAACTGTTTTTAGTTTTTCTTTAAATTCTTCATCATTTAAGGCATCAATTTCTAAACCAGTTAAAGCTTCATTATACTTTGGAGAAGCAATTCCAATTTTTTTAGCAATGGCCATTGCAGTAATTTTGTGGTCTCCAGTAATCATAATTACTCTTATACCTGAATCATTAGCACGAGCAACTGCAAACTTTGCTTCTTTTCTTGGGGGGTCCATCATAGCAACCCCACCTAAAAATATTAAATCTTTTTCATAATTATCTTGGGCAAACTCTTGGCCAGTCTCAATAATTTTATAAGCTAATCCTAAAACTCTTAGTGCATCTTGTAATAGTGGTTCAACATTTTGAGATATTTCAGTTTTGATAGTTTCAGTTAATGGCACCACCTTACCATTTAAATAAATCTTTTTACAAATTTTTAATAAGTTATCAAGTGCTCCTTTTACATAAGCCACTTGTTTATCATCAACTTGATTAACTGTTGTCATCAGTTTACGTTCACTATCAAAAGGAATCTCATCAATTCTTTTATAAGTATCACGCAATTCAAGTTCATTAATGTTTAATGTGTGTCCTCAATCTGTAAGAGCAATTTCAGTTGGGTCTCCTAGTCGAGCATTACCTATTGAAATAGCATCACTACATAAAACCAATCCATTAACAAAATGTCATTGTTCTTGCTCTTTTGGATCATATTTAAAGTTTTTTAATTCAACAATGTTTTTATCTAAAAAGAGTTTTTCAATGGTCATTTTGTTTTGAGTTAAAGTTCCCGTTTTATCTGAACAAATAACATTAACTGTTCCTAAAGTTTCAATGGCATTAAAAGTTTTCACAATAACATTTCTTGAAGCCATTTTTTTTGCAGAAACAGATAGTGAGATTGTAACAATAATCATAATTGACTCTGGAATTAAAGCAATTCCAGCAGAAATTGAAAAAATGATTGCTGCAATTAATTCAACATTATTTTTTTCACCACCAGTTAAATAACTTAATAAGAAAATTCCAATTCCCATTACCAAAGCAATGGTTGAAATTCAAATTGCTAATTGAGTTAATTTTTTTTGTAATGGTGTTCTTTTAGTTTTTGTTTCAGAAATTGATTTAGCAATTTTACCCATAGCTGAGTATTCACCAGTTGCCACAACAACCCCAACAGCTCTACCATCAGTAATATATGTAGACATAAATCCCATATTTTTTTGATCACCTAACATCATTTCTGAATCTGCAAGTTTATCTGCATGTTTATCTACTGGTAAACTTTCACCAGTTAGTGCTGATTCATCAACTCGTAATTTAGGTGACTCAACAATTCTAATATCTGCAGGGATAAATTTACCTGTGTCTAAAAAAACCATGTCTCCTCTTACAATTTGTTCAACACTAATTTCGCTCTGTACTCCATCACGTAAAACTACTGCTTTTGGTTCAGCTAATGATTTTAAAGCTGTTAATGATTTTTGGGCTTTACTCTCCTGAGTGGTTGCAATAATTGAGTTAATTAATACAACACCAAAAATCACAATAATTCCCGGGATTTGTTCATGCTCAATTCTACCAATTAAAATTATTGGTAGAATTATTGACAAGAATCCTGCAATCAGCATAATGATTGCTAGAGGGTCAGCTAAAGTTTTTAAAAAAATTAATCAGCCTGGCTCTCTTTTGGCTTCAGCTAATTTATTTTCACCTTCATCAAGTAGTTTCTTTTTGGCAAGTTCAGAACTTAAACCAGTTTCTGGATTTGTTTTTAGCTTATCAAAAATTTCTTGGTTGGACATTGCAAATCATCTCTTATAATTTCTAATGTCATTCTTATTTTGATTTTCCATAACGTCTCCTTTGTTTACATTTGTAAAAGATGCTGATTTAGGTCTGTAAACGCAACCTATTCTTGAAAACATCTTGTACCACACAATTATAGGACTTTAAAATATTTTTGCAAATTTAACACTCGCAAAAAAACCTTTTAAATAGGGGTTCTACCATTATTTTAAAATAAAATTAAAATTAAAACTATGTGGTTTATTGATTTAAAGCAAAAAACACAGTACTTTGTACTGATTTAAAGAAATGTTTAAGCTGTTGATGTTTTTTGCGTCTCAGATGGTTTATCCTTTGGATTTTTCTTTCCAAGTCCTTTTTTAATAATTAAATTGGGTAATTCATTTAATTTAAAGTTACGCATTTGATCTATTTTTTTAGTATAGTTAGCAAATAAAACAAATGGTGAATAAAGTGTTGTTAAGATAACAATATTAATAAAAATAATTAAGAAAGCCATGTTGTCTCTGGTTGAGGCAAAGCCTCCAAAAATTGGAATAGTATTTTGTGGGACAAACACTGTTGTGTATCCCAAGAAACCATTAACTGTAGCCATGTAAGTTAAAATCCCCACAAAGATTGGTCCAAGCATAAATGGAATAAATAGAATTGGGTTTAAAACAATAGGAATCCCAAATAAAATTGGTTCATTAACACTAAACAATATTGCTATAATTGATAGTTTTGTGGTGTTACGTCACTCTGCTCTTTTTGAGAACATAAAGATTGCTAGAACTAAACCAATAGTTCCTCCACTTCCTCCAATTTGTATAAAAGAAAACATGAATGAATTAGTAAAGACATATTGGGGAGCATTCCCAGCAGCAATTGCTGCTTGATTTTGTAACAAACCATCTAGCTGTAATGGTTCAATTATTGGAGAAATAATTCCATGAGGGTTAACTCCTAAAAATCAACAAAATTGTCAGACACTAACAACAGTAGTCATTCCTCATAACCCAGTAATTGCTTCAGTTAAAGGCAATTGTAAAACAATAACTACAATTTGGTTTAAAGAGTTGACAGAAACATAACTTCCTTGGATTTGGATTTCTCCAACATTATAACCAACAAAAGAAATGATAAACTCAATCAAGGCAAAAACTATTAAAGTTATGGCAAATGGTACCAAGACATTAAATGACCTAATTACCCCATCAGGAACACTGTTTTTGTCTAAGTTTATTTTTAAACGTTCATTTTTTGATAAGTTACCATAAATTACTGATGAAAAAATTGAAACTAAAACAGCAGTTAAAAGTCCAGAAGTCCCCATAACTTTGATGTCTGTAATGAAAATTGGGTTGACAACAATATAACAACCCATTGCTAGTAGCATCATCGATCACCTAGATGAATTATAATGAGGTGCTAAATTATAGGCAATGGCTCCTGCAAGTAAAAGGGCATAAAAAGCAAACCCTGCATTGTAAATGTTTTCTCCAATATCACGAACCTTTTGAAGGTTCTCTAAGGTATCTACTGAAAATGAGAAAAGATTTAAAAACCCACCGTATTCTGGTGAAATAAAGGTATTGTTAATAATTACAAAGATTGCTCCTGCAATAATTAAGGGCATCAAGGCAAAAAAACCATTTCTTAAGGCTGCAATAAATTTTCAATTTGAAAACTTATTGACATCTTTGGCAAATCTTTCTAAATAGACTTTAAATGGTAAAACATCTGTTTTCCCCTTATTGTAACGCAATTCTAATTTTGCATTAACAACCCTTTTGTGTTGGTACTCAATCTTACTTTTTAATTGGTTTGCTAAAAATAAAACTTCAATTGAAAGTTCATAGATTGAACGTTCATTATCATTCTTAAACGGTTTTAGTTTATGGTTAATAAACTTTCTCACTTTATATTTATACCTTTTAATTTGTGGGTGTTGCTCTTCAAATTCTTGATACAGATGATTAATGTTCTTTTGAAACTCTTGGTGGTACTCTTCAATCAATTGATTGGCCTCTTTTTGAACTTCAAGAAAAGTATCTCTATAAATAATTTCATTAGCAATTCTTTTAAATTTTGAATCTTTTCATTTTTCTTTAATTTGACGATTATTTTTTTTGATTTCTTTTGCCAATTCTTTGATTTTTTTAATTCTTAATTTATATGCTGATTCAATTGACTTGATTTCATCTTTTGCTTTATCTAAACGAATTGTGATTTTTGCTTTAAATTCTGAATTCAATTCATCTCTGTTTAAAGCATACTCTTCATATAAGGTGTTAACGTCTTTGTACTCATATTTTGCTCTAGCAACTTCATTTTCAAATTCAGTTTCCAAGGCAAACAATTTTTTATTTAATAAGATTTTCATTTCAGGTTTAATTTGAGGAAACTCATTTTTTTTCTTTCCAACCAACCATTTGTATTCATGCAAATCTTTTTTCATCTCTTTAAGTCTTTGCTTATCTCGAATGACTTGTTTATAAATACTAAAAACTTCAGGGAATTTTTCATATTTTTGCATGATTACACCTCATCTCCTTGGGAAGTTTTTGAACTCCCTACTGTGTTGATAACTTGCTCTCTAAAATCTCAACCATATAAATAAAGTTGTGCTCTATTTCTTAAATTAAAATCAGCAATATATTTTTCAATATTTAGTGAACTGTCTGTTGTACCTTCATCCTCACGATAAGTTTGGGCAAACCGAATAATTTCTTGTCTTGTTGGTTTTTCATATGAAGTGGTCTCACCATCTGCTGCTGTGTTTAAAATTCGACTTGGAAACTTTTCAAAGTAGTTAAAAATCCCTGTTTGAGTCATTGTTCCAACATTCAAATAGTTAATTAAGTTTTTTTCAAAACGAACACTAACCTGAGAATTACCCATTGAACGGGCTGTACCCTCACCAACAAGTTTTAAAAGTGGGATCATCCTTCCACGAGTTACTTCAACAATTAGACTTCTTAAATCATTCACAAAGATTCCAAGATCAACAACTTGACTGCTGTTGCCATCAGTTTCACGCAACTCTTCATAGTAATGGTTGGCTTGGATTCAACCTTCATATAAAAGGTTCAGGTTTTTACGCAAAACTGCATAGCGAGCAACATTTCTTTGGAATTCAATGTTGGTAATTAGATCTCCCAAAAAAGTTAATAGTGATCTTCGTGTATTTGCTGCCAAATGTGTTGATAAATTTCTTTTATCATCTTTTGTGTCATAATAAAACCAAATACTTTCTAATTGGTTGTTTTCATGTTCACCTGGTTCTGCATTAGCAACAGTATTAATATCTTGATAAACTATTTGGTATCAAGCACTTAAATTATTATTAATTAAAGCCTCAAATCAGGCATTTAATTGCACATACATATCAACTGCAGCTTTTCCAAAGTAATAAGCCATATTATACTCTTGAATATCATCAGAATTTGTGACATAATTTGCCAAATGATAGTTAGTTTTAAAGTAAGTATCTAGCAAGTTTTCTTCAGCTTCCCCTTCTTCTCGATCTTTATCACAAACTGAACTAGTTAGTTCACCCTTATAATAAATTGGGGTACAAAGATTATTGTAATGAAATTCGGGCAAATTAAAAAAACTTTCCTTTTCTAGATCTAAGATGTCTCTAATTTTTCTAGTTGAAACACCCTCACAAGCAACTGTTAGAATTGAAGAAGCAACTAGTGTTGCTGACATTGTCAAAGAAGAAATCAGTGTTAACAGCCTTTTCATAAATTTACTCCTATTTCTTTGTGGATTGAATATATTTTAACAAAAAAAACTATTAATTTATACACTAATCTTGTTTCCAACCCAAAATATCCACTAATGTACTTAAAAAATAGTTTTTCTACTTTAATAACCCATATTCATATAGTTTTTTAAATCTTCCTGGGGCTTTTTTGAGTTCATCAAATGTCCCTATTTGTGAAATTCCCAAAGTTTTATCCAACACAATTACTCTATCAACATTTTTAATAGTACTTAGACGGTGAGCAATTACTACTGTGGTTCTACCTTGCATTAAATTATTAAGTTCTGCTTGGATTTCTGCTTCCACAATGTTGTCAAGTGCACTTGTGGCTTCATCAAGAATTAACAATTGGGGGTTTTTTAAAAATAAACGAGCAATTATTAACCTTTGCTTTTGCCCACCAGAAAACATAAATCCTCTTTCTCCTAAAATGGTGTGATAACCTTGAGGTAAAGTCATTATGATGTCATGTAAATTAGCTTTTTGAGCAGCTGCCTTAACTTCTTCATCAGTTACATTTGTTAATCCATAAGCTAAATTTTCAATAACTGTTCCATAAATTATCTGAGGTTCTTGTTCAACATAACCAACCATCGAAAGGTATTGGGGTAAATCTAGTTCTTTAATATTGATCCCATTTATTAATAACTCACCTTCTGTAGTGTCATAAAACCTTAAAAGCATTTTAGCAATTGTAGATTTTCCCACTCCAGTTTCACCAACAAAAGCATAACTTTTACCTTTCTCTAATTCAAGATTAATGCAAGGGAGAATTTGTTTCATTGGAGATTCAGGATAACTAAAAGAGACATTTCTAAACAAGATTGAATCAATTGAACAAATTTTACGTCCATCATCTGGAATATCTAAAAGGGTTTTGGCTTTATAGATTAAATTTAACCTCATAACACAGTTTGCCATTCTAGTCATTCCACGCAGTGATTGAGTTAGTAATAAAATATTGGGCATCAAGCTTGAAGCTGCACTAATTACAGCAACGCATAAACTAGCAAGAGTTGCTGGATCTGTACTTGATCGATACAACACAATTGTAATCATTAACATAAAAACTGGAAATGCTGTGGCAAAAACTCCATTTAAAATTAGCATTCATGATTGAAAACGAACTGAACGCATTTGTTTCACATCATACTTTTTGTGTAATTCTTGATTTCTTTTGGTTTCTCGTTCTTCAGTTCCAGTAGCTTTAATTAATCTAATGTTAATAATTCTATCAATAATGTCTGCATCAATTTCTTGACGTTGGTCCACAGCAATTAAGATTGCTCGACGATAAAAAATAAACATAACTCAAATGGCACACATTAAGGCAAATAAAAGTCCTAAAGCAATGTAACCAATAGTGACATCAATTCCAAAAACTATACTAGTGGTCACAACTGTTGTGGCAATAGTATAAACAAAATTGGTAAAAAATTCATTAAAAGCATCACCAAATCATTGACTATCATTGATAACTCTTGACATTATTAAGCCAAGTTGGTTTTTTGAATAATAACTAATATCAATTTTAACTAAGTGAATTAAGGCTTTTTGACGTAAGTAGATTTCAACTTTTTTTGCAAACAACATTGAAAGTAAGTTTGTTAAGAACCCAGAAAGTAACATTGCACAAAAAACACCCAATCCAGCAAAGGCTCAACCAACTCAAGATAAACTAAGACCTCAAAAACTTGCAATACCACCATTTGTTTCTTGCTCAACTACTGCTGTGGTAATCCCTTTAACAACAATAACTAGTGAAGAGAATAACATTGAATCCACAATATTTATAAGAATTAGGCAAGTAAAAACATAAGGATGTCTTTTAATCCCACCATTTATGGTCTTTAAAACATCTTTAAATTTTTCAACACTAAAAGCCTTCTCGGAAGCAAATTTTTCTCTTTTCATTGGTACTTACACTCACTTATGTATTTCTAATTAACTTTAATTATATTTTAACAAAATAAACTTCATACTATATAAGTTTTATAAGAAAAAATTGCCAAATTGGCAATTTTATTGAAATTATTTTTTGTCAGGTTTTTTTAAACTTGGTTCTTTACCTTTTGCTTTTAAATTTGCTTTGTGCAATTTTTCTTCTAAAAATAAGATGCGTTCTCTTTTAAAGAAAGGTTCAGTGTATTTTTTATTAATTAAGTGTAAAATTCCTGGTAGTAAAATTGCCCCTGAAACTCAGTTTCCAAGTACTGAAGGTACTAAGTTAACTGCAAAGAAGATAAATCCTGTAGCTCCATTAATTGAGTTATAAATTTCAGCAGTTGCTAGTGCTCCTGCTCCACCACCCAATAAAGGAGTTGTCTCTCCTGATGCAAAGACGTTATCCTTCATAATATCCACAATAAAGATAATCCACATAAAATATGAGTTTGCAGGTGAATGTTGGTAACCACTCATTGCAAAGAAAACTATTGGGAAAAAGATAACCATCAAAGCAACAACTGGGTGTTTTGATGAATTTGTTAGTGGTAAAGTTGATGAAACCATAAAGTTACATAGCATTCCAGAAGCAAAAGCTGCTATTGCAGCAATCAGAATGACTTTAAATGTTAGTGCATGACCTTCTAGTAAACTATCTCCAACACCATACATCTTGTGCATTCCTAAATAGTAGGCTTGAACTACAACTGATTTGCCCCCAATTTTCATTTCTAAACCACCAGCTAAAATGAAAACAATAATAAATAATAAAGTTCCGACTCAGTTTCCTAATAAAACTCCAAAAATACCTTTTAAGTAATCACTGACTTTTATGGTCTTTTTAAACATTGGAATTGTTGAAACTACATGAGAAGTAAATAGTCCTCCTCCCAAATATGTGATTAAGATCAAACAACCTGGGAAAAATAATCCTAATAAGACATTGGCAAATCCACTACCAAAGGGTGTGGAATTAACTGCAACAATACAAGCAGTATATCCAAAGGCTAAAATTACTCCACCCAAAATTCCTAAAAGAATTTGGTTAAAAAATGTGTAGTGCATTTTATGAATTGCAGCTTTGAAACCTCCAAGTAATCCATCAACCATGAATCCATGACGTTCATCTAATAATTCATAATCCTCACTCCTCAATTGAGCAATTTCTGCCTCAATTTTTTTGATATTTTGATTATCCATAACTATAAAGCTCCTCTTTCAATGTTTAATCATATGTTTTGTTGATTATTTTGTTTGTCAATATTTTAATAAATTCAGTTAGTGAAACTGTAATTTGTTCTTCACTACCATATTTTCGGTAAGTGACAGTTTTTTCTTCTTGTTCTTTTTTTCCTAAAACTAATTGGAAAGGTATTTTTTTAACTTGAGCATCTCGAATTTTGTAACTTAATCTTTCATCACGATTGTCAATTCCAGCTCTAATTTTTGCTTGTTTTAATGCTTTTCAAACTTCATCAGCATAGGCTGCATTTAATTCTTCATTAACTGGGATGATTTCTACTTGTTTTGGAGCACATCATAATGGTAAAACTCCTTTGGTTTGTTCTAATAAAACAGCAATAAAACGTTCATAAGTTCCAATCAATCCTCTGTGAATCATAATTGGTCTTTCTTTTTCTCCAAGTGCATTAATAAATGCTAACTCAAATTTTTGTGGTAGTAAGAAATCTAATTGAATTGTAGAAACTGTAATTTCATGACCAATAGCAGTTCTAGCTTGGATGTCAAGTTTTGGACCATAAAATGCAGCTTCTCCAGGCATTTTTTTATAGTCAAGTTTCATTTCTTTTAAAACTTCTTCAAGTTCAGCCTCAGCATGATTTCACATTTTATCATCATCAAAGTATTTTTCTTTGTTTTTTGGATCACGCAAAGATAAAGATAAATAATCTATTTTAATATTAAATGTTGCTAAAACCTCTTGAATTAAGTTAAAACAACGAGCAAACTCAACTTTAACTTGATTTGGTCTCACAAATATATGTGAATCAGTCAATTCCATTGCTCTAACTCTCTCTAATCCTGTTAAACTACCTGATGACTCGTAACGGTGTTGTAAGGCATGTTCTGCAAATCTTAACGGTAAGTCTTTGTAACTTCTTTGTTTGTAATTATAAACTGAAATATGGTGCGGACAACTCATTGGTTTTAAAACCATTTCTTCTTTTGGTAATGCCATCGGGGCAAACATATCTTCTCGGTAATGATCTCAGTGTCCTGAAATTTTATAAAGTTGAGAGGTACCAATAACTGGGGTTTCAATTTGAATAAAATCATAATCAAACTCTTTTTCCATTAGATACTTTTTAATTTCTTGTTTTAAAATAGCTCCATTAGGTAATCAAATTGGTAAACCAGCGCCAATAATAGGATCTAAATGATATATTTCAAGGTTTTTGGCAATGAACTTGTGGTCACTTGCTTTAATTTCTTCTAGTTCTGCTTTTAACTGGTTTAAACGAGTTTCACTAGTTTCAGCAATTCCATGAATTCGGTAAGTGATTTCCCCACTGGCATCATCTTCAAGTTGTAAACCAGAAAGTTGAGTTAACTCAATTTTGAATAAACTTTTTGTACTTGGTAACAAAGCATTTCTTGCCAAAAAGATTACATCTCTCACTAAAACTGTTGGCATTTTAATATAATCTTTAGAATTCATATCAACTTTTGTATCAACATTAACACAGCCATCTGCTTTGACTTGTTTCATGTACTCTGCTTCATTGGCATCACCTGGATAAAAGTATTTAAAATCATAACCTAAACCAATGAAAGAGTTTGCTATTTCTTCAATTTTTTTTAAGTCTTCAAATTTAATTCCCTTGGGAGATTTAAAATAGGCACTAAACTCATGTTCAGTTAAGTCATCATCAGGCATCATTGGGTAACCTTCAGGGAAAACTGTTTTTAAAGCAAAAGTTGTTAGTACTTTAGCAGTATAGTTAATTGCTGTTTTGTAAAGGGCATGTCTTTCTGTGATTATTTCTAGTTTGCAATCTTTACTTAAAACTGCTCCATTAGGAACAATTTTTTTATTATTGATTACAGCTCCAATACAATTCTTTTTTAAACTGACTGCAATACTTTCAGCAATAGCTAAAACTGTCATTGGTTGTTTGAATTCTTTAACTTGTCCATCTAGTAATGTTATTTTCATCATTAATAGTTCCTTTCAATAATATAGATTTTACTTTTTTTATCTAAAATAACTATTAGATTATACAACAAAATTATCTTGAATAGAAAAAATTTTAGATAAATGCTCTAAAAATAGACAGTTTTTAGAAGAAATTCATTTTTTTTTCATAAATCAAGACAAAAAACTTATTTAACTAAGTCAAGTTCTTATTCATTTTAAGATCTCTTAAAACATAAAACTAAAATGATTAGATTAAAAAGCTAATCTTAATGCCTCAATTCATTTCTCTAATAATCTAGTTTTACTTAAAAACTTACTTCAAAAATTCTTAAGTGGTATGCAAAAAAACAGAAACTTAAAAGCTCCTGTTTAGAGGTTGAAATTTAAATTTTAAAAATAAATAAATTTAGGAAATCTAGCTACTATCATCAAAAATAGCAGATATTTAACCTTTTTCTATTTAAACTTGCTTATATTATTTCAAATAATTCAGTGCTGTCAATAACATCTACATCAATTGTAACAGGTTGAACATCAGCAACATCAGATGAAACTGTAATTGTTGCATCACCTTCAGCTACTGCAACAATTGTAAATTTACCATCAGTTTGAGTTGTGTCTGCTGAAATTTCTACTGCATTATCACCTGAAGTGATAGCAACAGCAATTGAATCAAGTTCTGCAAAGTTTGCAATAGTAAATTCTTTTGTTGAAGTACCATTTAAGTCTAATTCTACATCACTATCATCTAATTCAATAACAAGGGTATCTAATGGAGTTAAAATGTCTGCAACTGTAAATTCTGCATCATCACCAGTAACTAGAGTATATCCTTCTGCAAGAGTGAATCCAATGTTTGCAGTTGTTTCTATGGTAGTATCTCTAGATACTGTTCAAGTAGCAACCTCAACAATTGTTTCATCACCATTTAATAATGATTGTAATGCAGCAACTGCCATTGATGGTTTACCATCTAATAAAGCATCAACTTTGCCTTTGATGCTATCAGTAGTAACTGTGGTATCTGTTTTTTCATCTTCTCCACAAGCAACTACAGCAGATCCTGTGCTGGCAACTAAGCCAGTTGCTGCTAGTAATCCTAATAATTTTTTCATATATTTTTATTCCCTTTCATACATGTAGCATAATATTATGCCTAAAAATTATTATACATATATTTTCGTTGTTTACAACACAAAAAGTGTTAAAGTTGAAAATAAATCCGTGTGTTCTAAGTTAACTGGAATAAATAAAAACTATTCAAATTGCTTTGAATAGTTTCAAATATCTCTCCTTTAAATTGAATTTGCAAAGATAAGTGTTTCATTTACTTATTCTACTATTAAGACATTTTTCAGAGTAAAAGTATCTTCTCCTTTTAAAACGTAGCCTGGTCTTAATTTAACAGTTACCAAAACATCAGCTAATCCAAGACCTTTTTCGCTAGCAGTTAAACTAGCCACTCCTATAAAATGGAAAGTGTCATCTAAGTATTCTTGAAATGAGTTTATGTCACTAAACCCAGAGCTAAAAACAAGTCTTTTATCAATAATTGTTTTAAGACCTGAAGATGCAATTTCTTGTCCTGTTTGAGTCTCTTTGACTGTTAAGACATTTTCAAGACTAAAAGTTGCTTCACCAACTAAAACGTACCCTGGTTTAAGAATAATGGTTATGTTTACATCAGTTGATTTTGGTGCTTGTTCACTTACTTCCAACCTTTCCACTCCAGAAATAGTTATGTTATCTAATCGTCATTGTAGTTCATCAATGTCATTGAATTTGTTGTTGTTAATTGCAAGTGAAGTAATAGTTTTAATAAAATCAATAGTAATTTCTTCTGGTTCTGGTTCAATAGTTTCTTCTACTATTAAAATGTTTTCAAGTCTAAAAGTAGGTTCACCCACTAAAATATAGCCTGGTTTAAGGATAATAACAGCATTGACAACCATCGATTTTAATGTTTGTTCACTTACTATCAAATCTTGCACTCCAAAAATATTTAAGTTACTTAAAAATTCTTGTAATTTAGTAGTATTTTCAAACTTTTTTGAACCAATTTGTTCTAAAACACTATTTCTAACAGTGTCACTGTTGATTTTAAAATCTTCTGTGTCCGGAATTGAGTTATTGAAAAGATCAGTAACTGTAAATGTTGGTGCTCCAACTAATTTATAAAAATCTAAAACCTCAACTGCCACAGTGGCAGTTGTTGGATCTGTTTTGTCAATTGTAGCAGTTAAACTAGCAATTCCCTCAATATTTGCTTGAACCAAAGTTAATAAGTTATTTAACTGTGTTTCAAAGTCATTAGTAAAAACTTCATAATTTTTACTTGCTTCAACTAAAGCTGTTTGAATACTTGCTGTACTAACTTCTGCAAAGACTTCCACATTAATACCAATTCTATCACCAAATGAAGCTACTTCAATTCATGTTCGTCCTGCAGTTAACCCAGTTATTACAAAACGCCCATTAGCATCAACACTACTTACTGCAGCTACCTCCTCATCATTTGAATGAATTTGGGTTTCACCAAGATTAACTAAATTTGCAATTGTAACTGCTTTTGAGTTATCCATAGCAGTTACACCCAATCTTACTGTTTCTTCAGAAAAATCTAATTCAATTTCTGCAATACCTCCAGCAACTTGCCCTAAATTGTTGTTGCATGCAACAACAGCAGATCCTGAACCAGCAACTAACCCTGTTGCTCCCAGTAATCCTAATAATTTTTTCATATATTTGCCCTCCATATATGTTTTCGTTTTTTTACCTACATATATTATACACTTTTTTGTGTATTTTACAACAAATAAGTGTTATAATTAATTGTAAAAATTTTGTTTATATCTTATTAAAGATTAATTTATGCCTTACTCACATTAAAACTCTAAATAACAAGTCATTAAGTAAAAAGCAGAAACATAACTGTTTCTGCTTACAAAATATGCAGTTGTTAAAGGTTGTTGAAACTATAACTTACTAAAATAGCTGTTTTAAATACATTTAATAACTTTAAGTTATTAAACTCTTTAATTCATTTTCAATGCTTCTTGCAAAATTATCATAGTCTTCACTAGCATCAATTAAGGCTGTTTTGATGATCTTTGTATTAATAATACATGTTGTTTCAAGAGTTCTATCTTCTAAACCTATTGAGATCTTATCAAAATTCACTGATCTTGAAAGTAAAGGATTTAAACTATGTTCTTTAGTTAACCCTAATGCAAGTCCCTTTTCAAGCAAACTTAGCTCACTAATTGAAATTGCCCCCTTTACTTCATTACTTTCACATAAAGTTTGTTTAACTCCTGTACTTGCAACTAGCCCTATTGTTGCAGGTAATTCTAATAATTTTTTCATATATTCACCCTCCATATATGTTATAATTAATTATCTTTAATATTATACACTTTTTTTGTGCATTTTTCAACATATTCAAAAAGTAAGAAGTTGACGATTGTCAGCTAATAAATTTATAAAATAAAACAGTTTTCTTTACAATGCTTGGTTTAATTAAGGTGATGTATAAAAGTCTGGATTAAACTAGGTGTTTTAAAATAATAAAAAACTGCCCAAATAAATTTGGACAGTTTAAAAAATGTTTACTATAAAATTAATACATTATTTAATTGTATTAATCAGCTTCAATATCAGTATCTAAAACACCTTCAAGTGTAAATGTTAGTGCTCCAACTAATACATAGTTTTCTTCATCAATTGTAATGGTAACAATTGCATCTCCTGATATTTCATCTTCTACTGCAATTAAGCTTTCAACTCCATCAATAGTTATACTTGCTAGTTCTTCATTTAGCAATTCAATAGTAGCAAATTTTGCACCATCAATTTGTCCAACAACTTCTGCACTAATATCCTCAGATGAAATTTCAATTTTATTACTTGGTTCAGTTACTTCTAATACACCTTCAAGTGTAAAAGTTGTAGAACCAACTAAAGTGTGAGTACTTGCAACTGTTATAGTAACAATTGCATTCCCTGGTGTTGTGTCTGCTACTGCAACTAAACTAGTAACTCCATCAATTTCAATTGCTGCTAGTGCTGCATTTAACAATGTAAGATCAGCGAACTCATCTTCACCTTCAAGTTCTGCTTTAACAGCTGCTTCAATGCTTTCACTTGAAATTTGTTCTTTTGATGAGTCAATTACATTTACTGTAATTTCTACAGACTCAACATCTTCAATATCAGAAGTAATAGTAACAACTGTGTTACCTTCTTGAACTGCTATTAATGTAAATTTACCTTCTTCACTAACTTTAACTTGATTTACTAAAACAACAGCTGGATTTGCTTGTGCAATATTTAGTTCTCCTAAGTCTGCAAAGTTTACAATAGTAACTTCTTTTTCATTTTCTCCTGCATCCACTGCAGTACTAATATCTAGTGTTACTGTATTTGATGTAAGATCTAAATCAATGGTAACAACATCTGGAGTGTTTTCTCCACAGGCAACTACTACAGATCCTGTACTTGCAACTAACCCTGTTGCTGCAAGTAATCCTAATAATTTTTTCATATATTTTATTCCCTTTCATACATGTAGCATAATTTTAATTTATGCTTAAAAGTATTATTACATTAATTTCCGTTATTTGCAACACAAAAAAGTGTTAACTTTAAAATTATACTCATTTGTTTGAAACTAAGTGATATTAAATGAAAAATGCCTCATTGGGTTTGAGGCATTTTACTAGTATTTTTAAAAAACTCTAATTGCTATTAATTAATATATCAACTAGTTCAAATGAATTAAAATCTGGGGAAATTCAATAGTTTTCATCAACATCAATGACAATCTTTGCATTATTTGTCCCCATTTCAGCTTCTGCAAAAAAACCAAAGACCCCAACAATTAAAGATTTTACTTCATTAAGTTTCTCTTGCAATAAGTCTATTGAAGCAAACTTTTCTTGTGCTAAAATTTCTAAGACAACAATTTCCACATCATCAGTTTCAAGTGTTATTGGACTATATACATTAAACATAATAAAAATGTTATTACCATCAAACATATAACCTTGTTCAAAATCAATAGTTAAGGTTATCATTCCAGCCGCAGACCCTACTTTAACATCCCAATCAATAACTTTGTCTAGATGAAATTGATCTGGAGACTGTATCATTGGTTCAGTACCTAAAATTTCAGTTAACATTAATGTCACCCCAAAAAAGCCAGTTAAAGCATCTTTTTCAAATTCTTCTTCTAGTCAAGCTCTAAATTCACTGGCTCTAATTGTAACTGATTGAATCTCAATTTCTATAACAAATCTGTGGGTAATTATCCCTGTCTCAATAAATTGATATTCATTATTTAAAGTTATAACAATTTCATAATCATCAGCCTTATTATTTAATATAATTGATTTTACTGAGTCAAAATTAGATTTTAAATCAGCAAAATAGTTTCTAGCCTCATTGAAACTTGCAAATGTAGTTAAACTGGTTTTAATTGCATTTTCAAGACTTTGACTATCAACAAAATAATTTGTAATTGCATCTTTTATTTCAAAAGTCTTGTCTTCTTCATCAAGAGTGTAACCTTCAACTAGTGAAATTGTTACAACTACATCTGTTAATGAACCTTCCTTTAAAACTGCAGTCAGGTCTTCCAAACCAGTAAGTTTTACAGATTTTAATCTGCTATTTACTTCTGCTAAATTTTTAGATTTTTGTAGTTCCTTAACTGCAGTAACTATTGTGTTCTTGGTAATTGCTGATGCTGTTACTTGTTCACATGCAGTAACAAAATTTAAACCTGAGGTCACTAAACCTGAGGTTGCAAGCAATCCTAATAATTTTTTCATATCTTTTATCCTCACTTCATTCGTATTTATTTAAATACCAATAGATTATAACACTTCTCTTGTGAAAAATTTAGATAGAAAAAACCTCACATAATGTGAGGTTTTTAGGTAGCAAATATATCTATTTGCTATAATTTTTTTATTACAAAAGTGTGTAAAATGAAATTATGTGATTAACTTTACTTATTAGTTGAACTAGTGAATACACCTTGTAATGCAAGTGGTGAAGGTGTATTCTTTACATAACCATCAGCAAAAATTAACTCCAGCTGAACTAAATTAGGAACCTGTGGATGAATTGAAAGTGAAAAGTCATCCACTTTGTTTAAATGAAATTCAGGTGGTGAAGTTATTGTTGAATTTTCTCCTAAAATTTCATTTAGTTTTGCTTCAACTTCTTCAACACTTGTTAGTTCATATCCTTTAAGTTCTGTAATAAGTCAACTCTGCAGGTCTGCATGTATAATTGTCACTGAATTAATTGTAAGAGCAATTTCAAATGAATGGTTTTTTACATCTTCTATATCAATAAATTCACTATAATCATTTAAAGTGATTTTAATTGTATACTTTTCACTATCTTCTGTTAATAATATAGTTTTTACTGAATCAAAATTCGATGCTAAATCTGAAAAATAAACTCTGGCTGCACTGAAACTTTCAAATTCAGTTTCACCATCTTTAATTGTTGTTTCCAATTCTTCACTATCAACAAATAAAATAATTGCATTTTCTACCTCAAAAGTATCAATTCCTTCATTAAGAGTGTAATCTTCAACTAATGAAATTGTTACAACTACATCTGTGGTAGAATCAGCTTTTAAAACAGCAGTTAGACTTTCTAACCCTTTATGTGTTATTGAACCTAATTTCTCATTAACTTCATCTAAGTCTCTTGATATTTCAAGTACTTCTACTTTTGCAATGATCATATCTTTTGAAACAATTTTACTGTCAATTGCATTTTCTATCTCAAAAGTATCATTTTCTTCATCAAGAGCATAGCCTTCAACTAGTGAAATTGTTACAACTACATCTGTGGTAGGTTCACCTTTTAAAACAGCAGTTAGACTTTCTAACCCCTCAATTTCAATCTTAGCTAATGCTGCATTTACTGCTTCTAGATCATCAAGATCTTTAACTTGTGCAGTTGCAGCAATAATTGAATCTTTTGTAATTGTTGTATCTTGTTCTTCCCCACATGCCACAACAACACTTGAGGTTGATGCCACTAACCCAGTAGCAGCTAACAGCCCTAATAATTTTTTCATATTTTTTATCCCCGATATTATTCGTACAAATTTAAGTACTCAAAGATTATAACACTTATTTAGTGAAATGAGTAATATTTAAGAATTTTCGTTATTGTAGACACTGGGGGTTTTAAAAAAATACAAAAAAACATCTAACCAAATTGTTAGATCTTATCTAAAAACAATTTAGTTGAGATGTAATTAAAATTAAATAATTGTGATTTCTTTGATTTCTTCATTTCTCACAAATAAAATTTTGTCACCTTTTTTAGCTCCTCATGATTTAGCAACTTCACAAATTGCTTTTTCATCTCCAAGGAATTTATCAAAATCAGTAACTCTATTCATAAAGATTGAGTGTCAAATCCCAAAACTTGTTCATAATTTTGGATCTGCACTTACTCCTAAAATAGTAACATTTGGTCTAAATTTTGAAATAGTTTTTAACAGTTCTCCAGTTCTTGAAGCTACCACTGCATATTCATATTTACCATCTTTTGTTGAAGTAGCAAGTAAATCTGCAATATTAGCTCTTTTACCACTTGTAGTTTTACGAGCAATTTCTAGTTGTTTTTCATAGTATAATTTACCATAAAATTCAATTTCAGCACGTTTGTTAATTGTTGACATAGTTTCAGTAGTGATAAATGGGTATTCACCATTTGCTGATTCTCCACTTAACATTGTAGCATCACTTCCCAATTCTGTGGCATAATACACATCAGTTACTTCGGCACGAGTTGGTTGGGGGTTGTCTGTCATTGATTCTAGCATTTGGGTTGCTACAATTACTTGTTTACCTTTTTCACGACATTTTCTAATAATTTGTTTTTCTCAGTAAGGTACTTCAAAGTAAGGGATTTCTAACCCTAAGTCTCCACGAGCTACCATAATTCCATCTGAAGCATCAATAATTGAATCAATGTTATCAATCCCAATTTGAGATTCAATTTTTGAAATAATTTGGATGTGCTCAGCATTGTTTTCTTTTAAAATTTTTCTAATTTCATTAACATTGTCAGCTGAGTTAACAAATGAAACTGCAATGTAATCAATACCTTCTTTAATTCCAAATTTAATATCGTTGTAGTCTTTTTCTGCTAAGAAAGGTAGAGTAAAATCAACTCCAGGTAAGTTAACACGTTTATTAGTTTTTACTAAATTAGTGTTAAAAGCTTTACATAAAACTAACCCTGGTTTAACATTTGTAACATACATAGTTAGTTTTCCATCATCAACTAAAACAGTGTCCCCAACTTTAACGTCTTGAGACATGTCATATGACATTTGTAGTTCATCTGCTCCACATTCTCTGCTAGCAAAGTCAGCTGGATTTGTGTAAACCTTTACTTCTGTTCCTGCTTTAATTTCTTGTTTACCATCTTTCATTTTTCCAACTCTAATTTCAGGACCTTTTGTATCTAATAGAATTGAAATTGGTTTTTTGATTTCTTCTCTAAGTTCTTTTACTCAAGTAAATCTTGCTCCATGTTCTTCAAAATCTGCATGAGAAAAGTTTAATCTAACTGTTGTCATTCCTTTATCAAATAGTTCTTTAATTGCCTCTTTTGAGTGCACTGAAGGACCAATTGTTGTGATTAATTTGGTTCTTTTCACTTTGTCTTTTAAGTTATAAATCTTCATAATTTGTCTCCTTTAATATTCAAAAAAATTATATCATTTCCTCTATTTGAATACATCCAAATCTAGAAAAAAAAGTGTTTTCAAGTACTTTATTTAGCTAGATTAAAAGAATTTAGGGAAAAATTTCAAATCTCAAAATTATTTTAAAAAAAATAAGGTTTTAAACCTTATTTTCTAAACTTTAATAACTTTAATTTCATCATTTTTAACCATTAAAATTTCTTCGCCTTTTTTAGCTCCTCATGAGCGAGCAATTTCAGCAGCTAGTTGTTGATCACCTCAAACTGCATCAATTTTTTGGGTACGATCCATAAAGATCGAATGTCATGAACCAAATGCGGTTCACAATTTTTCATCTTCACAAACTCCCAAAATAGTAACATTTGGTCTGAATTTTGAAATAGTTTTTAACAATTCTCCAGTTCTTGAAGCAACAAGTGCATACTCATATTTTCCATTTCTGGTTACATTGGCTAGTTCATCAGCAATTTCTGCTCTTTTACCTGAAGAGTTTTGGCGAGCCATTTCTAAGGCACGATCATAATAAACTTTTCCATAAAAACTTACTTCTGCTCTTTTGTTAATAGTGGCCATTGTAGCAGTTGTAATATATGGGTAAATTCCAGCTGCTGATTCTCCACTTAACATTGTAGCATCACTTCCCAATTCTGTAGCATAATACACATCAGTTACTTCAGCACGAGTTGGTTGCGGGTTATCTGTCATTGATTCTAGCATTTGGGTTGCTACAATTACTAGTTTACCTTTTTCACGACATTTTCTAATAATTTGTTTTTCTCAATAAGGTACTTCGTAATATGGAATTTCTAACCCTAAATCTCCTCGAGCAATCATAATTCCATCTGAAACATCAATAATTTCAGCAATATTTAGTAAACCAATTTTTGATTCAATTTTTGAAATAACTTGAATATGGCTTGCTTTTTCCTCATCTAAAATTTTTTTAATATCTAAAACATTTTGTGCAGTGTTTACAAATGAAGCTGCAATATAGTCAACTTTAACTTTGGCCCCAAAACGAATGTCTGAGATGTCTTTTTCACTCAAGAATGGTAATGAAAAGTCGACTCCTGGTAAGTTAACTCTTTTGTTTGTTTTAACCACATGACTGTTAAAGGCACGACAAATAATTAAACCACTTTCAACATTAGAGACATTTAAAGTAAGTTTACCATCATCAACTAAAACAACATTTCCTGGTTTTAAGTCAACACTCATGTCATAAGAAACAGTTAATTCACCCTCCCTACATTCACGATTGGTATAATCATTTGGAGTGGTAAAGATTTTGATTTCAGCTCCGGCTTGGATTTTTTGAGAACCATCAAACATTTTTCCAATTCTAATTTCTGGACCTTTTGTATCCGACATAATTGAAATTGGTTTTTTTAGTTCTTCTCTTAATTCTTTTGTAAAATCAATTTTTGTTAAATGTTCTTCTTGAGAACCGTGTGAAAAGTTTAAACGTACAACATTCATTCCTGATTCATATAATTTTCTAATTGCTTCTTTTGAATTTGTACTTGGTCCAATTGTGGTAATAATCTTTGTTCTTTTAATTTTTTGTTCCAATTCACTTGGTTCATAAAATTCAAATTGTTTCTTTTCCATAAATATTCCTCTTTCATATTTCTTAAGCTTTATTAATAGCTCTAAGTGCTAGATATTCTTTAGTTTTATCTACTCTTGGTGTATTTAAAGTTGAATCGATATCACGTGCTACTAATTTGTTTTCACTCATTCCAATGTAAAGACCACCTTTACCTGCAATGATTTGTTCTACTGCAAACATTCCAGCAGTAACTGCTAAATAGCGATCCATAGCTGATGGGGTCCCTCCTCTTTGGACATGACCTAAAACTGTAGCTCTAGTCACATAACCTGAAGCTGCTTCAATTTTCTTAGCCAATTCATGAGCACTTGGATAAATTTTTTCAGCAATTGCTACAATTACACTTCTCTTGCCAGCTTCTGCTAAACGTTTAACTTCTTGTGCAATTTCTTCTTCTGATAATAAACTTTCACTAGTAGAAAATACCTCAGCCCCAGTGGCTGTTGCTGCATAAAGAGTTAAGTCTCCGCAACCATTTCCCATAATTTCTACTACTGCACAACGGTTGTGTGAGTTCATTGTGTCTCTAATTGCATCAATTGAGCGTACCACAGTATTTAGTGCAGTATCAAAACCAATTGTATAATCTGATGAAACTATGTCGTTGTCAATGGTTCCTGGTAAACCAATACAGTTGATTCCCATTTTGGTTAGTTTTTCAGCTCCTTGGTAACTGCCATCTCCACCAATAACTACTAGTGCTTCAATACCTAGTTTTTTTAAGTTATCAACACCAACTTGGCGAACCTTTTCATCTTTAAATTCAACAAAACGAGCAGATCCAATTACTGTCCCTCCCCGTGCCATAATTTCAGATGCAAATTTAATGTTAACTTCTTCAATTCAGTTGTTAACTAATCCCTTGTATCCTTCACGAATTACATATGGTGTAATTCCTTTTGAGATAGCTGCTTTAATTACAGCAGCTACTGCAGCGTTCATTCCAGGTGCATCTCCCCCAGAAGTCAAGACTCCAATTTTTTTAATCATATTTAAATGCCTCCATATACATTGATTATATAACATTCTTATTTTTTCTTTAAAAATATTCAAAGAAATTCAGCAAACTTGTATAGTTTTTGTGAAGATTTTTCACTAAAAAAGCCCATAACTAAAGATTGCTTGCTACAAAATAGAGCTTTTACAAGAATCTTATGATAATTTACAAATTTATTTTAAATGAAAATCGATTAAATGGCTAAAATTATCCTAGTTTAATTTACTTGGCTTGCCTTAAGCAAGGTTTAAAAAACTAGTACCAACAAATGGTACTAGTTTTCATTTTTAAACTGTATTTAACTTACTTTAACTATCATTTTCAGTCTTTTAATTTTGAAGTATCACAAACTGCAACATATGGTAGATTACGCAAGCGTTCTTGGTAATCTAAACCAAAACCAATTAAAAATTCATTTTTAACTGAAAATCCATATCAGTCTGCTTCAATTGGAACTTGTCTACCTTCTGGTTTATCTAATAAAGTGACTACTTTAACATCTCTAGCACCTTTAAATAATAAATATTTTTTTACATAATCTAGGGTGTTACCTGAATCAATAATATCTTCAACAATTAAGATGCTTCTTCCTTTAACTGAGATATCTAAATCCAAATTAATTTTTGGTTCTTCAGATTGTTTGGTTCCTCCCAAATATGATGAAACCACCATATATTCAGTCATACATTCATAAGTCATGTACTTTAAAAAATTTGCCATAAAAGGAATGCAACCTTTTAGAAGTCCAATTAAAACCACTGCGTTTTCTTTAACTTCTTGACCACGATAGTATTCTGAAATTTCTTCAGCAAGTTCTTTACTTCTTTTATCAATTTCTGTTTCATTGTGTAAAATTTCTTTTACAAGTGGGTGTTTGTTCATTATTATTTTCTCCTTATTTTACTTGTTTTGTTGTAAAAATGTTTCTAAAATCAATTGTGCTGCCAATTGATCTTTATTTGCTTTTTGTTTTTTACGACTTAAATTTGCTTCAATCAAGATTGCTCGTGCAAATCTTGTTGTTAAGCGCTCATCAATTTTTACCACCTTTTCAGTTGAAACTTGGCAAATTTCATAGAGTTGAGTTAAAAACTCTTCAACCATTTTTACTCTATGACCAATTGAACCATCCATATTTTTTGGATATCCAACTATTATTTTTTTATAACTATTATTTTTTAAAAATTCATTAAATTTTTCAGAAGCTTCAAGAAAATTGTTCTCTGTAAAATTTATGGTCGAGTGAGTTTTGGCAAAATACCCCTCACTAACTGCAATCCCAATAGTCTTGCTCCCAACATCTAGTCCAATGAATTTAGCCATTCTCTACCTCTTTTAATCTTTTATTGGTCTTTACTTGATAAAAGATTTTTCTTACAATTGATTTTGTGAATATAACATATAAACTACAAATCAAAGTTGCAAATAACACATCTGATAAAAAATGTCTTAAATACAAAAGGCGCGACAACCCCGTAATGGTTGCAAGTACTCCAATAATGATTTGTAATGTTAGAAAGTAAATTTTTTGTTTTTTGGTGTCTTTTTTTAAATAAAACATCAAGCCAAAGCAAGAAATTGATCCCATTGTATGTCCAGATGGAAAACTAGTACCTCGCTTTGTACTAAAATTAATTTGAAAAGTATATTTAAAGTCATAGCCCTCATTAAATACTTGTAATGGTCTTGGTCTTCCAAAAACTATCTTACATAAACCAATGGTTGCAAGTGAGAGAATAACAAATGTTAAACAAAATAAGGTTTTTTCTAGTAAACGAACTTCATCCAAAGGTTGTTTAATTATTTTACTAGTAAATAAAGTTAAGCTTGTGAGAATGATTGTGATTATTGTCACTAAATACATAGTGATTGCAGCAATTAGTTCAGTTAAAAAATCAGTAACTGCTTTATAAAACCAAACTCTGTCAATTGTTAAATAAACTGATGCCCCCAAGAAAACCAGGTTATAAAAGATAATAATAGTAATTTTTAAACCTCTGGCAAGATCTGTTTGTTTGCTAAAAGCAAGTTTTATTAAGGCTAATAAACCAACATAAATTGGCACAGCAACAATATAACTCCCATAAATTGCAAAAATTTCATTTAAGACACTAGTGCTATGATTAATTTCTTTTGCAACTATGAACTTTGAAATAGCTAAATCAAAAACAATTGCTAAGGTAAAAATGCATGTAAAGCCCACTCCAAAAATAATTCAAAATATTAAATTGTTTTTGCGTTGTTTGAAAATCATGACTTCACCTGTTTATATTTTACATTAAAAAACTCTGCCATTGTGGCAGAGTTTCATTAAGTATTTATTTTTTTAAGTTATAAAATGATTTTAATCCATCATAAATTGCTGCAACACCTAATTCAGCTTCAATTTCAATTAATCTATTGTATTTTGAAATTCTATCAGATCTTGACATTGAACCAGTTTTAATTTGTCCAGTATTTAGAGCAACTGCTAAATCAGCAATTGTTGTATCTTCAGTTTCACCTGAACGGTGTGAAACAACTGCAGTTCAACCAGCTTTTTGAGCCATTTGAATTGTTTCAATAGTTTCAGTAAGAGTACCAATTTGGTTTAATTTAATTAACACTGAGTTGGCAGCTTTTTTCTCAATACCTTCTGCTGTAATTTTTGGATTTGTCACGAATAAGTCATCTCCAACAATTTGGATTTTGTGTCCCATTGTTTTTACTTGGTTTTGGAATCCATCTCAATCAGATTCTGCTAATCCATCTTCAATTGAAATAATTGGGTATGTATCAACTAATTTATCTAAGTATTTAACCATTTCATCAGTTGACATTGAAAATTCTTTACCAGTAATTGCTTCAATTTTTTTGAAGTTGTATTTACCATTTTTGTATAATTCTGAGTTGGCACAATCCATTGCAATCATAATTCCATCTTTACCTGGTTTGTAACCTGCATTTTTAATAGCTTCAACCATTAAATCTAAAGCTATTTCTGCTGGTGATTTTGCTTTGAAAGCTTCTAATGTTTGTTCTTTGTAAGCTCAGTTAAAGTGAGGAGCAAATCCACCTTCATCTCCAACTGCAGTAATATCATGTTTATCATGTAATAATTTTTTCAAGGCTTGGAAAGTTTCTGATGCTCATCTTAAAGCTTCTGAAAAACTTGGTGCTCCAACAGGCATAATCATAAATTCTTGGAAGTCAATTGCACTATCTGCATGTTCTCCTCCATTAATTACGTTTAGCATTGGTACAGGTAATCTTCTTGAGTTTGTTCCACCAATATATCTGTATAATGGTAATTCTAATTCATTTGCTGCTGCTTTTGCAACTGCAAGTGAAACTCCTAAAATAGCATTTGCTCCTAGGTTTTTTTTGAAATCATCACCATCTAATTTACACATTAATGTATCAATAGCAACTTGTTCAGTAACTTCCATTCCAATTACTTCTGGTGCAAGTTTTTCATTTACATTAGCAACGGCTTTTAAAACACCTTTACCATTAAATCTTTTTTTGTCACCGTCTCTAAGTTCTAATGCTTCTCTTGAACCAGTTGATGCTCCTGAAGGAACTTTTGCTGATCCAAACCCACCAAATTCAGTTTGTACTTCTACTTGAACTGTTGGGAAACCACGTGAATCTAACACTTCACGTGCAACAACGTTAATAATTTTTGACATATTTGTATAATCTCCTTTTACTTTTATATAATAACTCTTATTTTATTTAGTTTCTATATTTTTGTTAAATTTTATTAATTTAAACCATTGTTATCAAAACAAAAAAGGACTAAATGTTATCAAAACAAATTTGGACTTGATTATAATAATAAAGGAAATCAGGGAATAAAAATGAAAAGAAATTATAGAGGTAAAAGACAAATGAAAACCAACAAACATATACAAGATATTATTAGGGAGGCTGCTTTATCCAGGGATAAAGCAGCCAAAAGAGAACTTTTGATAAAAAGTGGTGGTAGTAGATCATGGTTTTATGATGCCATTAAAAAATACAAAGAAATTGGTGAGGCCTTCTTTATCCACAAAAATAAAAACAATAAGCATGCTCAAAAGCGAACCCATATGCAAGCACTAGAGATTAGCAGGATTTTTAGGGATGAGTACTTAAACTGTAATTTTAGGGATTTTATGCGCTATTTAAAAGCAGATAAAAGATATGACTATCAGTGGGTGAGTTATTCATATATTTACAATATTTTAAGATCTAAAAATCATTGCTCAAAACTGGCACATAAAAAAACTATCAAATTGTTAGCAAAAGAAGAAGAGTTGAAAAATAGACCTCAAAGTCTACTGGTTCCCTCCTCAGCTACAGAAAGAGCAAAAGAAAATATCCATATTGCAAGGCCAAGAACCCAAAGGCGTGGTCATGTTGTTGAAGCTGATGCTACATTTTGAAGATTCAGTGATGAGGAGATTTGGGCATTGCATGGTTATATTGATGAGGCAAGTGGAGAGGTTTTAGGATTATATTTTGATCATCAAGAAACTACTGAAGGTTATTTCAATGCTTTGAAACCGGTCTTAAAAAATTATGGGACTTTTGAAGTGCTAAGAACTGACAAACGCAGAACTTTTTGGAGTGAAAAAAAAGAATCTTCGCCCGAAGATTCTCGAATTCAGTTTGCATTTGTAGCTAAAAACTTAGGTATTGACATCCAATCATCAATTTCACCACAATTCAAACCAAGGATTGAAAGGCTCTGAAAAACCATTAAAGGTACAATCACTACCTTTATGGAACAAAATAAAGTCACAAATATTAATGAGGCCAATCTAGTCTTACCAAAATTTGTTGAGTATTTAAATAATCATGTTGTAACCCTTCAAAAAGATTTTACTACAAATTCATTCAAAAAATTTGAGGGAGATCTAAATATTATTTTGGGACACAAATCAATTAGAGTGGTTGCAAGAGATCTAACTGTTACCTATGAAAAGAAAAAGTACTTTATATGCAATTTCACAACACCATTAAATATACCTAGACGAGAGATTATGATAATTCAATGTTGTGATGGTAACCTTATCGCATCACTTGGTGATAACTATTATAGTATGATTGAATTTGATAATGAAATGCTCTACAAATCAAAAGTTGTTCTTGAAAATGAAGGAGTGAAACCTGAAGATATGCCACAAAAAATTAAAAACAACTCTGTCTGAGCTCAATCAAACTTTATCTTTTTTAAGAAAAAATACTCAAGTTGATATAAAAAGCACTCCTATTAAACTAGCAATTTATTAAAAGTTGTATTAAAATTACTAAAAGTCCAAATTTGTTTTGATAGCTACAATATTTTTGTTAAATTTTATTAATTTAAACACAAAAAATAGACTATTTTGCTAATAGTCTATTTAAAAAGTTCCTTTAATTGCTACCTTAATCCAAATCAAAAGTAAGATCAACAGTTATTGGATCTTGACTAGACAAACCTTGTCCAGATTCTAAAAGAGCTGCATATTTTTGACGATTTACAACACTTTTTCCATTTGTGACTTGGTCAATTTTCAAGTTAACATCAACCCCATTTAAAAAGCCTCCATTAAAACCAACTCTGTTCACATTGTTATTAATGTAAACTACCAATCTTTCACTTAATTCTTCAATAACTTCTTGATAAAGTTTTTGTTCACTATAATATTTCTCATATTCAACTACTAAAGTTTGACGAGTTGAATTTTCAAATGCTTCACTTACTTGTTGGTTGTTTGCATCAATTGGAGTGTTGTAAACATAAATTAATTCATCTTCATAATCTGTTTCAAAACCATCTTTTTCTTCAAAGTCTACTTTGATAACATAGTTGATGGTTTTAAAATCATTAACTCCATCCTTGTCTTCATCAATTGTGCGGATTACTTCATTATTTCTTGAATCATCATAGAAATAATAGTAATCTCGCACTGAAATTGTTCCTGGAATTATGTGTTTAACATTATTGTTTTTGACTGCCTCTTCTAAAATTGCTTCAATTTTTGAATCCAAGTCTTTTAAAGTTGTAATTTCTTCATAATTAATTTGTTTAATTGCTGCTAACAGCTCTAATTTAATATCTGGGTTACTAAAAAACAGTTCACTAGTATCTGGTTTACATGCTAGCACACTTGAAGTGCCAGCTGCTATGAAACCAATACTAGAAAAACTTGCTAAAATCTTTTTCACTTTCATTCCTCCCTTAGGGGTACATTTATATTATATAAAAAATACCCAGTTAAAACCTGATTATTTAAAATTACTCTCATTTTTTTCTTTAATTATTAAA
This sequence comes from Spiroplasma clarkii, assembly GCF_002795265.1. NCBI lineage: Bacteria > Bacillati > Mycoplasmatota > Mollicutes > Entomoplasmatales > Spiroplasmataceae > Spiroplasma > Spiroplasma clarkii. The sequence continues at coordinate 1,272,089 of NZ_CP024870.1, forward strand.
AATTTTTAACTATTTAACTCTGACCTTTGTTTTGTTAATAGTGTTAAATTATGAGTTATTAAAACTATTATTTTATCAGTATTAAAACTTTTAAACTTTTCATAAATTGCAGAGATATAATTGTTATCCAAGTTGCTGGTTGGTTCATCTAATAACACTAAATTTGCCTCCTGATAGAAAGTTTTTGCTAATAGAACTTGTTGACGTTGACCACCACTTAGATTGGCAACTTGAAGCTGTAATAAAAAGTCTTCAATTTGTTCAACTTGTAAATTTTTTGGTAAAAAATCAATGAATGTTAAAGCTTCTAGTAGACTAGTTTGGTTAATTGCTAAACTTGTATACAAAATATTTTCAAGGACTGAACAATTAAAGAGAAGTTTATTTTGATCTAAGTAAGCCACTTTTGAGAGATAACTCGACTTGTCTAGATCTTTTATCAAAAATTGCTGGTTGACAAGTATCTGCCCAGTATCGGGTTTAACAAAATTAAGCAATAATTTAAATATTGTTGATTTTCCATAAGCATTTTGTTCATTAATTATGTATAAGTTATTCTTTTCAAATTTAAGATTTAAATCAGTTAATACTTTGGTGTTAACTTCATCTTGATAAGTAAAACTAACATTTTTAAATTCAATGGAAGCAATTGCAGCAATAGTTTTTTCTCCAAAACTTAAATCTGCTGGTTCTTGTTTGTTTAAGTAAAAACTTAATTTGTTAAATCCAGTGACAGCATCCAAGTAATGTGGAATAATTCTGATTGTTTGAATAATTGGAGTTAGTAAATTAATTACCACCATCAGATAAATTGGTAAGATTAAATTTAAGAAAATATAATCATTTGGGTATAAAAATGCCACTAAAATAATAATTGAAATTTGTAAAGTCATTAAGAGCAAAATTACTACAGTCATTAACAGTGCTGATACAGAGACTGTTTTTTTATCCTCTGATGAAAGTTTAGTTTGTTGAAAATTTTGAAGCTCAAAATTTTCAGTTCCATTAGCTTTAATCAAGTTAAAATTATTTAAATGATTAACTAAATTATGGTTTTTCAAATAGGTTTTATCAATCAGTCTTCTTTTAGATTTCAAAGTATAAAAGAGCAACAAGCCTAATGGAATAATAAACACAACACTTGCAAGCAGTAAGTAGAGAGTTAATTTTGTTTTTATGAAGAATAAATAAACTGCACTACCAATAAAAATTAGAGAAAAAGAAATTATACTTGTCACTACTTGATCAACTACTTGAGCAATTTTATTTGACTCATTGATTATTTTGAGAACCTCAAGTTGTAGATTATTTTTAGAATAGAAGTAATAATTTTGATTTAACAAATAAGTCAAACCTTGTTGACGCAAATTTAATTCATATTTTTTAGCTAGAATTGTTAAAAAATAATTTTGAAAATAATGAAAAATACAAGTAATTACAAATAAACCAACAATAACATAAATTGTACCTATCCAATTAAATTTTAAACCTAGAAAAGTTGTTTGAAAATTTAAGGAATTTGCAATCAAATCTTCTATTCCGGGACTATTTGCTTTAAAACTTGGTCCAGTGTACTGTAAGTTATTAATTCATTCTTGTTCTTCTAAAACAACATTTAGAAAATATGAACTAAAAGATTTTTCATGTGTGCTTAATAAAATTATCTTAGCAATATTTGGGGCAAAGATTAGTTTAATCATTTCTGCTGTAAAAATTGGGATAAAGATTAGAGATAAACATGAAATTAACTGAAAAATAAACACTAAATAAATTGATTTACTTTTTAAACTGAACCACAAAAAATTATTTATTAAATTTTTACTTGTTTTAAATTTATTCATGATCACTCCTTGATTCAGTTTAAGAATTTTTAAATCTTATATTAAAAATCACCTGTTAGCACAGGTGATAGTGAATGAAATTATTTAATGTCTCATTCAATGGCTTTGCTTCATTTAGAAGTAAGATTTTTAAACTTAGTTGCTTGGTCTTTAAATTGACTTAAAAAGTCAAGTTTAGTAATTCCATCTGAAACATAATTTGCAAGTGATAAATTAGCTGGTAAAGATGACACAAAATAATAGTCATTTAATTCTAATCTTCTATCTACTATTTCTTGTGGTCAATTCTCATAATCCATAAACTTAAATGACATTGGCACAAAGTATTTCAATTCTTCTAATTCTTGATTGACATCATTGTTTTCTTCATATGAAGCTAGTAATTCTTTATAATAACTAGTTTCAACAACTCATTCACTATAATCAACAACCATATCATCAAATTTTTCAATTTGTTCAACAAAAATTTCTTCACTTTCTGCTAGTTTAAAATCTGTAAATTTAGTATCTATTTTATTCACTAAATACTCAACAAATGAGTATTTTGAAAGAATAAACTCAGTACCTCTAATAAGTTCAGTTTGCTCATCTTGACTTAGTTCAACATCATTATTAATAGTTATAGTGTTATCGTCATTATAAATACCTTTTCAAATGCATCTCCAAGTGCCTCACTCTTAATAAGTTCATGAAATTCATTAAGAAAATGTTCTTTAGCCAGTAAAGCTACACTTGAATATTGATCCCATGCTTTTTCTTCTTCTGATTTTTCTGTTGGACCACATGCAATTGCATTAGCACTTGTGGATGCTACTAGTCCAATTTCAGCAATAAATGTTAATAATTTTTTCATATATTTTCTCCTGTTTCCTTTTTTATTATAATAATTTCGTTAGTTTTCAAGATAATTTAATTTTTTTCTAATATTTTTATATAATTAATAGTTGTCTTAAAACAACTATATTATATTTGGTTTAAAACCTATAATTATTAGGTTTTAATAGATACACTAAACATTCATAAAAAATCACTTGTGCTAACAAGTGATTAATTGGTGAAATTTTTACTATAAACGTCATGCAAAGGTTCCTCTTCATTTAGAAGTAAGATCCTTAAAATTGGCTGCTTCATCTCTAAGTGAACTTAAAAAGTCAAGTTTAGTAATTCCATCTGAAATTACATACACATAGGCTAAATTTATTGGCATAGTAAGTACCAAATAGTTATCATTTAGCTGAAGTTTTTTATCCTTTATTTCTTGTGGTCAATCTGAGTTATTTATAAAATCAAATGACAATGGATCAAAATCATCTAGTTCACTTAATTTAACATAAATTTCTGAATCATCCCCATTCCCAATTTGATTTTGAAGACTTTTATAATAATCAGTGTTTTTAACTCAATCACTATGATTTGAAAGTTCTTCAGAAAACATTTTTCCTTGATTGCTAAAAGTTTGTTTGTCTTCTGCGATTTTATAGTCTGTAAATTTAGTCTTTACTCTATTTAATAAATACTTGGCAAATGTTTGTTTAGAGAGAACAAATTTAGCTCCATCTGTCAACTCAACTTTTTCAACAGTATCTAAATTAGCATTATTGTTAACATTAAGTTTCCCAGTCTCATCATTATATTCAAAGACTTTTTGAAAAGCATTGCTTAAAGTTTCACTTTTAACAAAACTCTCCATTTCAGTTATCACTTTATCTTTAAATAACATAGCTATGCTAGAGTATTTTTCTCATTCTTTTTCTTCTTCTGTCAATTTATCACCACAAGCAATGACATTAGTGCTTGTGGAAGCTACAAAACCAGTTGCAGCAAAAAATGCTAGTAATTTTTTCATATCTTTCTCCTACTTTCAATTAAATTATAATAAGTTTTTCGTGTTATATCAAGAGAGATTATTAATAATCCTAGTATTTTCATTAAATTGCTAAATTGCTTTGAGTAATTGTGCTTTATTTGACCTTTAAAGGTGAAATTTATAATGTTAGCTTCAAAAGTATAATACTTTCAATTAAAAAAAATGACCCAACTAGTGTGGGTCATTTCTGTGTTGTTTTCTTTCATTTGTACTTAATCATTTTTTTCTTAAACGAACATCATCAGGTGTAACCTCAACCAGTTCATCTCACTCAATAAATTCTAGGGCTTCTTCTAAAGTGAATTTTCTTGGTGGAGTTAACTTAACTGAATCATCACTTCCTGAGGCACGAGTATTTGTAAGTTTTTTACCAGTAGTTGGGTTCACTTCTAAGTCGTTATCTCTTGAATGTAACCCCACAATCATTCCATCATACACATTAACTTGAGGGCCAACAAACAAAATTCCTCTTTCTTCAAGGTTATTTAAAGCATAAGGTAAGGTAACTCCATTTGCCATAGAAATTAAAACTCCATTGATACGACCATCAATTTTACCTTTATAGTCTTCATAACCTAATAGAGATTTAACCATAACCCCTTCACCTCTAGTGTCATTGATAAACTCTGATTTAAAACCAATTAAACCTCTTGTGGGCACAATGTAAGTTACTTTATCTCTAACTCCATCACTGTGCATATCTGTCATGATTCCTTTTCTTAAATTTAGTTTGTTAATTACTGTTCCAGCATATTCAGAAGGAACATCAACAATGACTTTTTCCATTGGTTCTAATTTGTTGCCTTTTTCATCAACTTTAAAGACAACTTCTGGACGAGAAATTCCTAATTCAAACCCCTCTCTTCTCATTGTTTCAATTAAAACTGAAAGGTGTAACTCACCACGACCTAAAACTTTAAAACCATCAGCAGATGAATCTGTTAGTGCTTCCACTTTTAAACCAACATTTACTTCTAGTTCTTTATCTAAGCGCTCTTTGATATTTCGAGTAGTAACATATTTACCAACTTTACCTGCAAATGGTGAAGTGTTTACTAAGAAGTTCATACTCATGGTTGGTTCTTCAATAATGATTGGTGGTAAGGGTTGTACATTATTTGGATCACAAACTGTATCACCAATTGTTAAATCACTAATTCCTGAAATAACCACAATTTCACCAGCTTGTGCTTCTTTAACTGCGACTCGTTTTAAACCTTGATAAATAAACAACCCTGAGATTTTTCCTCTAGTGACTGTTCCATCATTTTTTGAAATTGCTACTTGTTGACCATCTTTTAAAACACCTTTAAATAATCTTCCAATTCCTAGTCTCCCAATAAATGAATCATAGGCTAGTGAAGAAATTTGCAACTGAGTTGGTTCTGCCACTAACTCTAATGGGTAATTACCTACTTGTTTGATAATTGTTTCAAACAATGGTGCTAAATCATTGCTAGGTTCAGTCATTGAATATTGAACTTTTCCTTCTCTAGCAGTCCCAAATAAAGTGGGGAACTCTAATTGTTGGTCGTTGGCATCTAGTTCCATAAATAGTTCTAAAACTTCATCAACAACATCAAGTGCTCTTTGATCTTTTTTATCAATTTTATTAATTAATAAAATTGGTTTTAAACCAAGTTCTAAGGCTTTTGACAAAACAAAACGAGTCTGGGGCATTGGTCCTTCAGCTGAATCAACAAGTAAAATAACTGTGTCAACAGTTTTCATAATTCTTTCCACTTCACTTGAAAAATCAGCATGGCCTGGGGTATCTACAATATTAATTTTGTATTCCCCATACTCAATAGCACAGTTTTTTGAGTAAATTGTGATTCCACGTTCTCTTTCTTGGTCATTACTATCCATGACTTGTTCTTTTACTTCTTCATTTGCTCTAAATACTCCAGATTGACCTAAAAAAGCATCAACCAATGTTGATTTACCTGCATCAACATGGGCAATTACAGCAATATTTATAATTTTTCTATTCATAAGTTACTTCTCCTAAAAATTTGATAACAAAAAAATCATACCAAATTTTAATACTAAAAGATACAAAAAAATGCTAATGATTAAATATATCTTTGTTTTTTGCAGCTTTGCAAATATTTTTAAAATAATTATTGATCATATGAGTTGGTGATTTGTTCTGCCATTTTGATATCGGCAAATAATTGTCTAATAATCAATAAAGTGGCATCACTAGTGGTGGTTGAGACTGAGTGCATCGACTCCAAGCTTTGAGCTGTTAAAAATTCTAAGAATAACTCTCTTTCAAAGTTTTTTGGTAAATTTTTAAATAAGACTTTAATGTAATACAAAAACAATAAAGTTGCTACTTTTTCATACTTTTCTTCAACTTCATCAATTAACTCAGCTTGATACTTCATAATTTGGGGTGCTAATTTGGCAAAAATCCCCACAATATCTACAAAACTAAGGGGTTTGTATAAGTCATAATCTGCATTAATTAACTTAAAACCTTGATTAGTTTCACAATTATCTAAGTAATTTTGAAATAAAACTAAAAAATTGTTTTTATCTAATGCACAACAAAATGGATAATCTTGGTAATTATGAGTCATCTTTTCACCCACTATCTCTTAATTTTTTAGTGTTTTATAATAAATATCTTCACCTTCTGAACCAACAACTTGAGCTTCTGCCACACGGGCATCATTTTCTTCTGAAATTGGTTTATCAATGATTCTACCAAAGTACCCTTCAGCTTCTTCACAGGCCAGAATCTTTTCATACAATAATAAGCCAAAATAGTAAGTCGTTGAAAAACTAATGGCTAAATTGTAGAGTAAAACTTCACTTTCTGAAGTAAATTTTCCTAGGTTATCGGGATCTTCTTCTAAAGTCTCTAATAAATCACTGATCATTTCATTAATTAAGTAAAAATGATCAATAACTAGGTTAAAATCTTTGCTTGGTAAGTATTCCCCAATGGTTTTTAAAATATTATTAATGCTAGTTTTGTATTTTTGAGGTATTTTTAATGATTTTTGTTCTTCACGAAAACTAACCCCAACACTCTTAAAAAATGACATGGCACTGCTTCTAATAATGCCCATTTGTGATCAAGGTGATTCAATTGGGAGCTCATTAAACATTTGAAAAGTATTATATATTCTTTTAAAATTTGAAAAAACATCACAAAGTGCTGATAATCTTAGAGTAAAAGTGATTTCATCTCTTTCGGTTTCTTCTTCAAAAAGACAACCATCAGCAAATAAATCATCTAAAAAACCTTGAAATTCATCAATATCTCTTGAAGCAAACCAGTTGTTTTGAACATCTTTTAGAAACTTAAATGAAGTGCCAAAAAATGAAAGAATAATGAAAATTTCATTGGTAATTATTTCTTTGAGAATTTGTCCATATTCTTCAAATTCTTTTTTTGTTTTTAAGACTTTTTTCATTTAATGTTCTCCTTTTCTATCCATTATTTTCAAGAATGTATTTTTCCACAACATTTTTGTAAACATTAATTTTTTTCATTTCAATTGCTGCACTTGGTTCTGGATTAACATCTGGGTGGTATTTTTTGGCAAACTTTCGATAGACTTTTTTAAAATTATCTAAAGTTGACAATTTTGAAATTTCAAAATAGTCAAAAGCATCATCAATTTCATCATTTAAAACCATTGTTTTAGTTTTTTCAAAGAAATCATCATAATCATTGGTGGTGTTATAGTGGTACTCTTGACTACTAGAACTACCCCCATAGGTTTCTTCAAATCTTATTGTTTCAGTGGTTAGTTCAATCACTTGATCTAACATTTTACTTCAGTGAAAGGTAAATTCATCACCAACATCAATCATTTCTTCAATTAATAAATGATTTTTATAAGGGATTACCTCTGTTTTGTTGCATAATAAGAGGTTTTTTTCAACAATACCTTCAATGGCATCTGTACAAGTTCTTTGCATCACATCATAAATTCGATAAACTGGGATTAATTGTTTTTGAACTGCAGAGAATGTGTAATTCATAACCTTTCAAAACTTTTCAGTTGTAAAATAACAAAATTTAACAACACTAGCTACAATTAATGTTGCTGTAAAGTTACCAACTACTGGTAATAGGTTTTGATAAAGTCCTTTAAAATCACTAGCACAAGGGTAAGCAAAAAAAGTCTCTCTAAAACTTGGTCTTGCAAATTGTCACTCAAAACCATGAGCATAATCTTCAGGTAGATCTTGAAAACGAGTAAGTTCTTCAATAGCATCATTGTACTTATCAATGATTTGGACGAGATTATTTACATCTCAAAAACTTTCAGTTTCAAAAGAACGTTCCCATAAGATAAAACTGGTTACTCCATCTGAATAGTCAAAGATGCTTTTTTTGATATTTTGCTCTTTTTTTAGTTTTTTAAATTCTTTTTTTCATCCCATTATATTAAACTCCTACAATAATTATACTTCATCCAACTAGACTTTTAATAATTCGTTATAAGTTTTATACTTTGGACAAAATTTTAAAACATAGTATTTAAAGTCTTTTGAATGATTGGGGTAAACTAAGTGGGCTAGCTCATGAATTATTACTGAATCTAGACACTCAATTGGATAGTGTAGTAAACGGATGTTTAATACAATTTTACTCTTTTGAGGGTAGCAAACACCTCATTTTCTTTTCATTTCTTTAATTGAAAGGTTTTTAAAGTCTAATTGCATAATTGCTTTTCAGTGATCAACACGTTTTTTGAATTCACCACTATATAATAATGCTAGTTTTTTATACATATGTTTAACAGTGTCCTCAAGTTCAGGATAAAGTTTGAAAACTAGGTCATTTTTGCTTTCAACTGCATCAGTGAATTTGACTGCAACTTCTTTGTCAAAAATCTTAACAAACCCTGGATTGCCAATTGCAAATTTAATATATTGCTTTCTTAAATTCAACATTTTGATGAACTTTTCAATATATTTATAGATAAATAATTCAATTTCTCACTCACTTGAGTGACTTGGAGCAGAGACTTCAATTTTATCATTATCATTTCTAATTCTAAATGACCTTTGATTATCTCTTAATGTTAAATTATATTCAACTGTTTCACCTTTATAGCTCAATTTCTTCTTGAACTTTTGCATTATTTTTTACTCCTTTTACTTTTTTTGCTTTTTTTGGTTTCTCTACCTTTTTACTTCGCTCTTCTAAAGCCTTAATGCGGTTTTCTCTTTGTTTTTCTTTTGCTTCTTTTTTTATAGCTTTTAATTCAGCATTAACATCTCTTGCTGAATTTTCCCCAAAAACAATTCTTCCTTCAACAACACTATCAACTAGTGAGTTGACAGCTGGTTTTTCAGAGAAAAAATCTAGAAAATCAAGTCTTTTTTTCTTTAATAAAATAACTTCAACAATTGTAAAACATCCAAAAACAACTCAACCACCCAGAGCAATTTGATAAACTATTAGTCAATTTGATCAAGGTTTAAAGGTTTGTTGTAAGGCAACTCAGTATTGATATTTTGGGTAAATGACTCCATTTAATTCTGATTCAGGTCCAGTGGGAAACCACTGAGATGTGTATCACAACAATCACAAAACTCCAATAAAAAATAGCGGGCAGATAAATTGAGAGACAACAACTTTAATTCTTTCATGATAAAGGGTTTTTGAAAAATATGGGAGTAGTCCAGTAAAGGTTGAAACTAAAAAAACTACAATTCAAATTATGGGAGCAATAATTTTTCTTGCCAATTCTACATCACCAACAACATTATCAAAATTTATTTCTCCACCTGCAATTACTTGCCCAGAAAAAACTGAGGCAATGGCATAACCAGTAAAGTTTTTCATTCCATCATCATAAAAGTATGATATAGCCATAAAAATTGGTGCTAAAATTCAAAAGAAAATCATTGCCATTCTTAAAAGAATGATAAAAATTTTAGTTGCCGGATTAGTAGTTTGAAAATTTCAAAAATTGATTCTTTTTTTCTTAGCTAACTTTTGTTTTTTTTCCTTTGTCATAGTCCACCTCTAACTTACTTGATTTTACCATTTTATAAAAAAATTTAGTAGAAACTAAATTTTAATGAGAATCCCAATCATCAAATTCGCGTTTGGAAAGAAAGTCCTTATCATCAGACTTACGAGATAATGAGGTTTCATGAATACTTTCATAATCTAAATTATTTACTAAACCCCCATTGGTTTCAACTTGACCTAATGCCTCAGGTTTTTTCTCAATTTCAGCTAAAGATACCGGCACAATTTTATTGTTGTCAATGTCATCATCTGTAATTTTACCAATTTTAATACCACTTAAAGTACCAGTTTTTTCAATTTCATCAATTGCTTCTTCAAAACTTTTACTCAAACCAGATTGCATATTCTGAATTCTTGTTCTCAATTCAGTTGGATCACTTGTAGCAGAACCCATAGCTATGTCTGAAACTGGACTATTTACAACTGCATTAGCAGTGTTGTAAACTTGGTTGTTAATAACTTTTGCTTTAATGACGGCAGCACTAACTGTGACACCGAGATCTCCACCCAATAAGGTAACAATTGAGATAATTATTGGCAATTGTGTTAGTCCTGTTTTAAAAATAACTAATGGCACTAAAAATAATAATAGAACTGAGAATGAAACATTAAATATTGTAGTAATTTTTTTAACTTGCTCATTTTTATTCAGTGACAAAAGCACAAAAATGAAATTAAGTACTTGGAAACCAATAATTGCTCAAACAATTATTGGAACAAGTGCAATTTCTTTAAGAAACACGACCTGTAGACTATCAATTCAGCTAATATAAACAAATGGTAACATAACCACAATTGCTACTGTTAATATAAATCCGATTGCTATTTTTCAAATTTTAAACCCCATATTTACGCCCCCAATTTCTGTATACTTTATATAATTATATCTTTTTTTACATCTAAATTTATAGATTTATCAAAAATCAGTTGGTAAACTCAAAACTGGTAAAATATAGGGTGATAAAAGAAATTAAGTTGAGAGTTGTTAAAAATTCAGGTTTTGATTAATTTTGGTTTCATTCAAGTACATGAATTATATCTTTAATGTTTTCTCCCATTTTTTCCATAATTTTTGGGGGAGTTTTGTTTGGATCAAAGCGAACACCAAACCCAAAACTATTTAATGACTTAGAAGAATCAAGAATTCTTTCTTCTTCATTGCCTCCAACTTCTTTTATGGCAACAACAACTTTAATTCTAACTGCATCCAGTAAATCTTCAAGGCCAAGTTGTCCAATAAATGGACCTGGATAAAATCCACTTGAACAAATTAAAAGCAATATATTTAAAGAAATCAAAATTGTAAGTAAAACTATCCAAAAAAAGTTAAACTTTTTCCCAACTCATTTTACATAATAGTTATAGGTTTTTTCTTGGTATTTAATGGTGTAGCTATCTTTTTGTGAAAGTTGCCCTCTAAAATAGGTTTCCTTAGAATTTAACTCTGAAGAAATAAACTCAGGTTCTACTCCTTGATGCTCTTCTTTTAAGATTTGGTTGTAGATTTCTACATAGTTAATTTCATTTAATTTTTGTTTTAATTCTTGATCGGTTAATGGAACTCCAATTGCTGGGGTAACTAGAAAAATTATTAGTGTTACTCATAACGATAATCAAAGAACTACACAAATTGATATTACTATAATTATAAATACTACATCCACTGTACTTAAGGGTGTATTTTCAGGGTTTCAATTAATATTTAACAAAAATGGCATTGCAATAATTATTCCAATTGTAACACAAGCAAATATTGCCATTTGCAAACAGCGATTCCATCGATAATACCCCTTTTTATTTTTTTTACTTAATGCAGTAATAGCTGTCCAATCAGCATTCTCATTAAACATTTTTTCAGTAAATTCCATAAACTAAGTCTCCTCTAATAAATTCATATAAAACAAGTGATATTTTAGTATCTGAACTAGATTTCCAATAATTAAAGCAAAAAAAGGTATAACCTTTATTATTACTTTAATAAACCCAAATAAAACAAATACTATATGATTATAAACAAAGTTTTATAGAAAAAAACAAATTTAATATTTTCTTTTTAAATAGCTCAAATTATTTTGACTCCTTATTTGCAAAGTTTGTTAAACCACTAAATTTTGATTGCCCTGTCTTAAGGATGATGCTCTCAAAGTAGATTTTTTCTAAACTTTGAGTATTTTTATCAAAATCTTGACTATATTTAATCTCACCTTGATCAATTATTGCAACATGGTCTGAAATATTTTGTAATTCATCAATAATATGACTTGTAATCACAATAGTTTTTCCTTCAGCTTTCATTTGTTCTAGTAAACTAATCATGGCACGACGTGATTCAATATCTAAATTTGAAGTTGGTTCATCTAAGAAAATACATTCAGGGTCATTTATTAAAGTTGCTGCCAACATGGCACGCTTTTGCATTCCAGCTGATAGTTCTGAAAATGTTTTTTTAGCATATTTATCTAATTCTAATTTTTCTAATAAAAATTTAGCTCTTTTTTTAGCTTCTTTTGGGTCAACTCCAGCCAATTCAGCACCATATAAACAAAAAAAGTAGATGCCAATTCCTCTAGGAAATAGACTTTGGTCTGTAAAAAAACTAAATTTTTTAAAAAAATCTTTAGTCTCATTGTTATATGTTACAGTTCCACTATCTGCTTTATATTCATTAAAAATAGTTTTTAATAGCGTTGATTTTCCAGCCCCATTAGGTCCTAGTAGAGTAAAAATTTTACCTGGTTTTATCTCTAAATTAATGCCTTTAATCCCAGCACCATTTTTAAAGACTTTTGATAAATTATTAATTGTAATCATAATGTGACTCCTTTTTTGAAGGTTGTCTTATTTTATAAACTAATTAAATTCCCGTCTGACTGAAGTTCTTGTATATTTAAATTAAAACACATTTTTACCATAAAATTTCATTTATTTATAAATTGATGGAAAACTCCATGGTAAAATTAATTGCTAACTAGTTCAAAATAAAATCCTAAACCAAAAGGTTTAGGATAATTTTAAAATACTTAATTTTATAAACTATTAAAATTTATAATTATTTGTGAGACTATTCTCCACCTTCAGTGGCTGCAGCTGCTTCAACTGTTACATTAAATTCAACTGATTTAACATCTTTTTTTTCTGATTTAATTGTGATTTTTGATTCCCCAACAGCAACAAATTTAATTGTAATAGTTTTGTCATCAATTTTAGCAGTAGCAACTGCTTCTTTGTCTGATTTAACTGTTAGTTTTCCTACTTCACCTTTAACTTCAACTGTAATAGTTTTGTCAGCATCTCCAACTTTTCCAGTTAGATTAGCTGGTGCAGTAATTGTACCTGCTTCTTGTTCTGGAGCTGGTGCAGGTGCAACATTTGTAGTATCTTTTGCAATAGTAACATTGATTTTACCAATTTCTTTACCATCATATTTTACAGTAATAACTTCTTTAACTTCAGCTGTTAATGCTGCAGTTTCTGCTTTTAAACCAATTTTAACATCAGTTTTTAAAACATCTTTAGTAAATTCAGTAACTTGTTGAGTAGTTACAATTGATTTGTCAGCTTTATCTGATGCAAATTCTAATTTAGTTTTTTTGTCAACAAAGGCAGCAATTTTAACATCTTTAACAGTGTCTTCTAATTTGTCTTTTGTTAAGGCAACTTTTCCTAATTCATCAACTTTGTCTCCACAGGCAACAACAGTTGCCCCTGTGCTAGCAACTAATCCAGTAGCTGCTAATAATCCTAATAATTTTTTCATTCAATTTTTTCCTTTCGATAATTAATTATTTATATACCAATCCTAGATTTCCGTACTAATATTTATTCATATCATTCCCTGTTCTAGAATCTACTAATAGCATATCGCAAATTTTCCAAATTACGAAAAATATTTTCAAATTCTTAAAAAAAATGCCTCTAAAAAATCATTTAGAAGCAATTTTTGGTTAAAAAACGCAATTGAATTGTTTGACAAGCAATAAAACATTCAAAATACTCAAAATATTTGATTCAAAAAACAAAATAAAAAAACACCTTTTGCAAAGTTTCGACAATAAAATACTCATCTTTTACTATCTCATTTATTTTAGGTGTTTTTTAAGTTAGTTTTAACCAAGAATCTTGGCTAATTGTACATTAGCTAAACTTTTTAAAATTATTGTGTATGAAATACCAAATATTAGTATAGTTAATACTAAAACCATTGGCAATAGTCATCAGTTTAGTAAAAACCCTACTGCCACATTCAAAATCAACAGGGCTGCTGGAACTATTGTATATAAAGTCAATAAGACAATTCCAATTCCCAATGCTGCCCCAACTAATGTTAAAGGTAAGAAGATCCACATTACAACTGAATTAATTTCTTTCATAAAGTAACCTTGAATTCGCATATAGCTCATAAAAGTTTTGTAATGTCCAACAAACATATCTGTCATTAAGTAAATAACTATAATGCTTGTGATAATACAAATTAAAATCAAAACAATCACAATTGCTAAGGTTGAAGCAATTAAGTCTTCAACTGCAGCTTCTCTAATTTTAATAAAATCAGTTTGCCCAATTGTTGGTTTCATAAAGGCTGCAAAGCCATCTGTAGTATTGTTCATGTTTGATGGAGTTAATAAGTAATTTTCAAAATGATCTGTAGCAACAGCACTTGCACTTAGTTTTGCATTACTATAGATGTTAATTGAACTACCATCAGCAAAGATTTGACGGGTTTCAGGTTCTTGATAACCTAGGAATTCGTTGGCATAAATTTGGTCCATAAAGAAGCGGTCACCATTATAAACTTTTTCAATACCCACAATTTTTAAAGGTTTTGATTCTTCTTCAAAAATTTGGTTGTGTAATAACCCTTCTTTTAGAGCAATGTTAAGTCATGAATTTGTTCCTGTCATAGCAATTTGAAATAAATCAATTGGGACATGACGATTATCTTCATAAGTGTAGATATCAAATGGATTCACTGTTAGTATACCATTACTATCTGCTGCTAACTTTTGTCCAGAATATGCTTCATAGTCATTGTTAACTTTATTTAACAATTCAACATCAACATTTTTAACATCTAACTGTAAAGTAATGTCTTTTAAGTTATAGTACTCAACCATGTCACCAGCTTCATCACGATAGTAAAATCCACCTTCTTGTTCTGCATCTGGTATTAAGTAACTAAATTTATCTAACTTCATAGTTGCTAAATCAATGCTTTTTCCATTAACTTTGTAACTTCAAGCACTTGTATCAAGAAATTGACTTTTGTCAATTTCTTTTACAGCAAGTTTATTGGTTGGTGTTTTTATGGTAAACTCTTGTCCAACTTGATATCCCCTTACTTTTAATTTTTCGTTAATTAAAACTGGGATATAATCTAAGTTACTTTGGTACTTAATGGTTTGTAAATTACTAAATTGAATTTGGTGATCTGTTCTAGTTAGATCTAAACCAAACCCTTCTAAATTTAAACCAGATTTAAAGTCATTTGCTTGCAATCTAGTATAAAGTTCATCAAAATCTAAATTAACTGGAATTGCCCCAAAGTTAAAGGCAAAATTTAAGTAATTAGTTTCATCAGCTTCTCATAATTGTTTAATTGTTGAAGGTAAAATATTGTTTGAAATATTTTTAATACATCCATCAACATTATCAATACCCGAAATTGGTTCTTGAGCAAATAATGTTGGTAACACTTGACAAGCAAAGTTATTAACTGTGGTTGTCACAGCTTTTCCAGCTTCTGGACTTGCTAAATTTCCAGCAGCAATTACATCATGTAAAGTTTGTGGAGAAATTGTTATTCCCTTAAATGTTAATAAGTTGTTGTAAACAACATCTTCAAAACTTTGAGCAAAATATTGATTCCCTAAAACTTCGGCATCTGCTAATAAGTTATAGTAAGCTGAACCTGATGTTTCTGATAAGTTTCTTTTAACATAAGTGTTAAAGATTGAAACAGCTGCATTTGATGCTTGCCTATCAGCAGTTACCTGATAAAAGGCTGGTCGAGTTAGTGGATTATTAGTCACTTGGTTTGCATAACTGTAATCATTGTTATAATCAATTCTAGTAAAATACTCTTCTTTCATTTTTGTCATTGAAGAAGGCAAAATACTTGCAAAAGTTAAAATTAAACTTGAAAAAGTAATTACTCCTAAAAAAGTGAATAAACTGCTAACTGAAGTTGAAACCAAAATCATTCTTAACTTACTTGTAAAACGTTGGTACTTGAACTTATAAATAAGTCTAGTTAAAGTTAAGTTTGGTTGGTGACTTTTACTTGGTGCTAGTAAGGCCAATGGGTTTTGACGAATTGTAGCATAGGCTACAATTCCAACAACAATTGTATTTAAAATTAAAAATCCCAATAATAAGAAAATTAATATTTGTCAATCGATTGTAAACAAAACTGGAATATTAAAGTAATTTTCAAAAACCTTCATAACTGGTGTTTGTAAAAAGATACTTAATGCTCACCCAATTGGGACAATTACAAGTAAAGGTAAGCCCATATAAGCTAAATAATTTATTAAGATTTTCCCATTTGAATAACCCAATGATTTTAGATTACCAATTTGTCCTCTTTGACTCACCATGACCTTTTTAACAATTGTGTAAATCATAAAGGCAATACATAACATAAAGATTAGACAAAAAATTATTAAAATAGCTAAAAATAGTGAAGATACAGTCATAATTAATTCACTTCTTAAAGCTAAAGTTGAAGTTGCATCTTTAGCTTCTAAATTTGCTCGAGCATATCTTAAATCATCATTAAAAGTATTTGTAGTTAAAGCTTCAATTGCATCTGGAAGTGTTACCATGTTATCTGCAAGATACAGCTGAAACAATTTAACATTATCAACTAGGCTATTTTGCTCTCCAAAATAGCGCATATAAGTACGACTCACATCTTGATAATTAGAACTTGGCACTAATGGGGCCCTGCTCTCTAAATAGTTAAAGTATTTTTCGAAAGTTATTGAGTTAGTATAAAAGACTGCTTCATTACTTTGATTTGAAATTAAATCTTCTTCATAAATTGTTGGATAAGTGTTATAGTAATCTGTTCCAATAGCATCTAAACGGAATTCATCTGCTTTTGTATTGAATTCAGGAAATATTTTATAAATTTTTCCCAATTCTCACTGATTTTCTTCAACCCATCCACTTGATGCCATAAAACTATTACGAGTTAAAACATCATTTCCTTGTAATTGATCATAAATTGTGTAACTTTCAGGATAATAGAAGTGTGTTTCATCAATTTTTTGATTATTACTTGTTATTGTTGTTGTGTTATAAAATGATGAAATAAAGCGGAATTTTTGTCCTTCTTTATTTCACATAACAACTTCACTAGTTAATTCAACTGTAAAGTTTGTTAAGTTCCCCAAGATTTTAAAATATGTTTCAAATAAATTACGACTTGTGATGTTTTTTTGATCAATAATAAAACCTGCAGGTTCTTGAGGTGATCAAAAGAGATTTCGAGCCTCAAAGTCCTTAATTGCATAAGTTCCATTTTTGTACAGTTGCTCAATTCCATAAGATCTTTGATTTTTATTATCAAAAACTTCTGCAATTGTTGAACGGTCTGCAAGATAGTATTGAGATTTTGCTGAATCTTCATCTAAACTTGTAAATACTCTTCCAATTCTTCCATTAAAACCTTTAGTTTTAATTTCTTCAAGACTTTCAGGCTCATTTTCTGCTGATTGAAAATTGATTCTGGTTTCAACAATTGTCGCATCTTGTTCAACTTTGTAAATTTGGGCAATAACATTTTTGATTGTTGAGGTTATTGCAGAGTTGTTTACATAAAACATGTAATCAAACAAGTTGCTAGCAACAGTTAGATCACTAGTTGACAAGTTTCCTTGAAAGTAATTAAACTTTTGGTACAATTGCCCAAATAATGAATTTTTAAAGGCAGCATTTTCAAAGTTAAAACGATAAAAACGTCCAAATTCACCACTTTGTACAATTGCTAACTTTTGTTGTAAGTTGAATCTACTGACCACCTCACCTTGACTAGGTTGATATGGTCTGATATTTGCTGGATCATACTTTGATTCAGTATCACCAAAACCAAAATTAACATAATATGTTCCATAAATTTCATAAATTGCTGAATCATATGTAAATTCACCCTTTTGGTTTTTTGCAATTTTAAATTCATATGGTTTTAAAACAGCATCGTTAGCGCCAATTATTAAAGTTGCATAACTGGTTTGGTTGGCACTTAAAACATCTAAGTTAAAGGCAAACCATGGGTTTAAAGTTTGAACATCATTTGCATCATAACCACTTGTGGTATAACGAAATGAATAATCATAAGGTACATAATTTTGAGTAATCCTATCTTTGGTTCTAATTAAGTTTGAAGCTGAGATTCCAAAAGTGGAAGTAAAAACCACACTTAATAAAATTAACAAGATAAAAATAATAAATTGTACATAGTCCTTAATGAACTTCATAAACCCATTTTTAAATAATAACATTTGTTACTTCCCCCTTAATGAGTTACAAAAATTTAAAATTAATAGACTAGTAAATATTGTAAAATTGTACTCCATCTTTGAAGCAATCAATTCCACTTATGACTCAGTATGGGTTATTTACATCTCCACTAATATTTGCTCATTTTACTTTATATTCAAAGTTAACAGGTTTCAAGTTTTTAACTAAACCTGTTCCATCATAGTCAAGTAAATCAGTTTCGTCAATTATTCCTTGTTCAACACCAAGAACTTTTCCTGAGATTCTGTCTGGATCAACTAAAGCTAAAGCACTTTGTGTTGGAGCTTTTTCATCTAAAGTTGTTTGATTTTCAACAATTGTTTGGTATGGGTTAAAGTTATGTGGCACTTCAACTTTTTTAGTTTGCTTACTTGCTGTTGAAGAAGTATCACCTCTACCTGTGTATTTTAAAGTAAATTGCATTTCACCACCAAGTTCTTCATTTGAAGTTGTGTTTAAATTTACATCAGTTCTTTCTCAGTAGTTATCATCAAAAATGTATTGGTAAATCATTCCATGTGTTGCATACATTCCTTGGTTGACATTGGCTTTTAATGAATTAAAGATTTTTATAAATTCATTGCTACCTTTTTTTTCTGAATCTGTCAAAGTTGTATAAACACGTTCTAAGTATGAACCAGGGTTATAACCACTACCATTAAATCCTAAAATTCTTAAATAATCTTGTTTTTGTAAGTTTGTTAAATTTCTAAAAGCACCTGAAAATTTTGATTTTATTGCTTCAACTGAGGCAACTACGTCTTCATCAAGAGTAATTTCAAAACAACGTTTATATACTTCTAATAAATTTAGTGCTCCCTCACCATTTTTTGATAAAACTTGGTCATTTCATGCATCACCTGCATTCTCAAAAAGAGATAATAACCCTGAAGCTGGTCTTCCAAATGAACCTGTTGTTGTAAATAAAGCAGTGGCAGCTTTTCTTTCAGCACCAGTTTTTGCTTTAATTTCAGCAATCATTTGACCAACTATTTCAACCATAAGTTTTGCATTAGTACTTTCTTTGTCATCTAAAATTAATTCAATTGATGGTTTACCAGTAATAGGATTAGTAATTTCCTCAGAATTACCTTGATATTTTCTTAAAACATCAAATCCAATGTGACTTGGTTTTACTGTGTCTGCACCAAGTTGTGAAACTGTTCCTAAAGGATCTGGTGCCTTAGGAAGTTCTTTTATTTTATCTAATAAGTCATCTGTGAAATGTTCTCGCATTTCTCCAAGGTAATTTGGTTGAACTATATAATTAAATGCATGTCAAACATTAGTGATTAGTGAAAATGAGATTCCTTGTAAGAATCTATCATTGGGTACATCACTTACTACAATTGGCATTAAGTAGTTTGCAAGTTCACCTGTAAACATAGCTCCTGATGAAGTTGTTGAAAGGTTTTGTAGTAAAGAACCATAAAATGAAACTCCTGCTCCAAAGTTATTACTTTGACCAGCCTGAGCCATTCTTCCCCCAACTTCATTAAATTCAATCTTTTGGTCACCATCTTTTAGAGTTGATCATTTTTCATTACCAGGTTTATCATTAGTATAACCTGGTGCTAATTCTAGATTACTTTTACCTAACTTTCGGTTAGCATCTCATCCACTATTATTTCACTGATTATCTTTATCTTCAAAATTGAAATTTATTGCTGATTTACCTGTATACATTAAAGAGTTATATCATGCATAACCCCCTCCATTGCTATCGTAATCTCAAGTTCCTGGCCCTACATTTTGAAATAAAGTTCCTTGGTCCATTCTTGCACGAGTGTCTCCTGGGTATCCTCCATCAAAACCTTTATTTAATAAGTAGTTTGTTAAAGCACCTGTATCTTGAATTCCTCATGCTAATTGACGACGATCGTAATCACTTGCCAAACTCAAGTCTTTGTGAAGTCCTGCCAAGTAACCTTTAGCTCCATTACGATCAGGGTTGTTGAAAGAAAGTTTACTTCCATCTTGGTTCATTGTGTCATAGAAAGTTTTTTCACCATTAATTATATTTTGATAAAAGTCATCACTATACATTCCCATAACATAACTTGCCATTGCTCCAGCACCCATATCTTGATCTAGAGACTCAATTGAAGGTGCTAAAAGTTTTTTATAAAGGTTGAAATATTTTTGAGTATTTATACTTTTAATTTCACCATTATCATTAAATTCATATTCAGTTGGAAAACGACTTACCATAGCTTCTGGTGTTAGAAACATTGACAATAGTTCATTTACATTAAAGTTAAGATTTTCATGTCTGGCTGCAAGAATTAATCTTGTCATAAATTCTGCTCCAGCAACCATTTCTGATTGAATATCAGTAGTATTTGATTCTTGAGGTTTTAACTTTTTACCACAAGCAGCTACTGGGGCTACAATTGAAGATGTTAAAGTTAAAACGCTTAAAACGCTTAATAATTTTTTCATATAGTTTTTCTCCTAATTTGTTTTTTAAATGTTATTTAGTTTTATAATTAAATAAGAACAATTTTAGGGAACAACCTTTTTTTATAATTTCTTAAATTATTTGTTTTATTATGGGCTATTTTTAAAATGATTTTTAAAAATCAACAAGTACTAACTTCAAAACCAAAGTAGTCACTTTGGTTTGCACTAAGTTCTTGCTCAGTTTCATTTTTTTCAAAACTTGCAGCAACCACAATTGGTTCTAACTTTTGTCTACGTAATTCTTGTGCGTATTTCAAAGACAACAAATTTATTAAGTAACTTACAAAACCAGCAATAAGTACTAATATTAATGATGTAAAAGATAGGTAAAGTAAGTTTGCTCTTAAGGTCATTAAGTCAACAATGTTATTTATTTTTGCTTGTAACAGATCAATTGAAACTACAGTTTCGTAAAGTTGGTGATTAACTATTGAGTTTAGGTTAATGCTTCAAAAATAAATTAAACTTGGAACTAAACCAGCAATAAAAACAAATTTTAAAATCAATTTTGAAGTTGTCACTAATTTTTGATAGTGTTTATCACTAATTTTTTTGCTTAAGAAATAATCAATGTTTACAACTAGTTCTTTGCCAACTAAAAAACCAAAAGCTAAGGCAGACAAAAAAATTAGCTTTTGTTTAGTTATTAAAATGATGACATTGAAGCGCTCTGTAACTGAATAATTTTCAAGCAATAAAAATTGCAGTAGTGAAAAAAGACTACTAAAAAATATCGTACACAAAAGCAGCCAAAGATACTTGTTTTTAAACATAATTTTATTCCCTTTGATTTAATATCAAAGTTATTATACACTTAAAGTGTTAAAAATATATTATTTTTCAAAATAAAAGTGAATTATTTTCATAATTCACTTAATATTTTTAAATTCTAGCAAAACTTGTTTACTTTTTGGTATACTGAATTTCATGTCCACCAAAGCCATTTCTTAAAGCCGCTAAAACCTTACCAGCAAAGGTGTCTTGTTGCTTGCTTCTTTGTCTCATAATTACTGATAAAGCAATTACTGGAGCAGGAGTTCCTTGTTTCATAGCTTCTTCAACAG
Organism: Spiroplasma clarkii; assembly: GCF_002795265.1. Classification (NCBI taxonomy): domain Bacteria; kingdom Bacillati; phylum Mycoplasmatota; class Mollicutes; order Entomoplasmatales; family Spiroplasmataceae; genus Spiroplasma; species Spiroplasma clarkii. The sequence continues at coordinate 1,293,860 of NZ_CP024870.1, forward strand.
TTCAAAGTCCTTCACCATTCATATTAACAACACCGCTGATGTTGTCTAAAGCATTGTTATTTTCAAAGGCTGCTTGAGCTAATTCAATTAATCAACTTCTAATGACACTCCCATGGTTTCACATTTTGCTAACTTGTGCTAGATCAAAATCAAATTCTGAGTTTTGTAATAATTCATACCCTTCTGCAATTGCTTGCATCATTCCATACTCAATTCCATTATGAATCATTTTACAATAATGTCCACTTCCTGCTGCACCAGTATGCAAATAACCATTGGTAACTGCAAGTTTTTTAAAGATTTCTTCATATTTTTGGACGACTTTTAAGTCTCCTCCAACCATAAGACAAGCTCCATTTAAAGCTCCACTTTGACCACCACTAGTTCCACAATCCATAAAATCAATTTTTTTAGTTTGTGCTGCTTGGTAACGTTTTATTGAATCTTGATAGTGTGAATTTCCTGCATCAATAATTACATCTCCAGGTTCTAATAAAGTTAATAATTCTTCAAAACAATTTTGAGTTATTGCACCACTTGGCAGTAATAGCATTACTGTTCTGGGTTTTGGTAAGATTTCAATTAACCTAACTAAACTACTTGCAGTTTTGATATTTGCTTGTGTTAACTTTGGGTAAGTTTTTTGATCAATGTCAAAACCAACAGGGTCTAATTGTTGTTTTGCCATATTTTTAATTAAATTTAAGCCCATTTTTCCTAAGCCAATTAATCCAATCATAGTTTTTTTCTCCTTTTTCTATTCAAAGTCTAAATTGTTAAAATAATCACAAATTTGCTTTACACTAGTATTTTCTTGATATACTTTTAAAGCATCAGCTTCATCACTAAATGCTATTGCAATGTTTTGTAAAAACTCTAATTGGTTATCACCTTTTAATGCTAAACCAATCACTCATTTAACAACCTGTTGATCTCATTGTAAGGAGTTGGCAAGTCGAATCACTAAAACTCCTTCTTGTAAAATTAAGTCACAGTCTTGTTGTTGACCATGCACCAAAGCTAAGTAACTGCCAATTGCAACACTATCTGCTTGGTCTCTATTTATTAAAGACTGTGTGTACTCTGGTTTTGTTCAATTTCTTTTACTAAACTCTGCTCCAATAAAGTTTAAAACTTCATTTTTATTGGCAAAATTTAAATCTACTAAAACATTTTCTTGTGAAATTTTCAATTTCATCACCTTCTTACTCTGTTTTGACTTTAACTAATAATTTTGCATATAAATCATCAAAAATGTTTTTTCCCAAAAATTGTTTCACTGGGTAAATGTAAGCATGTGGTGATTTTTCTTGGGCAAATTCTGCAAAATTTGTCATTGTTACCACAATATCTATGCTTGGATCTAAGTCCTTAACTGCACAGTTTTTAACTTCAATGTCAATGTTATTTTGTTGACACCATTTTTTTATAATTCCTGCAGCCATAGCACTTGAACCAACACCAGCATCGCATGCCACCATTAGTTTTTTTGCAGTTTTAAAATCAAGAGTTTGGTTTAAAACTGGTGCTTCACTAAATGATAATCCTTCTTCAGTTACTTGAACCCCAGTTACAGCAACATTTGCTTTTCTTTTAAACATCATAATAACTGATGCTACTCCAAAACTTGCCAAAGCTCCTGCAAAAACTGCAATTACATTAACTAAAATTCTCATTCCACTACCTGACATTGCAATTACTGAAATTAAACTACCTGGTGAAATTGCAGCAATGGCTCCTCCTGCAAAGATTTTTACAATTGATAAAGAAACAAATGCTCCTGAAATTGTAGCTGGAACCATGATTGGTTCAGTTAAAATGTAAACGTAATGAACTTCATGGATTCCTCCAATTAGCTGGATAATACTACTTCCTCCAGCTGCTGCTCTTTGTTGTTTTCTTCAAACTGTGTAAGCTATTAATAATCCAAATCCAGGTCCAGGATTCCCCCCAACCATAAAGAAGGCTGAAAATCCTTTACTACTCATTTCTACTTCTTGTAACCCTAATGGGATCATTACCCCTCAATTAAGAGCATTATTTAAGAAAATTGCACGCAATGGTTCAGTAAATATTGCCATAAAGGGAAAGGCTCAAGGTGCTCGAGTAAATAGTTCAATAATTTCAACCATTACAAAACTAATACCATACATAATAAATCCTCAAGTGAAAAAGACTAAAAAGATTCCTAAAATTACTAACCCAGCTTGTGAGAAGTTTCTCACTAGCATTTCGTACCCTGGTTTAATACGATTTATATAATAACTTTCAATTTTTTTAACCATAAAAGTTAAAAGTGGTGCCACAACCATTGCTCCAACTATTTGGTTTGGAGCTGCCACATTTTTAACAATGTCTGCTCCCATTCTTCAGTCTGCTGCATAGTTTGCATAGATGAAGTCATTCCCAACAATTGCTGCAAATGTAAATGTAGCTCCGATCATAGCACCTCTAGCTCCATAAATCATGTGACCTGCAGTATAACCAATCAAAACAGGAATTAATCACTTCATCATTGGAGCAATTAATACCCCCATTGGTTCAAAAGTAATTCATCCGGTTTTGACTCAAACATCATTTTCCATTTTTCCTAAAAAAGCAGCTGCTAATAATCCTCAGGCAATAAGGATTCCAACAGTGGGCATAATCATACCTGCCATAAAACTTCCAGCCTTTTGGATATATTTTTTTCAAACTACTTTTGAGTTTTTTGCTTTGTCAATAATTAAACTCTTATCAACATCAGCTTTTAATTTTAAATTGTCTTGGTTTTTTTCTTTTTTCATTAAGCTGTCCTCCACTTTGAGTATAGGACAAATGAAATTATTTAATATTGTTTTTAAGGCATTGTAAATTAGTTAGCAAAAAGTAAAATAGTTCACTACTTTAAACTTAAGCAGTGAACTAGTTTCATAGTTATGGCTGTAAAAGTTACCACACAACTTTGTTGATGACTTAAAATTTCTTCATTATTTAAAGCAAACAAAACAACATCTGCATGTGGGACAAAGCTTGAATCTGGATTTGCTGTGATTAAAATTATCTTGGTGTTTTTTTCAACAGCTTGATTTAAAATTTTTGCAATACTAGGGGTCATCCCTGAATATGTGAAAAATATTGTCACATAATTTTGATCTGCATTGGCAATTATTTTTTCTTGGACATCAACATCAAAAGAAGTTTGACTATTGTAACCCAACTTAATTAAATAGTTATTTAATAAATTACAAATCATTGTGTTTGGTCCTTTACCAAACAATTGAATAGTTTTACTAGCTTTAATAATTTCACAAATTGCTTTAATTTTGTGTAAATCAATATGGGCAATGTTTTCTAATAATACTTGACTGTATTCAAGCATACTTTTATCTAAATCTTGGTTTTCATCAATATCCACATTTTTATAAATATGATGTTCTAAGTAAACTCGACGAATTAGGTCTTTGTAACCTTCCAAACCAAGTTGTTTACAAAATTTGACAATTGTGGCTTTTGAACAAAAACTTTGTTCAGCCAACTGATTAATTGTTAATGTGTCAATGTGATCTAAGTTTTTTAAAATGACCTTAGCAATTAAGTTGGCAATTGAATTATTGTCTTCTTGAATTATGTTTTGCAAAACTGTAATTATATTTATCTTTCTCATTGTTACTTCCTGTTACCTAACTTAATCATATACTTTTTTAACACAATTTGTTTAACAGTTTTTTAATCTACTTTATTTGAAAAATCAAAATAATCTATTTAAAACCATTTAGTACTATATCTACTTTAAAATAGTGCTAATTTATGATAAAATATTAAGGTCAAAATAATATCAGTCAACATATTTGTAAGAGGAGATGAAAACATGTATGTCAGAAAATGAGATTTTAGAGATGATTGAAGACTTTGATTTAAATTAATTGCAATTACTTTAGTTTTAACATTTTTAGTATTAGATTATTCTCAAAAATTAATTGGTGCTTGTTTCATGTCGGGAACAGAATGGGCAATTTATGGAGCTGATTCAGACAAAATTATAGCTTATGACTATTTAGGCTTTAACATTTATTATGTTACAAGTTTTACCTTTATTACCACAATCTTTATTTTTATGTGATTGCTAGTGGCAATCATTAAACACAATATTATCTTTGGTCGTTGAGAAAGAAGTTTTTGGATTTCAAGACTGGTTACAGTCTTGATTGCAACTTGTGCTCTGTTAAATACTACTATTTACTTATTTGTAAATTTGCCAGTTTACTTAGTTCAAGATAAATTTGCACCATACTCAATTTTATACTTAATTGGAGATGTTCTAATTAACACTGTCCCAACCATTGGTTTAGTAACTTATGTTTACTTTATTAATACAGTAAGTTATGAAAAAGTTTACCTAGAAGACTACTTTAAAAAACAACTACCTTGAGTATTTGTTTATCCAGCAGTTTACTTAGGAACAGAATTTGGCCGAATTCTCTTAATTCACTACCAATATGGTTTAAGAGTCAATGCCACAAGAAACCACCATGGGTTTAGATATTTCTTCTTAGAGATATTTAACAACAATCTTTTTGGAATGTATGGAGCTATTTGGTTTGTTTTTGTTATTTTAATCTGTGGAGGCTTATTAGTTGGTTATTCACTACTTACTCACATTGCAATTGAAAGTAGATCTAAAAGATAAAAAAATCGCAAATTTGCGATTTTTTTTAAGCTTATTTATTCAGGTTTAAATTCTTTATAACCTGTGAACAATAAATACTTGACATCTGTTGCATCACCAATTGTTCAACCATCATCAAAAAATAATACTAGCGCCTGGTCATCATCAAGAACTGTTATTTCTGGTGAACCATCTGCTGGGTGGTAAATAAAATTCATTTCTTTATAAAAGTCAATCTCTTTTACATCTGTCCCAAAGATTTTAATATATTCACCTTTTATTCTAGTGACAAACGAATCCACATTTTCATCTTTATGTGGTGAAAATGGCGATTTTGACAAATCCTGCTTTTCAATTGTCAAACTTCCTTTTAATGATTTAAATAAATCACTAGCTTTATTTACAGTAAAAGCAATTGTATCTGATGACAATAAAATAGTTTTGTCATCCACATGTTCTAGCACACCTGCTTTTGAACCTCAGGCTCTAGTTACCACAAAATCAATATCATTTTCTGTAACCTTTTCTAATTTCGTATCATTTTTTGCATTTGCATCATCAATTTTTTTGTTAATTCATTGAACAACATCATCTTTAACATCACCATATTTGGTTTGTTTTGCTTCTAAAGTAATTTCATTTGAAATTGATGCAACATCAATTGTTATGGGGTTATTTAATGCAGGTGTTTCATCTCCTCCATCAGTGTTTCCATTGTCTATACTTCCATTGTCTGTATTGTTGTTCCCTTCATCTGGTGTTCCAACACTTGGTGAGCAACAAGCAACAGCACTTGCACTTGTTGAAACTAATGTAGCAGTTCCTAATAAACTAAGTAATTTTTTCATAATATTTTGTACCTCCTATTTTTTTATTTTGATATAAATTACACTAATATTTTACTATCAAAATATTTCAAAATCTTGGTTTTTTTTAAGAATGTTTTGTTTAAAATTAAATATTTGCTAGAAAATATCTCAAAATAACACCAATAATGTTATTAATCACCATATTCACCCATAAATTATTCAAAACTCAAATAAATTCATTAATTCTTTTATTATTTAAATACAAAAAAACCCTATATTTTATAGGGTTTTAATGCTTTATTGGTTTGTTAAACTTCTAAAAACTTGTAAACTATTTCTTTAACATCAACAAAATTAACAACAGGTCTTGAGATAATTTCTGCTAAATTATGGTTTGCTACCATAAATGAGCGAAAAGCTGTTCTATCTCACATATTATGGTTTTTACCATTAACTGCTCTTCCATGATCGGTCACTAGCAATAATAATGTGTTTGGATCATCTCCATAACTTGAAAACAAATAATCAAATAAAAAATAGTAATATTTGTAAACTTCCTGAACATACTCTGAGTCATAAGTCATTCCCAAATGACCGGCATTATCTGCTAAAAAATCATAGAAAAATGAGAAATTATACTCATGTGAGTTGAGTTGATCTTTAAAATCTTGATACTGAATATCTAAGAATGTTTTTGCATCAGCTAAATTATCATTTATATAACGAGCTGCTAAATTTTCACCAAGTGTATAATTAAGCAAATCTGAAATAGTTGTCTTATAATTTAAAACTGTGGTGATAAAATGGTGTCATGAAAGCAAGGCTGAGGTTCTTAAACCACCATCTTTTGAATTTTCAATTAGGTTAAAAATGTTATATCAATTTTTGTTTCAATAACCTCCCAAAATATTACGATATCCCATAACTGATTCAAAAGATGGAATTTCGTACTCTGCACTATAAATCTCTTTATTTTTTATTTTTTCTCGATATTCATCATTCAATGTTCATTCTAAAAAATGTTCTCAGACAATACCATCAAAAGAAAACAAAATTACATTCTTCCGGGCATCTAACTTGCGATTTTGATAGTCAGCTTCAATCTCTTTTTGCCAAGCTTTTTGTTCAGGTGTACGATACTCTCCCACATGAAGCATCCACAATGATGCTGAATATAGTTGAAAGTTAACAATAAAGATGGCTAAAAATGAGACTGGTAAAACTAGAATCGAAATAATGATTAGTAAGTGCTTTAATTTAAAATGGATTTTTGATATTTTCATTGATACTCCTTATTTTATTTAACTTGCTTTTAAAAATTTGTATGCTATTTCCTTAATGTCTAAAAAATTAACTACTACTCGATCAATAATTTGGTTAAGATTATGATTTGAAATCATAAATGAGTGATATGAACTTCTATCTCAAACGTTGTGTTGAAGTCCATCTGCATCTCTACCATGATCGGCAACATAAATCACCAAAGTATCTGGGTCATTGGCATATTTTGTGAACAAATCATCAAAAGTTTCAAAATATGCCTCATAAATTGTAGTTACAAAGTTTGAATTCAAACTGTAACGATAATGCCCAGCATTATCTGCTAAAAAATCGAATCAAAATGAGAAGTTGATGTTTGGGTTTGTATATTGTTCTGCAAAGTCAGCATTTTGAATATCTAAGAATTTCAAAGCTTGGTTCAAGTTAGCACTTAAATATTCTGATTTTAAAGTTTTATCTGCATAATAATTCTTTAAATTTGAAATCTTTGTATCGTAGTGCAATACTTTAGTAGCAAAATTTTCTCAATAAAATAATGCTGATGTTTTTAGTTCACTTTTAGAGTGTTCAACTAGATTAAAAATATTTTCAAATGATTTTTCTTTATAACCAGTTAAAATATGTCTGTTCCCAAAAATTGATTCATAACTGGGAATCTCATAACGTAAACTATAAATTTCTTGACTAATGATTTTTTGTTGGTACTCGTCATTCAAAGTGTCTTGATAAAACTTGTCTCACACCACTCCACATAAAGAAATTAAAATTACTTTCTTCTCATGGTTTAAAGTATCATTTTGGTATTCATCAACAATCTGTTCTTGTCATTGTTTTTGTTCGGGTGTACGATATTCTCCCAACCTTAACATTCACAAATAATCTGTATACAAATGATAATTAGTGGCGTAAATTGCTATTAAAGCCGTTCAAAAGGCTACAACTGTTAAAATTATTAACAGTTGTTTTAGTTTAAAATTGAATCTTTTCATAACAATCCCTTCCATAAATATATTAATATTTATTATACTCCAATATATAAAAAATGGAATTACCCTAAGTTGCTTTCTTTACATAATAATTTATGATAAATTTTGGTTTTTTAATATATTTACTAATAAAAAACCAAACAAGTGTTTGGTTTTTAAAGCTTTTAATAAATGTTATAAAATTGTGTTCCTTCTTTGTTGAAGCAATCAATTTTGCTAATAACTCAATATGGATTATTAACATCACTACTTATATTTTGTCATTCAACATTATATTGAAACTCAACCGGCTTGTAATTTTCATATAAACCAGTTCCGTCATATGCTACTAAGGCATCTGGACTAATAACATTTTGTTCTACACCTAAAACTTTTCCTGAAACTTTGGTTTTATCAATTAAATCTCATGATTTAGCAGACATCTTGTCTCCATCTTTGTTTAGTTCACCCTCTTGGTGCTGTCAAATTGTTTGATAAGGGTTAAAGTTATCTGGCACGTCTACTTTTTTGGTTTGAGTACTTGCAGTTGAAGAATGATCTCCAAAACCAGTATAGTTTAAAGTGAAACTCATTTTTCCATTTAGATCTAAATTTGAAGTTGTATTTATTTCAAAGTTAGATTTTTTTCAATATTTATCATCAAAAATATATTGATAAACATTTTCATGTGCTTTTTTCATTCCTGTATCAACAATTTTTTTCAAAGACATAACCATTGTAGTAAACTCTTTGTTACCTTTAATGTTTGTATCTGTAAAAGCACTGTAAAAACCATTTAAGAAGCTTTTTTCTTCAAAACCAGCACCATTATAACCCAGGATTTTAATAAAGTCTTGTTTTTCACCACTAGTTAAGTTTCTAAATGAATTCTTGCTTTGGTATTTGTTTTTTGCTTTTGTGACTTGTTCATTAATTGTTGGGTCACAAGCAAATTCAAAGGCTAATTTTGCAAACTTGATTAAGTTAATAGCACCATTATTGTTATCATCATGCATAATGGTTTTTCAAGTTTCAGGTCTTAAGAAAGTAATTGGCAATTTGTAAGCTTTTTCAAAAACTGATTTAGTTGAAGTTTCTGAATCAAATAAAGTAGTAATTACTTTAGCCTGAGCAGCACTATCTTTATTTTCAAAGTCTTTGATAATTAAATCTAAAATTTCAATTAAGTTTTTTGCATTTTGAAAATTTTCATTTAAAACCACTTGACCATTGCTAGCACTTGAAAATTTCCCAAGTATTTCAAACCCGACTTGCTCTGTGTTTACATCAGTAGTTGATGGAATTAAAGCATCTTTTAGTGGTTCAGGAGCTGTGGTTAAGTCATTGGCAAATCTTAAAATTTCACTATCTGCACCATAAAGCGCTTTTGCACTACTATCTGTTTTTAGCAAGTTAATTGCTTTTCAAACATTTGTAATCAAAGTCATAATGACTCCTTGCATAAATAGTTCTGTTGAGGTATTACTTATAATTACTGGCATAAAGTAGTTTGCTAATTCTGCTAAAATTAGTGAGCCACTTGCGGAATTACTAACTGAGCCAAGTAATGAACCAAATAGAGCAAAAGCACCATTTAGATTATTGTCTTGTGCATTTTGAGCAATTTCACCACCAGCTTGGTTAAATTCAACCTGTTTACCACCAATTTCTACACTTGGTTTTGCTGTTGTTGAACCTGGGGTATAATTGACATCCAAGTTATTTTTAGCAATTTTTTCTTTCAGAGAAAAAAGAGTTTTATCACCAGCTGCTACATTTGGATTAGTAGGGCCAGCTTTTCCAATTTGCATTATAGAATTATAAAAACTATAACCTGATGAATTTGTTCCTCAATTATCTATTAATGGAGTTCATGGGGGTAGTAAACCTCCTGCTTGAGCTCTATTCCCCCCAGGAGTATCTCCATCTAAGTTATGGTAAAGCAAGTAATTGGTTAATGGTCCAGTATCTTGAATTCCCCAAGCAAGAGCTTTACGTGAATCTTCTTTTGCTAAATTTAAATTTTTATTTAGTCCTGCTAAATAACCCATAGCATTATTAACATTTGGTTGGTTAAACTTGTATTCCCCATCAAGACCAACTGTGTCATAGAAGGTTTTTTCACCACTTATCATAGGTTTGTAAAATTCATCATCATACATCCCCATCACATAACTTGCCATAGTAGTAGCAGCTCTATCTTGGTCTAATGATTCTAAGCTTGGTGCTAAGAATTTTTTATAGTTTGTAACTTCTTCTACAATACTTATTTGTTGATTATTGTAGTTATATGATTGTGGTAAACGCATTTGGTTACCTTCTGGTGTAATTAAACTTGATAATAATTCATTAACGTTAAAATTCAAATTCTCATGTCTTGCAGCAATAATTAATCTTGACATAAATTCTGCCCCAATTGACATTTCATTTTGTAAATTTGTGGGAGTGGTATCTTTATCGCCTTCAATTTTGCGACAAGCAACCACTGGCATAATTATGGAACTAGCTAAAGAAACTGTCCCTAAAATACTTATAAGCTTTTTCATTTTTTTTGTCTCCTTTTTACATTTGATTAAATTATCAACTTGAGATAATTTAACTTTCAAAAATTCCCTTAGGTACATCAAAAAAAGTCGGTATTTTTTTGACGACAATTAAAATTTTCAATTGATAATTATCTTTAAAAAACCAGATGTGATCCAAAAAATGGTCACATTAGTCATAAAAATAATTTTTGTGTAGTGTTATCTACATGATTACTAATTTGGTTGAAAAGTGTTATTCAGTTGCTTTCATATTTTTTAATAACTAACAATTCCAGGAAATAACCTGTGTTTTTAAGCACGCAATTGAGTAGTGATATGCTCATTAATGTTTAAAGTCACATAAACCCCTCAGTCTTTAAAGAAAGAAATTTGCTCATACATTTTTTCTGTATTTAAATTTGCTTCTTGATCTTCAATTTGTTTTAAAAAACGATAGTGATTAATTTTTTGAGTTATTTTGATTCTCTCATAACTAACAAATTCAAAAATAAACAATGTAAATAATGTAAAACCAAAATATGAAACCGAAACAATTAAACCTACAGCTACTAGGTATCATAAAATATCTATATAAACTCACTTGTACAATTTTACAAAACCAAAAAAATCTTCTAAGATACTAAAGTTTTGGTCATGAAATAAAAAACTGTAAATTACTGAATTCTTTCAGTTCAGTAATTGAACAAATAGCAAATATGGATAAACCAATGCTACTAGAGCTACTACATATGCTTTTAAATTGTTCTTGCATAATCTCTGTTTACGCAAAATGTTCTTATGGAATTTGTTAAAAATATTAGGAAAACAATACTTATAGAATCAAAAGTAAAAAATCAGCAAACTTATTACTAAATAATAATAAAAAACTGCTTTTCTTGTTAAAACCTTTCCAAGTACATTACGTAAACTAAAATATAAATTCATTACATCATAAATTGATAGTGCCGATAGAAAAATAAATAAAATTAAACTAAATAAACCTAAATACAAGGCTTTTTTTTGCAATTTCATAGTTATTCCTCCATTTACAAATTAATTTTAACTCGTAATTCCATAAAATAATTTTTAGATTTTAAAAATCATTTTATATTTTGGATTTTTTTGTAAAAAAAGGTCAACATTAAGTGGTAATTTCTTATATTTCTCAATTAATTAACAAAAAAACCAGACTAATGTCTGGTTTTTAACCATAGTTTTAGAAAAATTTGTACCAAATAAGTTTTAATCATCTAATTTTAGTACAGCAATGAAGGCTTCTTGGGGAACTTCAACTGACCCAATTGCTTTCATTCGCTTTTTACCTTCTTTTTGTTTCTCTAAAAGTTTTTTCTTACGTGAGATGTCTCCCCCATAACATTTTGCTAGCACATTTTTACGCATTGCCTTAATGGTTTCACGAGCAATAATTTTGCTCCCAATGGCTGCTTGTACTGGTACTTCAAAATTTTGACGAGGGATAATTTCTTTAAGTTTTTCAACCAAAACTTTTCCTCTTTGGTAGGCAAAATCTTTATGAACTATTGTTGACAATGCATCAACAATATCACTATTTAAAAGGATGTCCATTTTTACTAATTTGGCAGCTTTGTAACCCACAAATTCATAATCAAATGAAGCATAACCTTTTGAAATTGATTTTAACTTATTAAAAAAATCAAAAACAATTTCATTTAAAGGCATTTCATAGATTAAGTTTCTTCGAGTATCATCTAAATACTCAATATTTATGTAGTTCCCTCTTTTATCTTGACATAAACCCATTAAATCACCCAAATAAGTATCTGGAGTCATAATTGAAACTTTAACATAAGGTTCTTCTACACTACTAATTTTTTGTGGTTCAGGTAAAAAGGCTGGATTGTCAATTTGAATTGTATTACCATCTGTTAAGTTAACTTTATAAATTACTGATGGTGCTGTTGCAATCAATGTTAGATCATATTCTCTTTCCAGACGTTCTTGAATTACATCCATATGTAGTAAACCTAAAAAACCACAACGAAAACCAAATCCCAATGATTGAGAACTTTCTGGTTCATAAACCAAACTTGCATCACTTAAACTAATTTTTTCTAAAGCTTCTTTTAAGTCCTTATACTTAGCATTATCAACTGGATAAATCCCACAATACACCATTGGGTTTAATTTTTTATAACCTGGCAGTGGCTCAGTAGCACCATTTTCTTTTGTGGTGATTGTATCTCCAACCTGAACATCACGCACAGTTTTAATTGAAGCTGCCAGTCAACCAACTTCTCCAGCTTCTAAGCTAGTTTTTTTAAGCTCAAAAGGAGTTTTTACTCCGACCTCAGTAACTTCATAAATTGCTTTTGATTGCATCATTTTAATTTGTTGACCTACTTTAACTGTTCCTTGCATTACCCTAATTGAAACCATAACTCCTCGATACTTATCATAATAAGAGTCAAAGATTAATGCTTGCAATGGTAAATTATCATCAGCTACCTGAGGTGGTGGTATTTTATTTACAATAGCTTCTAAAACATCAATTACATTCAAACCAGTTTTGGCACTAATCATTGGTGCATCACTGCAATCAATCCCAATCACCTTTTCAATTTCTGCTTTAACTCGTTCAGGTTCAGCAGCTGGTAAATCTACTTTGTTAATGATTGGGATAATTTCTAAATTGTTGTCTAAGGCCAAGTAAACGTTTGCTAAAGTTTGGGCTTCAATTCCTTGACTGGCATCAACTACCAGTAAAGCACCTTCACAAGCTGCCAAACTTCTTGAAACTTCATAAGTGAAATCGACATGTCCAGGAGTGTCAATCAAATGAAAAATATATTCAGACTTATCTTTGGCAGTATATCTTAATTGTACTGAGTTTAACTTAATAGTAATGCCTCGTTCTCTTTCAATGTCCATTGAATCTAACAGTTGCGCTTGCATTTGGTGTTTGCCAACACTTCCAGTTAACTCTAAAATTCTATCTGCTAATGTTGATTTTCCATGATCAATATGAGCAATAATACTAAAGTTTCTAATTTTTGCTTTGTCCATTATTTGCTCCTTTATACTTACTTATTGCTTGAATTATTTTACTTGAAAGCCTTTCTATTGTATATAACTAATCTTAAAAATTTACATAATGTCAAAAAAAATATTAATTATTAATACTTTTTCTTGCTCTTAACTTTTAAAATGTAATCTTGTCATTTTTCCTTTGCATAATTATGATTAAAGAAATTGTGTCTAGCTTTAATCATTTGTTTTAGTACATCAACATTTTCTCAAATGGTTTCAACCATTTCACGACTATACTTATATAAAAAACGATTACGGTTAAATTCTTTCAGATCAAGAATTTTGAAACTATTATCATTAAAGACCTTAATATCTAAGTCATAATCAACATAAGTGATTTCATTATTAACAATCTCAAAGGGAGATGCTAAATTACAATAATAGTTAATCTCTTGTTCTTTGAACATACATATGATATTGTATCAAGCCTGTTTGACAAAGAACCATAATGCTGGCTCATTAGTTCTTCATTTACGACCTCCAAGTTCAGTAATTAAGACATCTTCATTTACTAACAGGATATATTCATCAGTTTCTTCTAAAAACGTTACATTACTTCATGAACGGTAAAGTTTATCTTTGTGTTTATATGCATGAACAATAACCTTATCTCCTGGTTTGATGTCCGACATTAAACCACTCCAATCTTCTGTTCAATAGCTACATCTAAAAGTTGTTATTTAAACTAACTACACTATAATTATAATTTAAAAATGGCATTTTAACTAGGCAAATGCTCAAAAAAATATTGATATTTTAAGAAAATATTATTTTTCTAATTGTGTGTTAGTTGAACTAGTTTTACTTGCAACTGATCCCAATTGACTTGATTGTTTTGCATCAATAAAACTATTTAACTTAATAAATGCTTCTTCTTTGATGCGGTTTTTAAAACTTTGCTTGCTGCCAAGCATTCAACCAATGATACCTAGTGCTTGTTTGGCTCATTTTTTAAAGTCAAAATGATCATTATGTTTAATAATCTTTCCTTTACTTACTTCTAAAGTAGACAAAATGTTCAAAATAACTTTGCGGTGTTTTTGACCAAATTTTGAAACCATAACTCATTGAACTTTAACAACTTCTCCATCTTCAACAATTTTAAAGTTAGCACTCAGGTCTGGGTTTTCAGTTAGAAGCATTTCTCATAAATTTGTAATTTGAGAATAGTTTAATTCTCCAAATACTGTGTCACTAAATGCGACATCTTTTGAATAAAGGTTGTTCATTAATTTTCAATCACCTTTTGATAATGCAGTAAAAAATTTTACTACTACTTCTTTATTTTTCATTATTATCCTCCTGTAATCACACAAAAAATCACAGAGCCTTAGTAAGCTCTGGCAAAATAAACTTTTAATTTTGATTCTTGTTGACAATTAAAGCATTTAGCTTTCTCTTGAACCACATCATCAGGTATACACCTTGAATTTGTTTGGGTTTTCTCTTTAACCTCTTGTTCACAAGTAATTCTACCACAAAATGGTACTAAAACCAACCCTTGTTTTTTATCTAAAAGAGCCATATATTCAGCAACTGTGTTGGCACTAAAGGTTCTTTGTTGACGATTGGTCAAAGCTTGTTGATAAATATTTTGATCATAGGCTTGGATTTGCTCATGAACATATTTTTCTACTTCACTTATATTTACTTGGGTTTTACTACGAATATCTCTTCGCGAAACTGTCACTTGCTGTTTTTCTAAATCTCTTGGTCCAATTTCAATACGAATTGGTATTCCCTTAATTTCTGCATCTGCAATTTTAAAACCAAATGATTTATCGCTTTTATCAATTGCTACTCGGAAGTCATCTGCAAGTTTTGCTTGCAACTGCTGGCTTGCCTCAAGCACTTCAGTGCTCTCATTAATATTAATAATTTGAACTTGAATTGGTGCAATTTTGGCAGGTAAAACCAAGCCCTGATCATCTGAGTGAGTCATAATAATGGCTCCAATTAGACGTGTTGAAACACCTCAACTAGTCGTGTAACCATATTCTTCTTGTTGATTCATATTTTGAAATTTAATATTAAATGCTTTAGAAAAGTTATCACCAAAATAGTGACTAGTTCCAGCTTGAAGAGATTGCCCATCATACATTAATGATTCAATTGTGTATGTTTCTTTAGCTCCAGCAAATTTTTCTCTCTCAGTCTTTCGACCACTAATTACTGGAAGCATTAACACTTCACTAGCAAATTTTTTATAAACTTCTAAGATGTTTAGTGTCATAGCTCTAGCTTCTTGCTCACTTTCATGAATTGTGTGACCTTCTTGTCATAAAAATTCACTACTTCTCAAAAATGGACGAGTTGTTTTTTCTCAACGCATAACACTTGTTCATTGATTATAAATTAACGGTAAATCTCGATAAGATTTTACTTCTTTTGCAAAGTGATCTACAATTAAAACCTCACTTGTTGGTCTAATGTATAGTTCTTCACCTAAAATTTTGTCACCAACCTTAGTTACAGTTGCTAATTCTGGTGCAAAACCTTCAACATGTTCTTTTTCACGATTAAATAAACTTGCAGGGATTAGTAATGGAAAATAAACATTAGAGACATTTAATTTTTTAAATTCAGCATCTAAAATTTTTTGGATATTCTCTCAAATTGCATAACCATAAGGTTTAAATATCATTGTTCCTTTAACTGGACCATAATCAATTAAACCTGAGTTCTTTACAACATCAGTATATCACTGTGAGAAATCTGTGTCTCTTGAGGTAATCTTTTCCATTTTTTTTGCCATAGTTATTTTTCTCCTTTGGTTACATTTTTAATATTGCCTGTTTCTCCAAAATACACATCAATTGCAATATCTTGTGCTTCAACATAGGTTTGAATTCTTTTTAGGTTAGTCTTGTCTTTAACCATAATAAAACTAATTGCTTCAACAGGAATTGTTTCATAGATGTAAACTAAATTATCTTTTGCATCATAGGCTCAATCTTGTTTTGTCAATTTATCTAACTTTTCTGGATTAATTCCAATTACTGAAATCATTTCAACATTAATTTTTGCTTCACTAACTCATTTTCAAAAATGTGCGCGAACAGAGTTATCCATTTCTAAACCAATTGAATTTTTATTTTCTAAATAAGTTCACACTGTATATTCTTCTGCTTTTGTTAAACGTTGATCTTTAACTAGCCTAATGCCATTTTCTAAAATCAACATCACATTATTTATATCAGTGTAAAAGTATAAGTCCTTTATATTTTTTTGCTTTAAAACTTTTAAAACCTCATTACGACCTGCTTTTGAATTAAAAAGTTTTTGAAATAAACCTTTTTTAGGTTTATTTTCTTTATAATCTGTTTCTTTACTTGGTTTTGCCATACATACCTCCATTTGCAACATATTTATTTTATACTTTTTTAGTATGTTTTTGTAAAAAAAAAGAAAAAATCAGAACATTGCCTGATTTATAATTCTATAATGGCGGATTGAGAGAGACTCGAACTCTCGCGCCGGTTGCCCGACCTAACACCTTAGCAGGGTGCCCTCTTCACCAACTTGAGTATCAATCCATACCTAAAAATTATATCAAAGATTTTAGGTAATTTTATTAAAAATAAAAAAAATGCACTATCATCTGTTTATACTTATGTCTTTTCAAATTGCTAGCCTATAATTTGTTTATTAATTTTATAGACATCTAGTTCAATTTGATTCTGCAGTTAAACATAAACTAGAGATAGAAGATGCATAGTTTTTTAAAATTTTCATCGAGATCTTAATTTAACCTAATTTCAAACCAATTAAAAAATACCCAATTAATAATTGAGTATTTAAACAGAAGTTAGTTCATTAATCTTTTAAGTTCCATAACTTCTTGTTTTAATTGATTTATTTCAGCCTTCATTATTATTTCTTTTTGTCTAAATTCCTCTTCACGTCTTTTGAACTCTGCCTCACGAGCTTCGAATTCTGCTTCACGTCTTTTGAATTCTGCTTCACGCTTTTTGAATTCTGCTTCACGAGCTTCGAATTCAGCTTCACGTTTTTGAAAATATTGAAGTTGTTTAAACATCAATTCTTCCATTTCTTTTTTGGTTCTTTCTATTGCTTCATCAACAAATGGCTTGCAGCTTGCTGGTATGTCATCAAAATTGAAGACATTTAGCTCCCTTTTGGTAGCATCAATAGTTTTTTTAAACATTTTTCTTTCCTTTCTGGTCAAAACTTTCTCAAGTCTTTCGTACTCTTTTACTAGTATATCATCTAACCTATCAATTAATTTTTCAAATTGCATTTTGATATCTGCATCAGCAATAATAAGGAATATCTCTCCTATTTTTAATTTTAAACTCATAATCAATTATGTCCTTTCAAATTGTTTGTTTATAGTTTGATTTGTAAATCTTATAAACAAGTAGTTCAATTCTGTTCTACAATTAATCGTCGGCAAACAACAAAATTTGTACAATTTTTTAAAAAAAATCTTTTATTATATTTAAAAAAATACATAACTTATTTTGCTTTTACTTGGTTTCATTTAAAGTCAAACAAAAAGTACTCAACTAATGATTGAGTATTTTTTTGATTAACTTATTAAATCTAGGATAACTTCATAATTTCTTGTTCTAATAAGTTTGTTTAAGTTTGAATCAATGATTTTTATTATTGAAAATATTGAAGTTGTTTAAAGAATAATTTTCATCACTTTTTTAGTTGTTCATAATGCTTAACAAACTAGTATCTAAAATAATTAGTTAATTTTTCAATATGCATATCTTCATATTACAAATAATAAAATCTAGTAATTTCTATTCTTCCTCATTCTCTCATTCTTCCAACTCTTCTAGTTCCTCTTCTGACAACTCTCCAAAATATTCATTTTTTATCATTTCTATTTTTTTATCATATGCATCATCATATACCTTTACCAACTCTGTAGCAAATTCGTCAAAGTCGACTCCTCTTAACTCACAAGTTGAACGATCCCAACACCTACTATCTCATTCATCATCACCAGGCATAAGGGCTTTTACATAATAAACATCTATACCCTCTTCATAATCAAAAACTGATGTTCCCTCCTCAGCAAACTTTTCTTGGGCATTTTCATCAGCAAATTCTGCTCAGTTTTTTATGTATTCTTTTTTAATTAATTCAAGAACTTCTCACTGTTCTCAAATCTCCACAATTGCCTTTTGTTTTATTGCAAACATTTCAGCCTTGATAATTTCTCCTTTTTTATATGCTAGATTAGCACTGTTCACAGGTTTTATAAACTTCACTCGAATTGGATCATTTTTCTCCACTTCAGAATTTTTTAATGCTTGTTTAATTCTATAAACTTCTCGGTGAATTGCTCTTTCAAGTTGAGATTCACTCATTTGTTCTAAATGTTTTTTCATATTTTCATTCCTCATTTTATTTTTCTTTACTATTTTATTTTATCAATTAAATCCTGGTTTTTAAATTTGCAAATTTAATTAATTTCAAAATAATACAAAAACAAAAACAGGAGTTTTAGATCCTGTTTTAAGTTAGACTTTTAAATAATCTTATGCTAGTTTAACACTAAAGATTCCATTAGTTGTATATGGATAAATAGATTCAAAAGCACATTTGCTGTGATTGTAAATTTTAGTTCCATCTCCATTTTCAGTATCAAGACTAAAATCTTTATTTAAAAATTCTATTTTTAAATAGTTTCCTGAATTAAAACTTCAAGCAAAACTACTATTCAAAGTCATGGTTTCTTTACTAATTAATTTAGAGTTGATTTCTTTAGTTTGACTTTCATCAAATAAAGAAATTTTTGCAAAATCTGTCTCACTTGCATCAATTCAATTATCAAAACTTTTAAATTTAATTTTTTTTGTTCTCTTGTCAACTCAAAGGTGAAAACTATAGTTACATAAATGACTACCATTAATTGTATTACCCCTAATTTTTAAGTAACTCGGAACAAATTGACTACTATTTGAATTTGATTGCAATTCATAACTTGAAAGATAATGAATTGCAGCTTGTTTACTATTAACAAAGGCATTTTTTAAAACTATTTGGGTTGATTTATTTCTTGGTGAGACATCATTATCAATAATGTGATTCATTAATAGATTACTTCCAGACAAAACTCCCCATTCAGAAAATGGTTTTAAAAGTGTTTCAGAATTTTTTAAAGCAAAACCAGCTTGCATATTTTTAACTCATAATTTACTGTCATAAATTCCTGATAAATCTTTATCTAAAATAATGCCAAATAATTTTTGACCTTGATCTGTCCCAAATGATTTTGCTAAATTTTTAACACTTGCTGGGACTTCTAAACCTCATTTTTCAAAAAATGAAGTCAAGTTAATTTGAGCAACCACAGTGATTGCTTCTAATAAAATATCTCAGCAAGCTTGATAAGCAGGAACAAAGTTTTGATAAGAACTTTCACTATTAGCTGCATAATAACTTGTTAACTCTGCAATTTTCACTGTAATATCATCTTTATGATAACGATAATAATTGTTTAGTGAAGGAATAAAACCATCACTCAAGCCTAAAATTAATTGGGCTCAAAAAATTGTTTCAACATCACCAATAAGTTCAACTGAACCTCTGTTAGTTACAGAGTAATTGTTTTTACCTTGAGCATTGTCTTCATATAAAGCATTTTTTCTAATCCCTCCTGTTATAAAACTAGGGTTGGCATTTCTAAAACCACTATGACTTTTTATCATATCTATAAAACTACTGTCAGGAGAACTCATGTAACCATTTTTGTATAGCAGTTTTGTAACTCCAATTGGATTAATTTTTGCAGTAACAGGCAATCTCTTTTTAAGTGTATAAGTGTTGTTTTGATAAGTTTCACCAAGAACTTCAAACATGTCTCAAAGGTCTTGTGAATAATAAATTTTCATATCTTCACTAACATCTATATTTGAATTTGCATATCCTAGTGCTCTTTTGTTAGCAAATGTTGTTGTGAACTGTTTTTCTAAGAAGAAAAATGGTCTGGTTGCTAAGAAATTTTTAAAATAGAATTGTTCACCATCAAGGTTTGAAGTAATCATCAAACAATCTTCACCACAATGAAATTGACTTGGTCCTTTGTCACTCATAAAGATGTTTTCTTTTTGAAAAGCATATTCAAAGTTTAAGTCACCAACTCCTTCTGAACTCACCCCATTGACTTGATTGGTAAGTGCATAATTTTGATCCATTATTTCTAAGAAATTATTTAGGTTACTGTTGCGGAAATCATGACCTGAAATTCTAGCAGTTTCTAAGAAGAGGAACATTTTAACAGTATCAATAATAATATTGAATTTTTTTGACTTAAATATTATTACTGGGATTGACTGTCTTAACTGATAGTTTACATCACTATTAGAACCAATGAAATTATCCAACATAAAGTAAAGTTTTTTTCAAAAGAATTTATAACTTTCATCTTTTATATTTCCATCAGTGGGCATTTGGTAAACCAAAGCTCCTCTTGAGGGACTATATCTTAACCCATTAACTACTACTCTTGAAATATTTATTTCAGAAGCAATGTGGTGAAATAAAAGCCCATAATTTGTTGCAGTAAAAGCAAGCACATAATCATCAGGTGTTTCTCTAAAAGATGTAATAACATCATCATTCATGTAAGATTGATAGGGATTTTCTTGTTCTCCTCTTGGATCTGGATTTAAGTACCTACCCAGAGTTGAACTTCAATCACCAGACATTCCTAGTCGAAAAACTCCAGGAGTTTCTTCAATAAATTTAATATCTGCAGCAAAAGTTTTTTCTTTGCTAAGATATACTTCAACTAAGTCACATTCATGTAAAAAGGCATCTGTTGGCACATATTGACTAGCATTAAATCTTCGATCTAAGTACATAGTGTTGTCATAATTTTTAAATGCCAAATTATTGGCTCCTTTATTAAAACCATTTAAGTATTTGTTGTATTCTTTAAAGTGTTGTAAACTAAGATCTGGATTTTCATTAGTTGGTACAGCAACTTTTTTTGGAACGTATTTTACCGAACAACTAGTTACAGCAGTTGGGGCAACCACTAAAGTGGTTGACGCAAAAAATTTTAAAGTTTTTTTCATATGTTTCATCACCGTTTTCTTTCTTTAACTAAAAATATAATTTTTTTTGGATGCTAAAAATAAACTAGATTGATTAATAAAAATCATTGTCTAATTCAGATGATGCATACTCACATAGTTTAACTTGGTTATATTTTTACTACTCTTACTCATTCATATAATTTATAACTAAAATCTAATTTCATTAATACCCATCATTCTTAATTATAACATTAATAATAGTGCAATGATACACATTAATATGACATTTGTAGATAAAAAAAATCAGACTTGGGTCTGGTTTTTAGACATATGACTTAATATAAATTGGTTCAATGTCATTAATATTTGTTTGTAATTGAAATTCAGATTTTAAATCTAAATAGTTATTAACAAAATCAAGTTCTTGATAATCTTTTAGTATTTCAAAAGTTGAAAATTGTTCAGTGAAATCCTCAATGTACTCTTCTAAAATAACTTGATCACAAATTATATTTTTACCATTTTCATAAATTCCCAAATAATACTTTTGACCCTTAGCATCCAACAAGCTAATTGCATTTTTTAATCCAGCCTGATAGTGTAAAGAACTTATTGTATAAACTTCAAAGCAATCATCAATTGCTTTTAAAGTCTTAACAATACTCACCCCTACTCGAACTCCAGTGTAACTTCCAGGTCCCAAAGTTACATAAAGTTTGTGGATATCTTTAATTGTTAAGTGATTTTTTGTTAAAAGTGTCTTAACTTCTTCAACACTTACATCACTAATTTTAATTAAATCTTTGATAATTTTTGTATCAATTACTTGATTATTATTTTCTAAAACTAGTACTAAACAACCATTTGTGGTATCAATAAATAAATTCATTTTAATTCAACTCCTTAATCAGAAACTCTCGAATATCTTCTCCAAGTATTTTAATACTTATTTCAATCACTTTAAAATACTTTTGTAAATCAATCTCTAAGTTTTGTGCTCATTCAATTACACTAAATGCATCAAAAAACTGTTCTAAGTACATTTGACTTTCTTCACCACCAGCTAAACGATAAGCATCAACATGATTTATTTTTAAATTAGGGATTTGGTATTGATTCATAATAATAAAGGTTGGGGAATTAACCATTTCTTGAACACCAAGTGCTGCTAGTAGGTTTTTAGTAAAAGTAGTTTTACCTGCTCCCATTTCCCCATTTAATATTAAACATGTATTTTTTTGAGCTCAGGGTTTAATCGAATCTACCAAAACATCTAGTTGCTCAAAATTTTTTATAATCATGGGCTTCTCTCCTTATTTAAAACTATATATATGATATAATTTTTTGCAAGGGAGTGAAACAAGAAATGACAAAAGATTTATTAATAATTGGTTGTGGTCCTGCTGGACTTTATGCTTGAAAAATGGCTGCAGATCTTGGTTTAACTGGGATTATTGTTGAAGGACAACCCAGTTATGGAGGTCAAGTTAGCAATAACTATCCAGAAAAAATCATTAAAAATCTACCAGCAATTCCAGAAATTAAAGCAAGTGATGCTATGGATAATATGTATGCTGCTATTAATCAAAATGCTGATATTGCTGTAAAATACAACACTACTATAAAAAGTATTGATATCATTACTCCAAAAGAGGATGCTGATTGACAAAAAAATTGATTTAAAGTTAAATTTTCAGATAAGTCAGTTGAAGAATTTAAAAGAATTTTATTTGCTGATGGAATTGGAGTTTATTCACCAGTTCGTTTAACTGATGAAGATTATGACAATGTCATTTACACTGTAACTGATTTAAAAGAATTTGACAAAAAAAATGTTTTGATTTTTGGAGGTGGAGACTCAGCAGTTGATTGGGCAAATCAAATTGTTACCAATGCCAAGTCAGTGACTGTAATTCATCGTCGCGATGAATTTAGAGCAAAACCTGCAAATCTACAATTGGCTGCAGAACAAGGTGTTAAATTATTAGCTCCATATATTTTTCAAGAAATAACAAAAACTAGCAATGATTGTATTGAGAAATTGCAAGTTGCCAATGATGATCAAGTTTTAACACTTGAAGCTGATATAATTTTAGTTCAATATGGACAACAGATGAACAAAACAAAGTATAAAAATTTGGATTTAGCAATGAATGAACAAAGTCGCATTCTTGTAGATCAAACTTTTGAATCAAATATTACAGGCATTTATGCTGCTGGAGATTGCTGTGCTCATCCTACTAAAACTCGCAATATTCTTTCAAGCATTTTTGAAGCTATGAATGCTATTATTAATATTGAAAAAGTGGTTCACCACCGTAAAGTACTTAATAATGGGTGATAAAAAAAGAGGTCAGACCTCTTTTTTTTGTTACTTTCATATCATTCATAAATAGTTTCAAGAAATATACACTTGGGGAGATTTTATTAACACAATTTTTAACTATAGGTGTAAAAACTTGCTGACATATGAACGGGGGAAGTCAGCGTGAATTAGTTACTACTAAGAAGATTTATTATTTAATTGATAGACGTACAAATATGAAAGTAGCATTTGAAACATTGTAAATGATTTCTTACTTTAAAAGTTTAAACCTATTTACATTTTTATTATATCAAAAAATTTCCAATTTACTATATTTTTAATAGAAAAATGAATTTTTTTATCATTGATGAGTTTTTAATTTCATAAATATTAAATTGAGCAACATATAAGATGATTTTTATCTTTAATTTGGTTTATCAATCATCCCCAGGTCATCATGGACCATCTATTGAATCAGAACTAAGAACACTAATAACTGATTTCTTACGTATAAACCTATATTTTTCTTTTACTAATTGCTCTTTTACTGTTAAGTAGAAGAACAAAACTACAAAGACATTTAGCAGTGGGATGTAGGCAAAAATTTTTACAATTTTTCTGCCTTTTTCAAGTTTCACTTTATTTGACAAGTTTTTAATTAGGATTTTCATATTGTTAACAAACATAACAGATACTACTGTTATAAATATGAAACATAAAAGTGATAAAACAGGCAGCACAATAATGGCATTATAATCTTTTTCATAAATAAAGAGTAATATACCTGAAATTAATGCAGCTAACCCAAAAAATGCATCAAAAATAACAAAGTAAAACTTGTTAATTGGAACACAAGTAACTAGTTTTCTATCAATCTCTTTTTCTGTTCAATATTTTCATGAAAAGCAATCAAGCATAGTAATCACCACTTTCTATAAACTAAACTTTCATTTTTCATAAATCTGAATCTAGTGTATTTTTTCAGATAATTAATGCAGAGTAAACTCCACCAAAAAAAGCTAACTGAGCAATTATAATATTCTCAATTAGATCTAGTAAAATCCTTCAAAAACTGCTGAAATTGCAGTTATCATCAATACTAAATTTGCTTATTTTAAAATCATTTAAGAGCTTTTGATAATCCACCATTAGGTTTATTACCTCATCATTTAATGTTTCAAAGTCTGCAACAGTTTTAGATTTTGAAAATACATATAGTTTTTTCAAAAAGTTTTTCTGCACCTTTAATCATTTTCATTATTTTCTTATATTGCTGATGCAAATATTAGCATACTTAAGAACACTAAAATTACAGTTTCTAAAAAACTAAATTCTTTATTTTTAGTTTTATTTGTTAAAATTATTTCATTCTTTTTATTACTATTCAAATCAAACTATTCCCTATAAATATAATAACACATAAATTCTACATTGGTTTCCCCAACACTAATCTTCAAAATAAAAAACTTGAATAAAATTCAAGTTTTAAAATCAAACATTATTTTTCAATCAAGCTTGGTTGGGTCATTTCTTCAGGGACACTTTCCCCAATTATTTCTAAAATAGTTGGAGCTACATCAGCAATAGCAGCGTCAACACTTCTTAGCTTGATAGTTTTATCAGTAACAATAATTGGTACTGGTTGGCTTGTATGTTTTTTATTTGGTCCCCCTTCAGCATCAATCATAACTTCTGCATTTCCATGATCAGCTGTAATAATCATAACTGCACCAGTTTCTTGAGTGGCTTCATACACTCTTTTTAATTGAGCATCTAAAGTTTTGACTGCAGTAATAGTTGCTGGTAAAATTCCTGTGTGCCCGACCATGTCACAGTTTGCATAGTTTAAAACTATGACATCATATTCATTGCTTTTGATTTGTTTAACTAGTTGATCTGTAATTTCAACTGCTGACATTTCTGGTTTTAAATCATAAGTGGCTACTTTTGGTGAAGCAATTAAGTTAATTGCTGCATTTGGTAAAGTAATTTCATCAGGTTTTGCTAAACCATTTTTGAAGTAATCTTTTCCTCCATCAAAAAAGAAAGTAACATGAGCAATTTTTTCAGTTTCTGCAATTCTTAATTGTTTATAACCTTTTTTACTTAATCATTCTCCTAAACCATTAACAACTTCAATAGCTTTAAAAGCAACTAGTGGTGAAGCCACTGTTGCTGCATATTCCATCATTGAAACAAAAACAATTTTTTGTCCTAAGAAAGTTAGGCCTTTAAAGGCAGGATCGCTTCAAGCTTGATAATCTTTATTGGTTAAGGTTGATGCTAGTTGAATGGCACGATCTGGTCTGAAGTTTGCAAACACAACTGAATCATTGGGTTTGATATAACCATTAGCAGCACTTTGATTGAAAGCTGGTAAAATTCCCTCATCATCTTTCCCTTGATCATATTGGCTTTGGATATAAGCTTTTGGATCTGTAAAACTATTTTCACAAGTACGATCCACAAGTGATTTATAAGCTTCTGTGGTTCTTTCCATTCTTTTATCACGATCCATTGAGTAAAATCTTCCTGAAATTGAACCAACTTGACCTACTTTATATTCTTTAAATAAGTCTTCTAATTCACTTAAATAATTTAAGGCTACAGTTGGTTTGGTGTCCCTACCATCAGTAAATAAATGTACATAAATTTCTTTTACTCCTGCTTTTGCAGCACTTTTAAATGTTGCAAACATATGGTTCATGTGGGAATGGACTCCTCCATCTGAAAACAACCCCATAATATGAAAAGCACTTTGGTTTTTTAAAGCATTGTCAATTGCTTGTTTAATGATTGGGTTAGTTTCAAAAGATTTATCCTTGATAGCTTTATTAATTAGTGATAATGACTCATACTTAATTCTTCCAGCTCCTAAATGGATATGTCCAACTTCTGAGTTTCCCATTTGACCATCAGGTAAACCAACTCATTCACCACTGGCATGTGCTGCTACTCATGGGTATTGTTTTTTTAAACTTTCCACAAATTCCATTTGTGCACTGTCTACTGCATTACCTTGACTAGGTTCAGCAAGACCTCATCCATCTAAAATTGCTAATACTACTGGTTTTTTTGCTTTCATTTTCTATTTCTCCTCCAATACATGTTTGTAAATTGCTTTGGCAACAGCACCTTCAACATTTGTATGAGGTGATACCTCATCAACTAGTTTTTTAACTTTTTCAATGGCATTAGCAGGTGCAATTGATAGACCTGCATACTTTAGCATAGGAATATCATTGGCAGCATCTCCAATTGCCATCATTTCACTTGCATCAATTTGATAATAATTTGCTAAAAAATCCAAAGCGTGTGCTTTATTGATACCTTTTAAGTTAATTTCAGCACTAAAAGTCTCTGGATTTCAAGCCACTTCAAGGCCTAAATCTCTTAAAGTTTGTACTAAAGTTGTGTTACCACTGAACATAATTAGTTTAAAGCAATCATCTAACTCATCACCAGGCTTGACAACAAGTACCTCTCCATCAAAAAAAGTAGAT
The DNA here is from genome assembly GCF_002795265.1 of Spiroplasma clarkii. Lineage (NCBI taxonomy): Bacteria > Bacillati > Mycoplasmatota > Mollicutes > Entomoplasmatales > Spiroplasmataceae > Spiroplasma > Spiroplasma clarkii. The sequence continues at coordinate 1,320,989 of NZ_CP024870.1, forward strand.
TCATGAACTAATTCTTTTGAGGCTGAGATTGGTTTGTTGATAAATGAACGTTTAAAATCTTGACCATATCCTCATAACTCAGCTTCTGGGTATTGAAAAATTGCTTGAAAAGCAGCCTCAACAATGGCTTTTGGAATTGTGACTGCATCTAAAATCTTTTCATTCATGATGTCATAAATTAAAGCACCATTAAACCCTGCAACAATTGCTTCATTTTCATCAAAATTATAAATTTCAAAACGGTTTCACTTAGCATGAACAGGTCTTCCTGTCACAAAAATTACTTTGATATCATTTTCTATTGCTTCATTAATTGGGGCAATGTTTTCTTCGACATAGTTTCCAAGAGATGCATAAGCAGTTCCATCCATGTCTAAAGCAATTAACTTAATTTTCGTTGCCACTATTGAACTAAGCCTAAGTATGAATCTTCAATTAGTGAAGCTCCCCCAACTAAAGCTCCATCAATATCTGGCTGAGATAAAATATCTTTAATGTTTTCTGGTTTAACACTTCCCCCATACTGGATTAACACTTCATTTGCAACTGCTTGGTTGTATAATTTAGCAATGTGTTGACGAATTCCTTGACAAATTTCTTGGGCAATTTCTGGAGTTGCTACTTTTCCAGTTCCAATTGCTCAAATTGGTTCATAAGCAATTACTACTTGACTCATTTGTTCAGCAGTTACCCCTGCAAGATCTTGGGTTAATTGTTCTGCTACATGAGCCATTGTTTTTTTAGCTTCATAAATTTCTAAACTTTCTCCACAACATAAAATTGGAGTAAAATTAGCAGCAACTAAAGCCTTTACTTTAGAGTTAATCATTTGGTCACATTCACCAAAAATATCTCTTCTTTCAGAATGACCAATAACTACATAGTTAACATTGATAGCTTGTAACATTGGAATTGAAGTTTCCCCTGTAAATGCCCCTTCTTTTTCAAAATAGCAATTTTGAGCTGCAATTTTAATATTTTTGGCAACTTTTGTTAAATCACTTAACATTACAGTTGGAGCTGCAACTCCAACAATCATATTTGGGTTGGCCTTTAATTTTGCCTCAACATTTTTAATAAACTGAACCCCTTGTTCATTTGTTTTAAACATTTTTCAGTTTCCCACAATAATTTGTTTTCTCATTTTTATTTCTCCTATTTATTTCATTTTAATTTTAACACTATATTACAATTAACATAAAAAAATAAGCAAAAATGATTTGCTTAATAAATTTTATTAATAATTTTGTTTCAATAATCAAAATACTGGTACAAATCATCAAGTTTGGCAATATCTAAGTGTAAACTTGGTACCATTCTTTGTAATAAAAGGTAAGTCAATAAGCGATTTCTTCCTCGATACAAGAAGTTTTCATATTTGGTGCTAATAATTAGTCCATATCTTTCTTGTTTAACTTCAATAATATCTTCATAAGCTAAAACACTAAATATTTCCTGATTTTCATTGGTTAAATACATTTTTTTATTAGAAAAATAAATATCAAAGTCGCCAATCATTTTTGGTTTAAGGTTTTTTTCACCCATTACCAAACGGTGAACTATGACATTGGTCTGAATCAAGTTAATTTGCTCTTTTTTTGCTATTTCAAATTTAACTGGTAACTCTTTTAATGGTCTTCAAGAATTGAAAACCAATTCTTCTAACTGTAACAGAAATGCTTCTTCTTTTGCATTAGCACTTATTTTTAATTTCTTAAGATTGTGCTTTAACTGAGCACTAAATTTTTCAGTTAATTCAAAATTTTTGTTAATTCATCGCCATAATAGTCAATGTTTAAAGACAATTAATGCTTTTTTATCCTGAATTAATCTTGAAATTTTTTTAATATACCAACGTGACTTGTGATTTAAGTTATTTTCATCAAGATATTTTAAATATTCAGTTCTTTTAAAGTAAGAACCAAGATCTTCAAGGTTTCTCAAAAACATCCAATCATCTCCCTTAACTATTATTTTACTATTAAAAAAATTTTTTTTCATAATTTATTTTTTTTCTAGATTTTGTTAAATCCTCCAAGAAAAGTATTAAAATAATGTTGTATCAAAGGAGAAATAAAAAAATGAAAACAATTGTTATTGGAACCAACCATGCAGGAACTACTGCAGTGCGTACCTTAAAAAGATTAGATCCAAAAATGCAGATTACTACATATGATATGAATGATGTAATCTCATTCTTGGGTTGTGGAATTGCTTTATGAGTTAGAGGAGAAGTAAAAGATCCAAATGGTCTATTTTATGCTTCGCCTGAAATTTTAAAAAATGAAGGCATTGATGTTAAAATGCAACACCAATGACTTGCAATTGATGAAAAGAAAAAAACTATTAAAGTTAAAGATTTAAAAACAGGAAAAGAATTTGATGATAATTATGACAAATTAATCATTGCTACAGGGACATGACCAATCTTCCCTCCAATTGAAGGAATTGATTTAGAAGGTGTTCAAATTTGTAAAAATTATGCTCATGCAAAAGCTATTAAAGCTGCCAATGAAGACAAAAATTTTAAAAAAGTGGCTGTTGTTGGAGCTGGATACATTGGGGTTGAATTAGTTGACGCCTTTGTTGAAGCTGGCAAAGAAGTAACTTTAATTGATGTAGCAGATCGCATTATGCCAGTTTACTATGATGAAGAATTTACAAGTCATATTGAAACAGAAATGAAAGCTAATAAAGTTAACTTAGCTTTAAATCAAAAAGTAATCAAGTTTACTGGAAAAAATGGTAAAGTTGAAAAAATTGTTACAGATAAAGGTGAAATTGATGTAGATTTTGTTGTCTTTTCTGTTGGAGTACAACCTCAAACAAGCCAATTATTAGGTGTGGTTGAATTAGATGAACGTGGAGCTGTTAAAACAAACCAATATATGCAATCAAGTAATGCAGATATTTATGCAATTGGAGACTGTGCTGAAGTTTACAACATAAGTATGAAACAAAATATGCCAATTGGTTTAGCAACAACTGCTGTTAGAACTGGAATTATGGCTGCAGTTAACATTGTTAAAGGTAATGCCTTGACAACACCAGGATTTACTGGGGCTAATGGAATTGAAGTTTTTGGTTGAAAAATGGCTTCTGTTGGAATTACTGTTGCTAATGCCAAAAGATTTAACATAGATGTTGAAGAAATAACTTTAACTGATGCAGATCGCCCAGAATTTATGTCAACTCAAGAACCAGTTACAATTAAAATTGTTTGAAACAAAAAAGACCGTAAAATCATTGGTGCACAAGTTGCTTCAAGAAATAACCATACAGAAACAATTTATATGTTTGCACTTGCAATCCAAAAAGAATTAACTATTGATGAATTACCTTTAGTTGATATTTTCTTCTTACCGCACTTTAACAAACCATATAACTTCATTACCCTTGCTGGATTAGAGGTTTTAGGTTTAAATTACTTTAAAAAATAGTCGGGAAAAAAGTTGAATTTAAATTCAACTTTTTATTTTAGTCCAGTAATTTTGCCATTTTTAACATTTATGGTTTTATAATTTGCTTCTTTATTCAGCCCTGGCATACTAAAAACTTTATTGGTATAAACTAAGATGAATTTACCACCAGTATTAACACTAATATCCTTAATTTTAATTTGATAGTTTTCAACCTGAGCATCATTACCATCAATTGTGTTTTGAGATTTAACCAAACAAACTGGAAAGTTTTTATATGGTGAGTTTTTAATTTGTACTAGTTTTTCTAAAACGGCTGGTTCATAATTTACTTCTGACAAATAATAAAAATTTTCAACAATTTTTTTGATTTTTATCTCCACTAAATCATCTTCAAACAATAATGGTTTGTATGAAAAACTTTGTTCAGCTGCTTTGCTAACTAATTTTGCTAGTTTTTCTGCACCTTTTGGCCCTTTGTTGTAAGCTTCATTAATTTCTCATTGGTAATCATTTTTAGTTAAAAAATTTTGAAGTTGCTCTAACTCTTTTTTGTTATCCCCATCAATAAAGTTGATTGCAACAACTAAATTTAAATTATATAGTTTGACATGCTTTAAGTGCTGCTCTAAATGTTTAAAATCATTTTTAAAATCATTGTGTAACTTTAAAGCTCTTAAAGTTACCACCATTACAACACAATCAGGTATCAAATCTGCTTGCAGATTTACTAAATTCATAAATTTTTCAAATCCTAAATCGCTACCAAATCCTGATTCAATTACTGTGTAGTCTGCTAATTTTAAGCCTAGACTTGTTGAAATTAATGAATTTGTACCAATTGAAATATTTGCAAAAGGTCCACAGTGGATTAAAGTTGGAGAATTATACTTTGTTAATACAAAATTGGGTTTAGCAGCTTCATTTAAAACAGCTAAAACAGCTCCAGTTACTTGCAAATCTTTGACAAAAACAGGCTTACCTTTTTTATCATAAGCAACCATAGCATTATCAATTCTGACTTTTAGATCTTGGGCATTTTTAGCCAAGGTTAGAATAGTCATCATATTACTTGCAGCTGTGATACTAAATTCATCAATTCTTGAAATTGATTTTGAAATCTTTTGTTCAATAGTTCTTAAACTACGATCATTTAAATCAATAGTTCTTTTTCAAATAACTTGATTTTCATCAATTTCTAAATCACTTTTTCAATAAATTTCATTATCAATTGCAGCACTAATTAAATTATTAGCAGTTGAAATAGCATGTAAATCCCCAGTAAAATGCAAATTAATTTTAGCTTCAGGCACAACTACACTTTCTCCTCCACCTGTTGCAGTCCCTTTTCTTCCTAAAACAGGTCCTAAACTTGGTTCACGCAAAGCTAAAACTGTTTGGTGTCCCAATAAGTTTAAACCATCAGTTAGACCAATTGCTGTTGTAGTCTTTCCTTCTCCAGCTGCTGTTGGGTTAATTGAAGTCATTAAGATTAATTTACCTTTTTTTGGTAAAGTTTCATATGGTTTGGGATCAATCTTAACTATATCTCTTCCATAAAATTCAAAATCACTTTCAGAAATCTTTAATTTTTTCAATTCATTTATTATTACTTGCATTTACTTTTTCTTCCTTTTTTGAGATACTATAAATATCTTTTATATTTTAACAAAATGCGAGGAGAAAGTGCAAAAAATGTCATTACAGAATTTAATTTCAGGAAAAGAACTCAGCAAAATAATTTTAACAAAAATTAAAGACCAAGTTACTAAAATGGTTGGGGAGAAACCCCAACTTGTCATTGTCCAAGTCGGAAATAACCCTGCAAGTAACAAATATATTCAACATAAACTAAGAGCATGTGAATATACTGGTATCATTGGCACTCACTTGGTTTTTCCCGAAACCATAAGTCAAGTCGATTTAGAAAAACAAATCATTACTTTAAATCAAGAAGAACAAGTACATGGCATTATTGTGCAACTGCCCCTACCCAAACAAATTGATGAACAAAGAATCAATGAAATTATTAGTGTTACAAAAGATGCTGATGGTTTTAATCCAGCAACTTTAGGTAAAGTTGTTTTAAATACTTCAACAATTTTCCCAGCAACTCCAGCTGGAATTGTTAAATTGCTTGAATGAAAAAACATTGAATTAGCAGGTACTAATGTGGTAATTATTGGACGCAGTAACATTGTTGGAAAACCTTTAGCAAATATGTTAATTAATAAGTCTGCCACAGTCACAGTTTGCAATACAAAAACTAAAAATTTACAAGAGATTGCTGCAAAAGCCAACATTTTGGTCTCTGCAGCTGGTAGTGCCAAATTAATTACACCAAAATTTGTAAATGAAAATATGACTATAATTGATGTTGGAGCAAACTTTGTTGATGGTAAATATTGTGGAGATGTTGATTTTGAAAGTGTTCAACCACTTGTAAAGTATATTACCCCAGTTCCTGGCGGAGTTGGTCCCATGACAATTGCTTGCTTACTAGAAAACACCTTAACTTCATTTAAAAATCAACAAATAGCAACAAAAAATTAGAACCTTGGTTCTAATTTTAATTTTATTTACTTTTAATTAATGCTGTAGCATTGATTGAGACTGCAACACAAGTGATTCCCAGTGCACAACTCCAAAATGCCAACATTGAATTATATGAATTGGGAATTGCTAAAATTACTGTTAAGAATATTAAATTAATTAGCAAATTAAACAATGAGTTTCCAGCGACATGATCTAACAACATTGCTTCTCCAAAGTATTTTTGATCAACAATTTTTTTATACATACTTGGTTTTGTTTTATCCATAATTGTTGCACCAGCTGAAATCAAAGCACTTGCTATCAATAAAGTTCCAAAGTAGCTTCAATTTGTTAGGTCCATATCAACAAATAACTGGCTGATAAATTTTGTAGATATCCAAAAGCCAAGTAACATACCAACTCCAAGAACAATTAACAATGAACTGATAACATTTAGTTTTGCTCCATTTGTTTCAGAACAATTAATTGTTCTGAAAATTGCTTGAAGAATATATTTTGTTAAATAAATTGCACAAATCATAGCCCCATAAGTTCATGAATTTGCATCCACAACTAAACCATCTTTAAATAAAGGCATAAATAACAATAACATAGCTCCAAATTCAAAGAACTTTGAAATTCCATAAAGATAACTTTGCATAAACATTATTGTTAAATAGTGTTTATTTTGTTTGATAAATTTAAAATTGCCTTTGTCAACATCAAGAACATTAGGTTTGTCCAAAATATTTTTATTAGACATTAACAAAACTATCACCACAAATGTTGCTACTGCTAAAACAACAATACTTAAATAATTTAGATTTAAAATGTGGAAAATAATTGGAAATGGCACAAGTAAAAAACAAGTGAACCCCATTGTGGTTTTGATTTTTTCAACATTATTATTTCGCAAATTATAACTTTTAATAATTTCAATGTTCATTGGAATTGCCCCGGCAATAAAAACTGAAAAAACAATTAAACCTAAAACAAATAAAACTATAAAATGGATTTGCAAAACTTTTGAATATTGACTTAGTTGAAAACAAGTTGGAATCAAGGTTAAAATGATTCCTAGTAAAATTCCAATTCAATTGGTTTCAAGTTGTTTTTTATTTCCAATCTTATTTTTTCGTTTCAGTCATAGTGGTGTGATAAATTTCATCACTAGTGGTGTGATAAAGATTAATGCTGCAAATTTATAGTTTAAAAACCAAACTGCAGCAACATATGGTACATAACAGACAAAACTTATCATGACCATCATTGAGATTAGTAAGCTAGCCTTTTGTATTTGGTAGTGCTTTTTTTCATTCGAAAATGTATTCATAATTAATTCTCCTCTTAGTTCTTGTAAAATCTTATTATTAAAATAACTCTCATTCATATTTTTTATACCCTTAAACATTTTAAAAATTCTTTTGGTAATAAAGATCGGTAAGAGCATGTAACCAATTAATGTAAAGTGCATTTCTAAGGTATAAAAAATATACATTGAAAGTGCAGTTTGTTTGTCAGAAGTTACATACCATAAACCGTAAATTATGCCATATTTTAAAACACTAAAGATCATTAAGATTAGATAGGCAAAGATAAAGTAGCGATACAAAACAATTTTAAATTTTGTACAAAATAACCAAAAAATTAGTGTTGACAGTAATACTGCAATGGTATAAAACACATCTGAGTTTACAAAAATTGACATAAATGATGAGGCTATTGCAATTCCAAAAGAAATCCCTGGTTTAAAAAAGATGGTGCAGATTAAGATTAAATAAACTCCCACATCAAAACCAATGATAGTTTTTAGAATTAAATTAACAGCAATTATCAAAGCTGTAAACAAACCAGAAACTGAAATGTCTGCAATACTTTGATAATTATTATATTTAATTTTCATTAATTTCCTCCTTAATTTTTTTTAAAAAATTAAGGGTTGAGAGAAGAAATTAGTTTTATTTTTAATTAAATATGTTAAAGTCTTATATTTCATAATTTCCTCCTTAAAAGATAATTTAATTATAGTGAATTTTGCCAATAGAAGCAAGATGTCAGCCCTACTTGATAACACTACTATTTATCAAAATTACCTTGATTTTTATATTAAAATCTAGTTTGATTACTCTAAGACAATGTATTATACTATTTTCGCATAATACTTAACAAATTTAGAGAAATGCTTATATAATTTAACTAGGTGGAAAATAAGATGAGAAAAATAATTGAAGAATATCTACTAGATCTAATTTCAAAAGATAAAAAGTATGTTACTGAACCACTTCCTAGTGAAAACTTTCTGGCAACAAAATTTAAATGTTCTCGCCAAACAGCTAGAGTTGAGCTGACAAAACTCTTAAATAAGGGATTTATCCGTGCTGTTAAAGGCAGTGGGTACTATGTCAACCCCCATGTTAATAGTTTAAAATTGATTGCCATTGGTAATAAGTTTAAATATCAACGTCGTGAAATCTTTGAAATTGATCAACAAATGTTATTAAAAATCTTGGATGAGAATAAATTTATTAATGTAAAAGATGTAGCAAAGTACTTTGGCTTTCGCAAAATTTACTACAATGACCAAGATCAACCTGTTTTATACCAAAATTCTTACATTTATAAACCATTGTTTAAAGAAATAAACATGGATATTATTAAAAAAAGTTTAATGGATTTTTTTGAGTATAATAACATTGATTTAAATATGCAAATCAATAATGTTGAAATCAAAAGAACTACTGAACGTGATCGTGAATTTTTAAAAACTGACCAGGAATTCACCCCAACCATTAGTGGTATTATGATTTCAAAAAATGACTTAGTGGTTGAAATTTTTGAAAGAAAGTACCTTCTAGAGGGCTTTAATGTAAATTATGCCAAGGTGCTCTAATTCTGTATAGACAACAAAGATTAAAACTTAAAATATGAATATTTTATTCAAAACCCTTTATTTAAAGGGTTTTTCCTCATTTTTTCTTAAAAACTCCTATTTTTGCTGGGGTTGACCTGTAGCTATCAAAACAAATTTGGACTTTTAGTAATTTTAATACAACTTTTAATAAATTGCTAGTTTAATAGGAGTGCTTTTTATATCAACTTGAGTATTTTTTCTTAAAAAAGATAAAGTTTGATTGAGCTCAGACAGAGTTGTTTTTAATTTTTTGTGGCATATCTTCAGGTTTCACTCCTTCATTTTCAAGAACAACTTTTGATTTGTAGAGCATTTCATTATCAAATTCAATCATACTATAATAGTTATCACCAAGTGATGCGATAAGGTTACCATCACAACATTGAATTATCATAATCTCTCGTCTAGGTATATTTAATGGTGTTGTGAAATTGCATATAAAGTACTTTTTCTTTTCATAGGTAACAGTTAGATCTCTTGCAACCACTCTAATTGATTTGTGTCCCAAAATAATATTTAGATCTCCCTCAAATTTTTTGAATGAATTTGTAGTAAAATCTTTTTGAAGGGTTACAACATGATTATTTAAATACTCAACAAATTTTGGTAAGACTAGATTGGCCTCATTAATATTTGTGACTTTATTTTGTTCCATAAAGCTAGTGATTGTACCTTTAATGGTTTTTCAGAGCCTTTCAATCCTTGGTTTGAATTGTGGTGAAATTGATGATTGGATGTCAATACCTAAGTTTTTAGCTACAAATGCAAACTGAATTCGAGAATCTTCGGGCGAAGATTCTTTTTTTTCACTCCAAAAAGTTCTGCGTTTGTCAGTTCTTAGCACTTCAAAAGTCCCATAATTTTTTAAGACCGGTTTCAAAGCATTGAAATAACCTTCAGTAGTTTCTTGATGATCAAAATATAATCCTAAAACCTCTCCACTTGCCTCATCAATATAACCATGCAATGCCCAAATCTCCTCATCACTGAATCTTCAAAATGTAGCATCAGCTTCAACAACATGACCACGCCTTTGGGTTCTTGGCCTTGCAATATGGATATTTTCTTTTGCTCTTTCTGTAGCTGAGGAGGGAACCAGTAGACTTTGAGGTCTATTTTTCAACTCTTCTTCTTTTGCTAACAATTTGATAGTTTTTTTATGTGCCAGTTTTGAGCAATGATTTTTAGATCTTAAAATATTGTAAATATATGAATAACTCACCCACTGATAGTCATATCTTTTATCTGCTTTTAAATAGCGCATAAAATCCCTAAAATTACAGTTTAAGTACTCATCCCTAAAAATCCTGCTAATCTCTAGTGCTTGCATATGGGTTCGCTTTTGAGCATGCTTATTGTTTTTATTTTTGTGGATAAAGAAGGCCTCACCAATTTCTTTGTATTTTTTAATGGCATCATAAAACCATGATCTACTACCACCACTTTTTATCAAAAGTTCTCTTTTGGCTGCTTTATCCCTGGATAAAGCAGCCTCCCTAATAATATCTTGTATATGTTTGTTGGTTTTCATTTGTCTTTTACCTCTATAATTTCTTTTCATTTTTATTCCCTGATTTCCTTTATTATTATAATCAAGTCCAAATTTGTTTTGATAACATTTAGTCCTTTTTTGTTTTGATAACAATGTAAAAACTCCCATTTTTGCTGGGGTTGACCTATTCACCTAATTATTTTTAAATAAGATTAGGTAAAAATACCGTGAAAGGAAAAATGGCTTTGAAAAAAATACTAGGACTATTAGCAAGTTTTGGTTTAGTTACATCAAGCGTCTCGACAGCAGTAGCTTGCAATGGAACTGAAACAGCACTAAAATATGGTGACTTAGGTGTTTTAGCAGATAAATTAGCAATAGATGAAACTCAATTAAAAGATTTCAAAACAGCTAAAGCACTCTATGATGCAATTTTAGTAAAAATTGAAAATTTAAATAGTATTACTCTAGTTAATACTACTGAAGAATCTTCAGTAATTAAACAAACTCTTTTAAATGCTAAACAAATATTTGAGCAAACAAGTTACTCAATCACACTTAGCAATGGAGCCAATGAAAAAGTTGATAACGACTTTGGTAAGAAAGGCGATCGACGCTTTATAAAAGTTACTTATATCAAACAATTTGTCCAAGGAATTCTTAATTCCACAGGAGATGATTTTACAGGAGATAAAGAAGTAATTAGTACCATAGAAAGTGATTTTGCAAGTTTTGCAATTGTTAACCAAGAATAATGGCTAAAGAAAAATTATTAGATAAGATTGATGCAACTTACTTATCTACACTATGTAATGCCTTGGGTGGTGAGGACAATATTGAATTACTTACCCACTGTTTAACAAGATTACGTATTGTAGTAAAAGATGCAACAAAAATCGATGAAGCTAGCATCAAAAAAATGGATGGTGTAAAGGGTACTTTTACAGCATCTGGTCAATTCCAAATTGTGTTTGGAACTGATGTTGCCAAAATTTATGATAAATTTGTGGCTCAGTTTAAAATTAAACGATCATCAAAAGAAGAAATTAAATCAGTAATCAATAGTAGAGAGAGCTGATTTAAAAAAGTTTTAAATTACATGTCAGATATTTTTATTCCAATTGTACCAGTTTTGGTTTCAGGAGGGATTATTCTGGGGATTAGAAATATATTTGAAGCAAACTTTAATGAATCTTATTTTATAGGTTTTGCTGCAGATGGGACCCCAATTTTAGGATGGAGTATGGTTGGTCTTTCAACCTTCATTAATGGGTTAAATGCCTTCTTGTGGATACCAGCCCAAGTCTGTTTCTGGTGGCTACCAGTGCATATTTGTTGAAGTATTTTCAGAAAAATGGGAGCAGATGAGATATTAGGAATTATTGTCGGACTATCTCTACTAGTTTCTCCACTACTAAATGTTTATGAAGTCTTTAACACTTCCGGCCTTCAAAGTATCTGGATTTGAGACATAGTCAAATCACTTGAAGAGGCAGGAAAAGATGTTGCCTTTGATTGAGGCTTCATGAGATATCCATGAAAAATCGCATATACAGCCCAAGTTATTCCAGCAATTGGAGTTGGGGTTGTGGGTGCTTATCTTAACTTATGAATTAAAAAAGTTTCACCAAATGTAATTAACCAAATTTCAGTACCAACAGTTACCTTATTAGGTAGTTATGTTGCTGGGATGTTTATTATTGGACCAGTTGGTTACGTTATGGGTAGTGCAGTTGGTTTAGGGTTCCAATGAGCTTTAAATAACTATATTGCCAAGTACTTCTTTGCTGCCATAATTGGGGGCTTACATGCAGGTCTAGTTATAACTGGAATGCATCACTTACTGAATGCTATTATGATTCAAAATGTAGCCCAGTATGGAGGAGACTTCATCTTTATGTGAATTTGTGCCCAAGCAATTGGACAAGGAAGTGCAGTCTTAGGATGAATGATTTTAAATAGAAAAGATCCAAAAGCGAAAGAAGTTGGATCATCAGCAGTTGTGGCAGCCTACTTAGGTGTAACTGAACCAGCACTTTATGGGGTTAATGTTAAATACTTATTCCCATTCATTGCAGGAAGTATCTCAGCTGCTTGTTCATTAACAATTTGTGTAATTTCAGGAGTTACAGCACAAGCAATTGGAAATGGTAGTTGATTAGGAATTTTAAGTATTCAAGTTAACTCAAAAATGGAAGGTGTAAAAACATTCCCAGGAACTGGTTACTTATGATTTATGATTGCCAATGTTTCTAATGCAGCCCTTGCAATTGGATTAACAATGGTCTTTGGAAAAATGCCAGTCTTTAAAAAATTTGATCCAGATTACATTCCAACAGCTGAGGAAGCTAAAAAAATTGAAGCTAAAAACGCTGCTAAACTAGCTGCTAAAAGTGCAAAACATGCCAAAGTAAGTGCATAATTTGTTAAAATATAGTCAAGGTGATAGTAATGTTAACAAGTAATCAATATAAAAAGGACTTTATCACAGGTGGTAGTTATGTACTTGGAGCAATTTGAGTAACTACTATTGTGGTGAGTATTATAGTTATTGGGATCTCTTTCCCGTTTCCATATTGGTGAGCACTGTTATTTGTTGCACCAATTAATGTAGGATTATATGTTTGACATGTAGTCCTGGTAAAAAGAATTATTAATGCTATTAATTTTGAAAAAGATATCAAAATGTTAACTATTCTATCATTTTTGCAATTGTTGGTCTTAAATATACCACTATTTGCATATGGTTTAATTGGTGGAGTGTTTTATCGCAAAACCCATTATACATTATAAAAAAAGGTTTCTCACTTGAGAAACCTTTTTATTTGTTATATGCTGGTAAAATCTTGTCTAACGTTAATAAACTGGTATCTGCTAAAACTAAATTAGCTTCTCCAACCAGTTGGGGATCTCCCACCCCAATTGCAAAAGCACCAGATTCAATAATTGAAGTCACTCCAACTTTTGCATCTTCAACCCCTCAACAATCTTTGGGTTGCAAACCAAAATGGTTTATGGCTGCTAAGAAGATGTCTGGAGCTGGTTTTTGATGAGCCACTGATCCAGGGTCAACTATAAAATCAAATAAATTTAAAATATCATGTAATTGCATTAATTTTTTTGAATTACGGCTTGTTGAAGCCATAGCAATTTTAATTCCTAAAGCTCTTAACTCTAAAATAAAATCAACCACCCCTGGCAATAACAATACATTTTCTTTGTGAGTTATTAGTTCAACATAATAATTATTCTTTTTTTTAATTATTTCTTCTTGAACTTCAATTGCTGGGATTGTTTTGCTAGGCATTAAGTTTAAAATAATTTTTAAACTATCAACTCTTGATAAACCTCTAAAAGCATCTAAATATGTTTCATCAAGAGTGACTCCCAATTCTGATTTGGCAATTGCTTTTCAGGCTTGATAATGGAGATGAGCTGTTTCTGTAATTATTCCATCACAATCAAAAATGACTAATTTTGGATATCTCATTATATTTTCAACTCCAACTCTACACTGACTTCATACAGATGTTCATTATACTTGATAGTAACTGTTTGTTTTGTTAAGTTTTTGATTATTAACTTTTTATCTTTAAGTTCAAAATCCAATAAAGCACCTTGATACTCAACTTTAACATCGTAAGCATCAATTATTTCATTGTAACAAGGGTTTATTTCTAAATATTCTGCTTCAATGTTAATGCCAAGTAATCCATAAATCACAAACATTCTTGCCCCACCCATGTTTGCCATGTGTAATCCTCGATCAGTGTTTTTATGAGTATCATACAGATCTAAATTAATGGTTTCTTTAAAGTATTCAAAACCATAATCTTTGATTCTTAATCTGGCTGCCATAATTGCATAAATACATTTTGACAAACTTGAATCGGCAGTGTCTGTTTCGTCATAAAAGTTTCAATTATTAATCATGGTTTGTTGTGAATTTTTTTTGTAAAAGAACAAGTTTGCCAAAACTACATCAGCTTGTTTTGTTACTCGCAAAGTATTAATTGAAAGTGGGTGTAAAGTTCTTAAAAATGGTTTGTACTTATCAATGTAATTTCGATCAACAGGTTTTCTTTTCATAAAATTGTCATGTTGGGGATTTAAATCTAACTTACTGTCATAACCATGATAAATTTTTGCTCCCAACTGAGTGAAACATTCAAGTTCTGCTATACTTGATCCCAAAGCTTTAAGCTTTTTATTTGCTCTTTTTTCATCGATTGTTTTTAAAACTTGATGTGCTTGATGTGCTCAATTTAAATTAAATTCAGCAACACAGTTGGTTCAGTAATCGTCATTAACTAGAATTTGGTATTCATCAGGTCCAGTAACCCCATTAATGTGTGCTTGACCTTCATAAACTACGATTTTATCTTCATATAAGCGAGCAGTTTCAATCAAGATTTCTAAACCACTTTCAAATAAAAATTCAATATCTTTGGTAGCTTTATAATAGTTTACAACTGTAAAAGCAATGTCACCATTAATATGGTATTGTGCTGTTCCAGCAGGATAATATGTACTTGTTTCTTCACCATTAATTGTTCTTCAAGGGTATAAAGCACCTTTAGGGTGCCCCATTATTTTAGCTCTTTCACGAGCTTGAGGTAAAGTGTTGTATCTGAACTGTAACATTGCTTTGGCGAGTTTGGCATCAAAAAGAGTTAGTGCTGTAATAATGTAAATTTCAGAATCTCAAAAATAATGACCTGCATACCCTTCCCCTGTTAAGCCTTTGGCTGCTACATTTGTTCATGGTAATTTACCTATGTTTGTGTACAATTGAAACATATTAAAATTATTTGGTTCTAACAAGGCAACATTTTTTGCTCCAAAATGTGAGTCAGCACGATTTCAAAAGTCTCTAAAATATTCTTTTGAGTTTTTAACATGTTGCTCATAACTTAATTGACTAAAAATTTCTAATTTTTTAAAACTATCAACTAAAGTCACTGGGGCGAAATTTTGTTCACTCACAACACTTACTTTATATAACTCAACTGTTTGTTTTGAAATTTTTTTAGTAAAAATTAATCCCTCTGCATCACTTGTCGCTAAGAAACCTGTTAATCCCATTATTTTTGTAGCATAACAAAAACTTTTATGAGATCTCTGAGTTTCATAAACAATTCCTCCAACTGGGCCTTTAACCTGTTTTTCAATTAATTTAAATGCCTCAACATCAACCAATCCAGCCCTAGGGTCGTTGGGAACTCCTTTATCTAATGAAAGTTCTTTAAAAATTAATGGGAATTTAAGAGTTACTTGTCTTTCTGTTTTGAAATTAAATTCAAAACTAATATTTTGTAAAAACAACTCAAAATTTGTTTGACTCAACATTTTTTTGAAAGAGAAACTTATAGATTCTTGATCATTAAGTTGATAGATATACTTCCGTTTTAATTCCCCAGATGACATATCTAAAACTAATTCATAGTCCTTAATGTCGTTGGGACTAAATAAATATCTATTTTGGTCTATAAAAATTTCAATATTTTGAACATTAACAATTGGCATCATTCTTTGATATAAATCGGGGTAACCAGTGTATTTTGCTGCATACTGTATGTCAAAATAGTCATAAAATGCATTAATGTAAGTTCCTTCAATTGATGGGATTTCTGTAACTATCCCTTCCTCAAAAGAACCTCTCATTCCCAAGTAACCATTTGAAATTGACAAGTTTGATTCTTCAACTTTTCGATTTTGTGGTTTAAAATCTGTGTATTTTATTTGCATACTCATGATATTTCCTCCTATAAAATAATTTTATTATGCCACCTTGTAAAATAAGAATGAAAGCAGGTCCAAAGTGTTTTAGTTGTATATACAAAACGACCCTAAAAAGGGTCGTTTTTTACTTAATGACTTTATAGACATCTGTTTCTGGTCGACGAATTTTATCAAAGGCATGATAATGTCTCTGATTTTTATCCACTTTTCCAACAAATGCAGCCACACAAACAAATTCATTGTTTAAATCAATTAACTGGTGTTTTTGTAAAACTGCTTCAATTTTTCTTGGTTCCATACCTTCAACTGGACAAAAATCAATTCCAATTTCTTCTGCAGTAACCAGTGCACAACCCAATGAAATGTAGGCCTGACGAGCTACAAACTCTTCATTGGTGATTGCATACCCCTCTATTACATTGTTATAAGCATTTATTCGATATTGCTTTGCTTTTTCAAAATCAACTGGGACATTACGGTCATTTTGTTCTGGCATAACTTTGTTTTTAACAAAATCTGCTTTATAACCTAATCAGATGATCATTGCTGAAGCATCAACAGTTCCTGGTTGATTTCAACAAAACTCTTTTAATTCTTCACGAATTGCTTTATTTTCTAAGTAGATAACTCGATAGGGCTCTAAACCCACTGATGAAGGTGCTCATCTAATTGATTCTAAAATTTCTTCAACTTCAGTTGTTGTCAATTTGTAATCAACAATATATTTTTTTGGTGAACGTCTTTTTTTAATATAATCTAATGTTTTTGACATGTTTTTTTAGCCTCCAGTGCTAAATAAATTATACAAGAATTGTCAAAATTAATCTAATTTAAATCAGAATTCACCAACTTCATTATCAAAAACAACCCCATCCCCATTAATGTAAACTCTATTTTTGTAAATTTGTACTTCAACTTCTGAATGGGGTTGTTCAAAATAATCATTATCCTGGTAGGTTGTAGTTAGTTTCAAAACCCTTTGATTTTTGCTACCAATTAAACGACGAGTTCTATCTAATTGACGAATTAAAAAAGGTCCATCAATCAGAATATCTATTTTATTTAAAATTTCTTGATATTCTTCATAAATGTTTTCATACAAATAACCTGTGAAGCAAATGATTGTGAGATTAATTTTATGACAAAAATCAATAATTTCTTTTAAGGCAGTTGGTTGCAAAAATGGCTCCCCACCCAATAAGGTTATTCCCTCTAAATCATATTTTTCTTTTGATTCTAAAATTTTTTCAAGAATTAAACTAGTGGGAACAAAGAATTTTTTTTCAAGTGGTAACATCTCTTGATTAGAGCAACCGCGGCAATTTAATTTGCAGCCTTGAAACCAAATCACAAATCTACTTCCAGGTCCTTCAATGCTGCTATTGGTTAAAAATTTGGCAATATTTATATTAGACATTAATTTTAAAAATGATTTGGTTTTGATCAATAGCTGTTAAAATTTTAGTTCCTGGTCTTAAGTTTTGCAAGTTTGTAAAAATAAATTCAGAAAGTGGGTCAACTAAGTTTGTTTCTAATGAGTTTAAAACATCCCTACCTCCTCTTCTCTCATCGGCATCTTTTAATAAAACATTCAATACTTGTGCATTAGTTAAATCTATGTGCAATTCTGCTTTGTATTTCTCATAAATAGCAATTTGAATTGGTCTTACTTTTTGTTTTACAATTTGAGATTTTAATTTTAAATCGCTAATAAAATTGAATGGCACAATATTGTTACCAAATCTCCCTAACAGTTCTGGACGATTTAATTCAAAATTAAAATGATGTTGAACTTTGTTGATAAATTCTTTGTAAACCTGTTCTTTATTTGGGTTTGGTTGCACGTCTGCTGCACCAATATTTGAAGTAAAGATAATAAAACTTTCACTAAAGCTTACTGTTTGGCCTGTGTTATCAGTTAAACGCCCATCCTCTAGAATTTGTAAAAACTTATCAAAGATTTTTGGGCTTGCTTTTTCTATTTCATCAAATAATATTACTGAAAAGGGTTTTTGTTTTATTGCATTAGTTAATTGTCCCCCACCTTCAAAACCAACATAGCCAGGGGGAGCCCCAATTAATTTTTGATCTGCATTTTCTTGACCATACTCAGACATATCAAAACGAATTAAACTTGCTTCATCATTGAATAAAAATTGAGCAATCGCTTTTGCTAATTCAGTTTTACCAGTTCCTGTTGGACCAACAAAGAACAAAGTTCCCTTTGGTTTACTACGTTTTGCTGAATATGTTATTCCAGTTAGACCTGTATAGGCTTTGTAAATTACTTTAGCAACTTTGTCTACTGCATCATCTTGTCCGATTACACGTTTTTTTAATTCATTTTTAATTGATAACATTTTTTCATAACTTAAATCTTCTCAAGGTGAGGTTTTTTCTCCAAACTTATAAATATTAAATAGTTTTAAAAAACCAATTGGTTGATTAAAATTACATGAAAATTTTACAAAGTGAGCTAATTCCTTGATGGTTCAACCCTCAGTTGCATCAACAATATTTTCAAATTCAGTACTTAAATCTGTTACTTGAATTCTAGATTTTACTGTACTTAAAAATTCTTGACGCTCAGCGCGATTTGGTTTAGGTAGAGTAGCTATTATAATTTCTGGATTATCCAAGTATAAACTTGGAGGTAGTTGATTAATTTTTTTTGTAATTAAAACTACACAATTCATCAAGTCATCAATTTTTGAAATTACAAATTTTGCTTCTTTTAATGTCTTTGCAAATTCTGTTAGCACTCCTCTGTCTTCTGCATCTAATGACATGTCACTAAAAACAAAATCTGTGTAGTCAGCAATAAAAGCCATTTTTCTTTCATCACCTCTATTTAAATTTTTATTTAGCAATGAGAAAAATTCAATTGGTTTTTTTAAAGGAATAGTTTCATCTGAATTAGTTTCAGTCTCTTCAGTACCAAACAATTCAGCAAAATTATCACCTGCAGCTTCACCAGTTTTTACCTGATCGGTTTTTGTTAAAATTAGGTTTTTTAAATTATATCCTTTAACTCCTGAATTTTTGTCATAAATGAAATGATCACTATATTTTTTTTCACCAAAAATATAGTTTAAATATTCATGAATATTTACATACTTCCCATTTAATTCATAGATATCATCAACATTGCCTTCCAAAATAATTGCTTTTTTAATTCCAATTAAATTTCTTAATTGATTTAATTCTTTTTTTACACTCATAAAACTCTCCTATTTCTGTGAATCAGATTTTTTCTTCTTCAATATTTCACTACGCTTGGCAATATATTTTGGTTCACGATACTGTTTATTAAATGCAGCTGTTGATTGAACACCTTGTTCATGTAATTTTTTTAAGAAACTATCTGCATCAATATCATGCTCATGACCCTCAAAGCCTTCATAATTATAAACAAAACTTCCATCTAATCTTACAATAAAACTTGCAGTTTCTCCACTAACTTTTTCTCCATGAATTAAAATGACATTTTTCTCTTCAATTTTTCTAATATTTTCTTCTATCACAATATAACCAACCTCGCAGATTGCTTTAACTATTTTTATAACTGCATCTTTTCTAACTGCCTCTTGTTCTGCTTTTTTTGAAGCATTCATTAAAAACTGTTTTGTAGCACTACTAAAATTTTCTGAATTGGTATTTTGTAAAAATTCCTTGGCATCTGTTTGAATTGCTTTCACCAAATCTTCATCAGCCTCATATAATTTTATTGCTTGTCTTACAACTTCTTTTGCTTGATATGCTATTGATTCCTTGGTTTCAACAAGGTAATCATTAACTTTACTAATGATTTGAGATGTGGTTAGATTTATAAACTTAACCTCATTACTGTCTAAATATTTTTGAACTAATGCTTTGTCATCAATACTATTTTGTAAGTTTAAGATTTCACTTTTTAAATCATTATAGTTCAAACTAAGATGTTCTTGCAATTTTTTTGTAATTGCCATTTGCTCTTTTTTAACTACATCTCTTTTTAAATTATAAATTTGAGTTTTAAACTCAGCAATTGCTTCTCTTTTCTTTTCTGCCATTCTTTGCAATTCATGATATTTTTCAACTGCAACATGGGTTTCCCTTTTTATCTCATTTGCAGATTTTTCTAAAGATTTTAGATCATTAATTTCATTTAAAACCCTTTCTTTAATTTTTAAAAGCTGTTCCTCATAAAATTTTGAATTGTCAATCTCTTGACAATGACTAATTAATTCTTTGATATATTCTAACAATGTTTCGATATCAGTTTTTATAAAATTAAACTGCTTTTGACAGTTAAATAAAATTTCTTCTGCAGACATACTCATATCAATTACCTCCTTATTTATTTCACAACCATATTAGATGATAAGTTTGAACCATAAATTAATTTTAATTTTTCATATATTTTTGTAATAATAGTTGCATCAATTTTTTTTGATTTGCTTAAAACAAATTTGATTCAAGCAATTTTAATTTCAATTGGCAGCGTTTGTAGCTCAGGTTCTAATAACTCATTCATCACTGCATTAGCTTTACTAATGTCTGAAATTGCTTCTTTAATTTTTTGTTTTTTCTGACTTGTTTGATCTAAATTTATCTCATGCTCGGTGTAATCATTCAAATCAGGATAGAATTGATTTAGACATTCAGCAACATTTAATAAATATTTATCATAGTTTTTAATCTCAGTTAAATCATTTGTAACAACAAATAATTGTTCTAACATTTGATTATAATTATCCCTAGCAATTTTAAAATCTGCTTGCAAACATGCTTTGGTTATTTTCCCAATTAGATTAATTACAGTAACTTGTTTTTTTCAAACTGGGGAATGAAATTTTTCAATTTCAAGTAAATCAGCTCTTAAATTATTCTTGGTATACTCTCACAATCACAAATTACTTTCACAAATATTTTTTTCTCAACCGTCAATCGAATTGCGAGCTAAAATTTGATTGATTCTCAGAACAAAATTAAAATCAGTGGCAAATATTTTTTTATCAATTGCTTCTAACAAGTCTACAAGAATTTTCTCATCTTTAAATTTATAATTATTCAATATTGTGATAATCTCATCATTATTGTAATTTTTAAATTCTTTCAATAAGACCTCTTTTAAACAATCTTGGATAAAAGTCATAGCCTTTGAATTTACTTGCTTGTTTAGACTGGTAATTATTTGTTCATAAAAATTTGCATCTTCAAGATTTGCTAAAAGCTGTTTTTGAATTATTGGTTTGATTTCATTTAGTAAACCAATTCTCCTAAATAGGCTAAAAATTCATGAACAACTTGTGAATTTTTTTTCAACAAGTTTACTTTCTAAAACTAATTTTATTCTACCAACATTATTGCTAAAGAGTTGTTGTAAATTAATTTTGTCTCTAAATTTATAAGCATAAACTAGTGGCACTTGAATATTTGCAGATTCAATTTCTCGGTTCACTAATGCATAAGCACTAATTTTATTATCTGAATCAATATAGATTAATGAATTTGTATCCATAAATTGCTCAGAAATAAAATCTGTGTGGGCAATAATTCTTTCATCACGATATTCAATAGTCTTATCATTTGATTTTGAATTGTAAATTATTAAATATTTAATGTTGTTGATAAGATCTTTGCTTTTTAAAAAGTCATCAACTGAAGAAATATCTTGACCATTTACAAGTAATAAATTACAAGTTGACCTAACATTAATATCTGAAATTAATTCTGGGTTTCTTATAAACTCATTTTCATTTGCAAGTTTTACTTTTGGAACAAACTTGTTTTTTGTTTTTTTTGAATACTTCTCAACAACTTCTGTAAATACTTTAATTGGATTATTTTTATTTACTGCAAAATATATTTCTAAATTTTTCTCATCAGTTTTGATTTTAAATTCCCCAGTTGATTCTAATTCAATTCAAGCTTCAATTGCACAATTAACTTTTACTGTTTGCTTTTGAGCAATTGACAAATCTTTGACACTAACTCCACTGGTAATTTCAATTGCAGTGACAGTTGCTTTTTCTCCAAAAATCTCTTGATTATTGTCTATAAACTTTTTAGTATTTTCATCAATAAATGTTTCAGTATAATAATTAGAACCTAAATGACTTAATGATAATTTGCTTGAAGTTTTTGAATTATTTATTTTTTTATCTCAATCAGTATCCTTAACAATTTCATATTGATTTGTTAATGGATCATAAATTCATTTAGCATCAAAATTTTTATTTGATTGTGAAATTCAATATTCTTTCTTTTCAAATCTTGCCTTAAGTTCATCATCTACTAAAATTTTATTAAGACTAGTTTCTATTTTTAATGTGTCTCAACCAGCATAATTTTGGATTAGTTTAATTAATTTAAAATTAACTAAATCATTAAAAGCTTTTTGAAAAAGTTCTTGTTTTAAGATTTTAAAGTCCCTGTCTAAAACATCTGCAATTGATTTTTCTTTATTTGGGTATTCTAAAATAATTGACAAAATTAAAAATTCCATAAATGTTGGTTTTCTAGTTTCAGAATATTTAATTTTTATTGGTAAACAATACTTTTCATAAATAATTTCAATTTTATCAAATACCATTTTTCTTACCTCCTATAAAATTTCTTGAACCTGTAGTAGACCTCCATCATGTTCAATCTTAGCAATAATGTCTGCATAAACTTCAAAAGTATTAGAAACATTTATATCTGCAACTGTTGGAATTTTTACACTAATGTCTTTGACAGCTCGCTGTGCTCCAATGACTATCAACAATTCTCTAGCTCTACTGAAAGCCACATTAATTCTTTCATATTTCCTTAAAAAATCTCTGCCGCTTTTTGATGAAATGTTTTTTGGATTACGCACCATATTAACTATTACATAATCTGCTTCTTTGCCTTGAAAGTCATCAACAGTACTTACTACAAAATCAAAATTTTTAAACTTTGCTTTTTTAAGTTCTCTATTTAATTTGCTGACATGTAATCCATAAAAACTAATTACTGCTAGGGATGGTTTAGTTTTTAATTCTTTTGTGGCTAGGGTTTCATCAATTCTTTTCATAACTTCAACAGTTAAATCAATTTCTAAATCATTATATAAACTTGTTGATGTTTCTAAAGATTTTTCATAGTGAACTTCTCCACCAACATCATTTGTTGAATCAATTCAATACACTGAACTTTTTGAATTAATTATCTCATTGTTATATTTATTAAATACATTTAAGTCATGACGTTTTTGCTCACTAACCTCTTGGTCAACCCTCAATTCTTGATCATAAAACTTGTTAACAACATCCATAATTTGTTGGTGACTACGATATTGAGTTTTTAACATAGTAGTTAAACTACTATTATTGGCAGCAATCAAATTTTTAAAAATTGATTTATCAAGTAACTCAAACATTTGATTGTAACTATAATCTTTACCTGTGACTTCATTAACTTGATCTACATCTGCTTGTTGTAATTTTAAAATTGGCGGTAATTGACGATAATCACCAACCAAAATTAATGACTTTCCATAAATCAAGGGCATTAAAATTTCAATTAAAGTTGCTTTTGAAGCCTCATCAATAATTACAGTATCTACATCCATTGTTTTTAAACTAATTTCTTCTAGACCCATTTTTTTTGCAAAGTTATCATTGTTATACTTGAATAAATTTGATGAAGTTAATGTCATTCCATAAATGTTGACAAGTTTGTTTATGATACCACTAGTGTATTTTTTTGATTCTTGAATCATTTGGTTAGTAAATTTGTTGGTTGGGATTTCTTGTTCCCAGTTATTTGTAATTCCATAACTTGTTTGTGCATAATCTGAAATTGACTCAAATAAATTTTTAAATTCTTTTTTCCTTCTGATACTATTTTGTAATTTATCATTATATTTTTTTAATTGATTTTTAATATCATTCTCAAGGTCAACATCAGTTATTTGCATTTGTAAGTCAAATTTATGATTAACAAATCTAATTAATTCTCGGAGTTCTTGGCCAGTGGCACCAGTTTGTTCTGAAATTTTTGCTCTACTTACTTGTAAATCATTTTTTCTAACTTCAAGAGCAGCCATATTTTCTTTGGTTGATTTTCTTTCAGCAACTTTTTGTAATTGATATGTCAAATCTGTTTTTAAAATTTTTAAAGCACCTTTGAATTTATTTAAAATCTCTAAGTAATCTTGTAATTGAGTTTCTTTTAGTAAGAGATTTTCTAAACCATTTAATCTTTGTTCTTCTTGAGTTGCCAATTCAAATTCAGCATTTCTCTTAAATTTTTGAATATTTTTTTTAGCTTCAACAATCCCAGCAAAAATATGATTTTCAAATAAAACTTTGTTGCTCAGTTTTTTTATTTCTGAAAATAGATCTTGCTTATTAATTTTATAATCAAAATTATTTAAAGTAAATTCATCCATTAAAAATTGTACTTCTGTTTCATATGTCTTTAAAATATTTTCAGAAATATGCACAGCGCTTTTAAATTCAAGGTCATTGAACTCTGTTATTAAATTTTCAACATTAAATATTTCATCATCAAGTTCATTTTTTTGTCTAATTTGTGCAATCTCTTGTTCTTTGATTGAACTAATTTCATTATCAATATCTGAAATTTGTTTGTTTAATGTTCGCAATTGAGTACTACTTTGGTGATAACCTCTATTTGCATTTAAAAGTGCTTCAAGTTTATTTTCAATTTCATTAAACTCAATAATTGTTGTTTCTTCAACCTGGGTGTCATCATAAATACTTTTTGCAATTGACTTATAATAATTGTAAACAACTCTTTCTGGTGAAAAATTATTCTTCTCACTACTTTTTAAATTAAGTTGATTAACTAATCTGACTCGATTAATATTTGGTTCAAAAGGTAAACGAGTAATAACATTATTAATTGCTTGGTGGTTTTGACTTGATACTAAAATCTTGCGATCCATTTTTGATAACTGATAAATAATTTCACAAATCACTTGAGTTTTACCAGTACCTGGCGGTCCTTGTAACATGAAAATATCTTTTGAATTCAATGCCTTAATTACTGCATCTTTTTGTTCACGATTTAAACTAAAGTAAAATTCCTCATCAGCAATTTCAATTTCATTTGATTGATCTGATAGTTGAATTAATTTTGTATTAAATAAATAATTTACTAGGTATGGGTTTTTAATATTTCCCTCACTAATTCTTTTTAAAACTTGACGACATCTGTCAATTAAAACGTCTTCACCAATACCGACATAAGCTAAGTAACCACAATTTAATTTATTGATATTATTTGGTGCATTAAAAAGACTTGGTTCTAGTTCCCCATTGACCTCATACAATAACCCATAAACTTTTCACTCTTGCAGTTCCTTACTAAACTCAGTTTCACAATACCTTAATTCTTTGGTACTACCAAAAATAATCTCTCCTTTTTCTTTTCAATATTCTTGTAAAGTTTTACTTTGAGCTGTGGCTGCAATGTAAGTATTGATACCAACAATTTCAGTAGTTTCCCTAGTACGCTCAAAGTTAAACTCAAAAATTTCATGAATGTTTTTTTGTAAATTATAAATTGGTGGAAATGCTTTATTCATTGCAAAAGGTACCAGAGCAAGCTCTTGCATTTTCTTTAATCTATTTAACTTTTCAACTTGATCACACAAGATTTCAATCATGATGGCTGAAACAACCTCATATTTTATCCTTGAATTTTTAATTATTCCTTCAAATTTTAATTCAAAATATGCTGAAGAACTTTTCTCAGAAAAACTCATTTGTTTATCTGCAATAGTTTCTGTTAAATCTCTTTTATCTATTTTAATAAATTCAAGAGCTTTTGAATTTAAATATGGCAATGAGTTTTTTCTTTGTAAGTTTAAAAAATCCATTGAAAAATCTAAATAATTTAATCAGCGAGTTTTTTCTGCTTCAAAGTTTGATTGTAGTTTATTAATTTCCCCAATTGTTTCAGAGTTAATAATTCCTCTACGCAATAACTCCTCTGGTGCAATTTGACCTTTATAATTAATAATTTGAATTGGACAATCTTCAATAATAGTTTCAAAATCTTGTGCTACTGGTTTTAGACGAGTTTGAAAAATTGAAACCACTGTTAGATATGGTTCTTCTGGATTAATATTTACAAAGAAACCAATGAAGGTATTTTTTGGCAATTTTCTTTGGGTATCTGTATTAAATTCAATTCTAATGATGGCGTCAAATACTTGTTTTTCTGTATTTTTACTTGAAAAGGTACGAGCTTTGTCATCAATTAAACAAATAAACGCACTCTTGCAAAGAGCATTGCGCAAGATATTTTGGAACTCTTGAAAAGAATTCACTCCTTCAATACCTAATTTTTCAACAATTAGATAAAGTTGTGCTAAATTATCTTTAAATAAGACATTTTGCAAATATGAAAAATCTATAAAAAGTGTTTTACTGCCATTATTTACAATAATATTTCCCATAATTTAGCCCCCAATTCCCAATTTCTCTTATTATATCACAACTGCTAAAAACCC
The DNA here is from genome assembly GCF_002795265.1 of Spiroplasma clarkii. Classification (NCBI taxonomy): domain Bacteria; kingdom Bacillati; phylum Mycoplasmatota; class Mollicutes; order Entomoplasmatales; family Spiroplasmataceae; genus Spiroplasma; species Spiroplasma clarkii. The sequence continues at coordinate 1,347,580 of NZ_CP024870.1, forward strand.
AATAAAATCACCAACTATTAAAGGTTAATGTTATTTTTGTATTTTTATCAAAAAAACTTGGGTTTTAAAACCAAGTTATATCTTGTAATTAATTTTTAGGGAATTTCACACCAATTACAACTAAATGCAAAATAGCATTGTGGTTTGTTATTGTCAAGAATTTTTTAGTCAATAACCTAGTGTCTTTTGTCATTAAAACAATTATTGCAGTTAAAAACTAAATAGGAATTATGGTGATTTTCAGACTAAAAAATATATAATAATTTCATACAGTTAAAAGCTGTAGGTTTACCTAGTAACTCACTTTAAAAGTGAGTTACTAAATTACCAAATTAATATTTATTTTTTATAAAAAATAGTTAAAATGAATATAACAAGTGAGTATCAGAAAGGAATTAAACAAAAATGTTAAAAAATTTAAATTTACAAGAAGTCATTGAGTTAAAAAATCTAGTTGAGAATGCAACTGGTCAAATTGTTAGTAAAACAATTTTAGAATCAAAATTAACAAATATCTCTTTATTTGCTATTGCTAAAAATGAAGGTTTAAGTGAACACACCTCAGTTGGAGATGCTTTGGTGACTGTTTTAGAAGGAACTGCAAAAATTACTATTGCAGATCAAGAATATCACCTTCATAAAGAACAAAGTATTGTAAACCAGCTCAAATGGTTCATGCTGTCCATGCCACTGAAGATCTTAAAATGTTATTAATTGTGAGTTTTGACCAATAAAATGGCAAAAATTATTGGACATACCTTTTTAGCAAAACTTGGTAAAAAAAGGTTACGTCCAGGTGGAATAAAAGCAACTAATTGATTATTAAAACAAGCAGATTTTATTAATAAAGAAATTCTTGAAGTAGCTTGCAATATTGGGACAACCTCTTTTATGTTAGCAAAAAAATATAAGTGCCACATTACTGCAATTGATAGAGATAAAAATGCCATTTTAAAAGCACAAGAAAAACTAAGAAAAACCAATTTAGCATCTAAATTAACTTTTTCTCTAGGTAATGCTTTGATGCTAGATTTTAAGGATAATCAATTTGATATAATTCTTAATGAAGCAATGTTAACAATGTTAAATGATGAAAGTAAACACTTGGCTTTGCAACAGTACCAAAGAGTTTTAAAAAATAATGGTATCTTATTAACCCATGATATTTGCTTTTTAACTGATGATCTAGAATTACAAAAACTAATTTCAGCAGAATTGTCAAAAGCAATTAACCTACAAGTTGTTCCAAGAACTATTGCTGAATGAAAACAAATCTTTAAAAAAGCAGGATTTCATAACCTAGCAATCAAAAGTGGTAGAGCCACATTATTGAATCCAATAGGAATGATTAAAGATGAAGGATTGCTAAATACTTTAAAAATTATTATTCGGGCACACAAAAAAGAAAACAAGCAGCAGTTTAAAGCAATGTATCGAGTTTTTAAAAATTATAAAGCAGCAATTGGTTTTATTGCTGTTGTTAGTCAAATTAACAAACCTGACTAAATTGACTTTCACATTTCCAAGTAAATTGTCAGATAACTAACCCTAGCAAAAAAATGCTAGGATTTTTATTCTTAGTTTCTATAATAATGTAAAATCCATTTAAAACTCAAAGAATTTATTAACAAAGCAAATTAAAAAGCATTCAAAAATGCTTTTTAATCTATTCAATTTCAAGTTAATATTTTCAAATTAGAAAATAACTGCTTTTATCAGGACAATATTTATGCTAGTGATCAAAAGTTATCAATAATTACCTTTTCTAAACTTGATAATGCAGTTTCCTTTTCATCAATTAACAACAATGTTGAATCCATAACTTGAAGTTTATTTAAATAATGACTGTTGATTCTTAAATAATCTAAAAAGATTTTGAATTTTTCATATTCATTTGAACTATTTCTAAGTGCATCTAATTTTTTTATTAATTTTTTTTGATGAAACTGTAATACTCTGTTGTATGGACTATCATGATTTTCAATAAGTACTTTAAATGACTTGTATTTTAGTGCTATGTCCCCAGAATTTTTTGAATTTTTAAAAAATTCTACAACTTCTGCTTTACTAAAAAATTTAATGTTTTTTAATCTTTTATTAAAGAATACAGCTGAGCAAATAATTACTATAATTGTTATTAAATAGATTCAAGACAATATTGTTATATACAAGACAAAGTCAGTAGAAGTTGGCATTGGCATAAAACAAAGACCAATATACAACATGGTTACTAGAGTACCTATCACATAAAAATTTGTGAACAGGTATTTTTTTTCATCAGCTAAAATTATAGGAAAATCCACAGTTAATTCATTTTTAAATGCAATTTTAACATATTTAATTTTTAAATTAAGCATAAGGTTTACGATTAAAATTTCAATCAATGATAACAATAGTACTGGTATGAATGTAAAAGCTATACTATACATAAAATATACCTCCTACAAAACTATTTATAATAGTCCAGTCCTGAAATCATTGATGCTTGAAATGATGCATTGGTAGCTCTTGGAGTTTTTAATTGTAAAACCTCTGTTTTTGAAATATTTATGCTTAATAATACACTTAAAATTGATAAATTTAGTTCTGTTGAAGTAATCACTGTAGTGCCGGGTAGACTTAAATTTTTCTTCATTGCAAAACTCACTTTCTAATATTTTAAATTATTAATATTTGCATATGATGTCATCACTGAACCATCATATATATTAATATTAATTTTTTTTAAAAAAAATCAATATTTAGCATAAAAAAATTCTTTTTGTATAATTTGTGACTAAATTTCTATCACAGCATCTACTTAAAGAATCATTTTAGTAATTAGTTGATGGTTAATACTTGGTTATGCATTTATTTAATAACAAAGTTAACAATTTTGTCAGGTACTACAATTTCTTTTAATAAAGTCTTCCCTTCAACTTGTTCAGCAACATTTTTAAGTTTTTTAGCTTCATTTAAAATTGCCACTTTATCAAGACCCTTAACAGCTTCAAATGTTGCTCGAAGTTTACCATTAATTTGTACAGCAATAGTTACCTTATCTAACACAAGTTTAGCTTCATCATGGATTGGCCAAGCTTGTAAACAAACACTTGGTTGTTCTCCAATTTTTTCCCACAACTCCTCTGCTAAGTGTGGAGCATAAACTGAAAGCATTTTTAAAAAGTTTTTGATGTAAACATCATAAACTGGTTCAGTCTCTTTGTAAACTGCATTGACAAATACCATTAATTGGGAAACTGCAGTGTTGAATTTACAATCTTCAATCATTTGGGTTACTTTTTTGACAGCATCATTATAAACAAAGTCTAAATTGTGATTGTTTTTTGTAGTTAACTTCACTACTTCAAACATTCTAAACACTCGATCAAGTCATTTTCTTGCTCCATCTAAACCTTTATAACTTCAAGGTAATGATGCTTCTAATGGTCCCATAAAGACTTCATACAGTCTTAAAGTGTCTGCACCATGTGAGTCAATAATTTCATCTGGATTAATAACATTACCTTTTGATTTTGACATTTTCTCACCATTATCTGCTAAAATCATTCCTTGATTTATTAGCTTTTGAAATGGTTCAGGAGTTGGAACTACTTTTAAATCAAATAAAACCTGATGTCAAAAACGAGCATACAATAAATGCAAAACAGCATGTTCTTGACCACCAATATATAGGTCAACTGGTAATCATTTTTTAAATAATTCCATAGCCTCAGTTGAAGTAATATCAATTAGTTCATTAGGGCTTGTGGTTAAAATATAGGCTAGATAATACCAACATGATCCAGCCCACTGAGGCATTGTATTAGTCTCTCTAACAGCTTTTTGACCCTTATACTCAACATTAACTCACTCTTTTATGTTTGCCAAGGGTGACTCCCCTGTACCACTTGGTTTGATGTAATCAGTTTTTGGTAAAGTTAGTGGTAAATCCTTTTCATCCACCAAAGCTATTTCACCATTTTCTAGGAACAAAATTGGGAATGGTTCACCATAAAACCTTTGACGAGAAAATAACCAGTCACGAAGTTTATAGTTAACTTTAACTTCTGCTTGTTTTTCTGCCACTAGTTTTTTTGAAACTGTTTGAATTGCTTCAACTCTTTGTAAACCATTCAAGAAATCAGAATTTATGTGTTGACCCTCGCCAACAAAGGCTTTACTTTCATCTTTTGTAGCAATTACAAACCTAATTGGTAAGTTGTACTTGTTTGCAAATTTTCAGTCTCTATCATCATGTGCTGGCACTGCCATGACTGCTCCTGTGGCATAATCATTTAAAACATAATCTGCAGTTCAAACCTGAACTAGTTCCCCATTTATTGGGTTTGCAGCCATTGCCCCTGTAAAAACCCCAGTTTTTTCTTTTGAATTATCTTGTCTTTCAACATCTGTTTTTGTTTTTGTGTTGTCAATGTATTCTTGAACAACTTTAAGTTTATCTGGAGTTGTAATTTTTAATAAATTTTCATTTTCTGGTGCTAAAACCACATATGAAACTCCAAAAATAGTGTCAGCTCTTGTAGTAAAAACTGGAACAATAGTTTCACTATCTTTAATTTTAAAGTTAATTGTCAAACCCTCAGATCTTCCAATTCAATTTTTTTGTAGTTCTTTAACTGAACTTGGTCAATCTAAACCATCAAGTCCAGCCAACAAACGATCTGCATAATTTGTTATCTTTAAAACTCATTGGCGCATTGGTTTTTTTACAACCTCAAAATTACCAATATCAGAAACCATTTTCCCATTCACTTGGATAACTTCTTCATTGGCTAAAACTGTTCCTAGTTCCTCACATCAATTAACATTGGCATTTCTAATTTCTGCTAAGCCTTGTTTATACAATTGTTCAAAAATTCATTGGGTAATTTTATAATAATTTGGATCACTTGTGTTAACTTCTTTATTATAGTCATAACTAAATCCTAAGGTTTTTAGTTGCTTTCTAAATGTTTCAATATTTTTTGCAGTAAATTCTCTTGGGTCATTTCCAGTTTTTAAAGCAAACTGTTCTGCTGGTAAACCAAAAGCATCTCACCCAATTGGGTGTAAAACATCATAACCTTGCATTCTACGCATTCTTGCAAAAACATCAGTAGCTGTATAACCTTTAGGGTGTCCTACATGCAAACCTGCAGCACTTGGATAGGGAAACATATCCAAAACATAGGCTTTCTTATCATGGTTTTGGGTAGTTTTAAAAGTCTGTTTTGCCTCCCAATATTTTTGTCATTTTTTTTCTATTTTCTTATGTGAAAATTCCATATTTTACACCTCTCATACTTAGATATTTTACAATAAATTTACTTTTTAATCTCAGAAATAAGACACTTTAATAAAAATAAGCAAAAAAACTAGTTTCTTAACTAGTTTTCTTTGAAAAAGCAAATTGCAACATTACTTATCTGCTAAAATAGTTTGACTAACATAATCCAAATCTAGATGATTTTCTTTTAAGATTTCATTTAGATCTGCTCTACCAATAGTGATTTGACTAAAAGCAAAGTCCTTAATAATACTTGTTTTAAAACATTCACGAATGTTTGCAGCCAAGTTATTTTTGTACATAACTAACTCATAAGTATATAACTGTTTATTTTCAGCGATTAATTTTTGCAGTAGTTTTTCATCAATAGGATTCAAGGTTGTAGCTTTAACTAATCCTAAAGGTAAGTTATTGGCAATAATAAATTTTTTTCAATCGTAATAACTTCGTCCATAAGTTATTAAAACTTTTACAGCATCCAGATTAACTTCATAGTCTCACTGATTAATATTTGGTTGTTTTGAATCAATCAAAATATCATCTTCACATCTAATTAATTTAATTCCCTGATGTTTTGAAAGATCTGCAATGGCTGCATATAATTCTCCAGTTGATGAGGGTTGATAGCTTCTTACATTTTTAAAAATGTTATACATATTTAAATCATAAATTCCATGATGGCTATCCCCAATACTTTGGTGACCTGCACCTGTAATAATAATATTGATATTTGAATTATTTCGCACCACATCATGAACAAACTGATCATAAGTTCTTTGGGCAAAACTTGAATAAACCATAAAGTAAACTGTTTTATTTTGATTGGCTGCAGCTGCAGCTTCAATTAAAGCAATTTCTTCACTAATTCCTGTATCAAAAACCTGATTGGGAAATTTTTTTTGTAGTTCAACTAAGTTGTAAGTATACATCATTCCTGCACTAAACAAAACTGCATTTTTATCCTGTAAAAGTTTATCCATTTCTTCAACAATTACTTTTACTGGTGAAATAATTCCTGGTGTGGTTTTTGAAAGTGAATAATAATGTAGTGCTTGATCTGGATTTGGTGCTTTTAAACCATAGGCTTTAATTGTGTTTACTTTAACAAAAACACTTTTTTTTGCTTTGGCAAAGAATTCCCAAGCAGCTTGTAGTTGATCAAAATCATGACCATCAACAACTTCAAAATATTCAAAATTCATTCCTTTAGCAATTTTTTCTCAATCTAAATAGTTAAATTTGTTAATACCTATTCCTTGTTTGTTATCATTTAAAATGAACAAACCTTTATGTGTATCATCTCCAGCAAAATTAAGCATTCCTCCAAGTCCAACACTAGTAGCTAGTGAGCCATCCCCAATTATTTCAATTACTAACTTATCTGAGATTTTTTTATAACCACTAGCTCAAGCTGCAGAAATAGATGTATGCCCCCCTGAATAGGGATCACCCTCTTTAATTTCTTGAAAAACACTATAACCAATGCGCTTATGCATATTTTGTAGAACATCTTGGCGGTCTGTTAATAACTTAAATGCATATGCTTGATAACCTGTATCAAATAGATAATGAGCATCTGTTTGAAAATGCTTTAATAAGGAGATTGTTAAATCTACTATTGCTAAATTACTTCCTAAGTGTCCCCCATTTGCTAACACCTCTTGGTGTATGGCTTCACGTACATCAGTAGATAATTCTTTTAGCTCTGTTTTTGAAAGATTTACTAAACTTTGTACATTTTTATAATCTTTTAATTTCATATATTTTGCTTCTTTCTATTATGTAAAACCATTTTAATTATATTGCATTAAAGTTACTTTAATGCAAGTAAAAATAGTAAGTTTTTAAAACTTTTTACATTAATAAATAGTGTTACTATACTAAAAATACAATCACATGATTGTATTTTAAAATTCAAATTCTAAAACCTACTGTTGAGTTAAACTGGTGTCTCTTGTTGAGCTTTAAATTTTAATCAATTAGCAGTTTGTTTAACCTTTACAATTAAATAAACTCCACCAAAAATTGGTATCAGAAAAATTAACACAGTAAAAAGTACATTAAATTTAACTTCTGTCATTAAAGTTAACTCTTTAAATTTTTGCAAAAAAACTACCAATCCCACAGTGAATGGAATATAAAAGATTAAAAATAAAATAACATAGCCAACAATATTTACAACTACTAAACTTGATTGAATAACTATTGCCAAAATTGTTAAACCTAAAAGAATCAATCATAATTGATTAAGAATTACAAAATCTAAAGCTTTGGTATGATAATGTGATAAAAAATATCAAGGTTTTTGTTTTGCATTATTTTTATCAAGGTTTTTTACAATTTTGCGATTCAACATATATGAAGGTATAAAAATAATTGATGAATTTATAAGTACTGATGCTTCAATTCATTTCATGATGTCTTCATAATACATCTTCTCATATCTTTTACGACTAATATTTATTGTTAAAATAGTAGTTACAACAATTGAATAAATAAATATCACACTAATTAATGGTAAAACCCTAAGTATTAAATTCATTATTTCTTCAATTGGTACTTGACGATCAATCATTAGTTGGACAATCATTGGTGGACCATATGCAATAATAATATAAGCAATTACAATTATGATAATATTATAAGTAATTGCAATTTTTTCGATTTTTGTTTTTGGTATTTTTTTCATTGTTTTCACTCCTTACACAAACTTACCTGACTCTTTCTTTAAATAATTTAATTTTATCAATACTCAATATGTTTTGGTTCAAAAATCTTTTGTTGATTTAGTTTGTTTGCTCCTACTGAAATTTACTAAATTTGTAGATTTATTTGTATTCATAAATGAATCATTTGGTATTAGCTTTGTTACATCTAACAAAATAAAACCTTGATTAACAGCTTCTATTATTGAGTTGGAAAATTCATTTGTTGCAAAAATATCAACCAGCTCATTGGATACATTGTTTTTGCTTACATTTCACTAAAGGCATCATCAAGTTTTTTTGAAATATCTGAAATATCACTTGTCTCTATAACTGTTGGTTGATAACTATCTACTTCAGTTTTTAGATTCGATGTAAATAACATTACAGAAAATGTCACTAGTGAAGTAGACGATAAAAATTTAACATTTTTTTAAATAACATGTCTTTCCTCTTTTCTTATTTCATACTATTCATTTCTTACTACACATTAATTATACAAAACTTTTTCTATGGATTCAATAAAACTTATGAATAAATTAATATTAGTTTGAAACTTTTTGAGTATTTGGTCAAAAATTGATAGGAAGTGGATTAAATATTATAAAAACTTAATCTATATAAATAAAAGTAGAAATCTAATGATTTCTACTAATAAAAACAGATTCTAAAACTTAAAATTAACTATTTTACTAAAGTTTCTAATGGCTATAAAAGTTTTAGACTATAAACTTGATTATTAAAGATTAATTTTCACCAAGATTCAAATAATACTAATTTAGCCATTTTTGTCTTTTTTAGTTTGAGTTACTAATTTAGTTTTACTAGCGGTTGTTATCTTTCTTTGCATTTTATCAACACAATAAATTTTTTTTAACTTACTTATTTTTAAAACATTAGATTCAAAGTTCTTAATTTTTGCTAATTTAACATAATTTGCATTAAAGTAAACCGCAAATCAAGCATCTTTGCCATTTTTGCAAGTAATCAAAAATCCTTGATTAAATTTATGATTAACTTGGTAATTGATTTTGTAATTAATTTTTAAGACAAGTTTTTCAACCGAATAAACTGTTAGTTTTCAAACCACAATTGCATATAAACTAGAAAATAATACATCACTTGCTCAATGGAAGCGTGAGTAAACCATAGTAAACATCATATTAATTCAAAAAACCATTAAAACAAAAAATATTGTTAAAAAAGTTGCTTTTCTCATAGTCTTTTCATTGTTTCCTCAAAGTAATGAAAACATTGAAACTAAGATTGCCGTTTCAATTGTGTGTCCAGATGGAAAATCCATATTTCAATACTGATCTTGATTAGGGTCATGATATGGTGTTGCTGCAAACCAATACTTTAAATTTGCACCAAGGTTATTGGGAATATACCAAGGGGTATATTTAGGAATGTTATCTAATTTTGGTCATTGTCATGCACTAGGATTTGTTGATTCATGTCAACCCATTTCAAGCATTTGTGCATGCATTCGGTCATACTCAACAGAAAAGTAAAATGGCCTACCAAAAAAATGTTTGGCAAATCAAATCATTACATAACAATAGAAAAAAAACATAAATACCTTTAAGGCTTGAAATCAATGGTTTGAAGTTAACAGTAATTTTTTATTTCTGAAAGACTTTCTAAACCAATAAATAGTTAAACTAACTAGAGCAATTTCAATTAAAAGTGCTAGACAATGAAAACTAAACCTTCAGCACATTGACATCATACTTTTTGCATCATAACCCTTTCCCCAACCCATATCTAAGTTTCAAATTGTAGTTAATCATCAAACGTATAAAATACCTCGAATAATTATATAAAGTGCATAAACTCCACCAAGATAATATTGAGCATTGTGCTTCATGTATTTGTTAAATTTATTATTTCCAAATACACCATGCTTTAGACGAATGTAATAACTTTCCACTCAAATTGCCAAGCAAATAAATAAGATTCAAATTGCAAAGTGAGTTCCTAGTACCTCCATCAATGCTTGTCAAGCTCTAAAAAACTCAATATACATCAATGGATCCAATCAATCACTGATTAATAAATCGATATCATTAAATGAAGTTAAAATAAAACCTATTGCACAAATCACAAACATTATTGTCATTCAAATATTGACAAATTTTTTAATACTTTCTTTTTTAAAGTAGATATTTTGCTTTTTACTTTGTTTTAAAGTCATTTTTAAAAATCCGTTTTAACTGCTTGCTCATTGTTTGTTGATTTGTAAATTTAATAAATATAATTTTTGAAATCATAATATTTTTCCCTTCTAAGTTAATTAATTATTGATGAACTTTTGGAGGGTTTGACATTATTCTGGTGATTTGCAAAGTTTTGATTTCTCTTATTTTTGCAATTCCTTTGATATCTGCATTCATTTTATAGTAATTTTTAAATGGCTTACTAGTACAAATTATTGTCATAATAACATTAGGTTTTTTTAAAATTCTTTTCAAAAAGTATCTTGAAAACATTTGTCTAAGTCTTTTTTTAGTAATGACAAAATTAAATTTAAAACTAGTAGAATAGTGTTTGACTTGTAGATGATGGGGTAGTCAAATTAAAACTAACATCATCTGACATAATTTTGAAATAAATTTACTCATTTTTTTCCTCAGTACTATTAATTATCATTATTCGCACTTATTATACTCTCAAAATACGTAAGTGCTTTAAAATTATTAAAAATTATGACCTAAGTCATAATTTAATTTTTAATTTTGCAATTTATAATTAAATTTCTTATAACTAACCATTATTGTTCATGTGATTATGACAACTTGCAATAAATATACCATTACTAAAACTCAAATCAGATTACTTTTAGGTTTGAGAGCATCATTAGTAAAAAATGAATTTTGCAAATCAAAATTTAAAAATTCATTTTGGTAATCACCATTTTGAAAGGCATCAATCTCTTTTTGGATACTACTCAAATCAAAACTTTCTAACACTGGTGAATTATATAAAAACTGAGTACTAATTGCCTCACTAACAAAATTATTTTCTAAAAGTGGTTGTGCTCTTAGTTTTGATCAACCAAAAGGATTTAAAAAACCAAGTAATAATCCAATATTGTTATGATGTTGATAATCTTTATAGTTGATTGGATACAAACCATATGGGTAGATTGGCAGACTTGGTTCCTTGTAAACTTCAATCTCAGCATTGGTTAGGGGATTTTGCATTGCATAAACTCAAATATTTGTTAATAAATTACTATAAATTCTAAACTGACTATAGTTTTCATAAAAATCATCTGCAACTTGTTGACTTGAACATTCTGGTCTAAAAAAATAATCTAAGTAATAAAAACTCTCTTTTAAACTGTCTAAATATAAAAAGAGTGAACCAAATTTATTGTAAAAGGCTTGGTCTTTTACAATCAAAGTTTTTAATCAGTTGGCTGATGGTAAAACCAATTCTTTGGTTTCTTCTGCATTAAATCAGTGGTTATAATCTGGTGTTTTTTCACTGGCAGTCAGCACTAGTTCTTTAAAAGCATCCAATACATCAAATAATGGTCTGTGGAGTTCTTGTAGGATGTATTCTTGTGCAGCATTTTGCTTAAAAACATCACCACACATAAATACTTCATAAATTTGAGGTGCTGTTTTATATGAATCATAAAAACTTGCCTTATCAGCAATAGTATAAGGTTTAACTTTGGTTGCAAAATCAGTTGGTGTAAATAATTGTGTGTCAGCTAAACTTGTTGCAAACTTATGGTAAAAGTCATAACCAAAATTTAGTTTTAAATTTGTGGTTGCAATAATTTTGTTATTTTCATTTCTATTTTTAATATTGATACTTGGTTCAATAAATACCATTAAATTAAAAATTATTGTAAGAATTGTTCCAAACAAGGCTGTCATTTTAGTTCCAAAAAATACTACTAAAAATAAGATAGGGCAAGTCAAAGTTGGTCAAGTTATTAACCAAATTAACAAATGTTTTGTAACTCAATTAAAATAAACTAGTTGCATTCACCCTGCTGAGGCAAGTCAAATTAAACTAAGTAAAGAACTTACTAGTAAGAAGATTCATCCAATAATTCAAATTAGCAATAGTCTCACCCAAAATATTGCTTTCACACTAAACCCATATCTTAACTCAAGTTGCATTAAATTTTCAGCGTTGGTTTTGCTAAATAATTTTGAACATATTCAAAAACTTCAAGCAAATAACAAAATTGAATTGACAACATAATAAAGTATGTAGATTTGTGATTCTGTAACTCGAGGGATTTTACTTAAACTATTTGAAATAGCTCAATAAAAGTAAAAATTAGCTGCCAAACAAATTAACTGAATTACTCAAAACCTTCAATCACGACTAAGTTTTTTAAAGTTTAGTAGCATTAACTTTAAAAAGTTAAAACATTGGCTTTTAGAAACTAATAAGCTTTTCTGAATTTTCATCAACATCCCCCTAGCATTATAAGACCATAAGCAATTATTTGTACATAAACTATTATTAAAGCAGTATTTCTTCAGTTCACCTCTTTTAATTTAGCATCTTTAAGATATGATTCTTGATAAATTTTATCTGGATAATTATCTTTGTCATAAATCTTTTCAAATCCTGTATAATCTCAGGCTTTTGAAGTAAATGTATATGGGTCTGCAAATACTGGCAAGTAAATATTTGTTCAACTACTTGTTGAATTAAGTAATGATCAAAAAGTAGAAACATTAAAAACTGTTGCTAATTTCATTGAATTAAGTTTTTTAGTTAATTCAACTTCATCAATGAAAGTTATCTCGTCAAAACTTGTTGCCTCAATATTATTTAAAATAATTCCATTTTCCATACAATTTTTTCAATTAGACATGAAAGTTTGGGCCAGAACCATAAATTCAGGTACTTGCTTGTAAAAGTCATCAATTTTAGTTTGTAAAAATGTTGGGTTTACTTCAAATAAATTCATAAGTCTTGTACTAATACCTCCATCCTCTAAGACATAAGTATTATTGGCATTAACTCAGTTTGCATCAAAGATAAAGTTTAATTTAATATTTTGAGTTAAGACTTCAAACAGCTTTTGGTATTTACTTCAAAAACTAGTTTTGGTTTGCAAGTGATTTAAAATTGGTTGTAAATCCATGATTTCAACTTTTTTTAATTGTGTTGATGAAAATGGTGTATTTTCAAAAGTAAATTTACTCTGATAATCTGTTAAATTTAAATGCAATTCTTCAAAAAAAGCAAACAACTCTGGATTTAAGGTTTCTAAAATTGGTTTTTCTAATGTAGTTTCTTCATAGATCATAGTTAAGTTTAACACTTGACCAGCTTTGTAAAAATGCAAAAACTGTTCTTTTGATTTTAACAAAAAGGAATTATAAGCTTCATTTATTGATTGAAACTGATAACTTGACTCTTCTCCAAGTAAATATTTTTGACTTGTTTTAATAAAGTTTTCAGCATTAAAAATTTCATCAAGACCACTTGCATTAGCTGCTTGGTAAAATTCATTACCTTTTTCTATTTGATGTAAACTATAACTTATGTTTCCATCTTTGAATTCACTTCTAACAGCTGTAACATTAACAATAATTAGTAATGCCACACAAAATAATGCTGTGGTTCAAGTTGCAAGAGTAAATTTAAAGAAACTATAGATCAATAATCCAAAACTAATTAACACTAAACTAGTTAAGATTATGACAAGGTATGGTAAAGTTGTTTTGGTAAAAACTAACTGGGTTAGTTCGCCTGAATTTATTAAGGTCAAACCCCCAATGCTGGCTAAAACTAGATTTGTAACAACAATGACACTGACAATATTTAAAAATCTTGGTCAAAACATAACATTTAATGAGTAACCCAAGCGACGTTCAATTGCCATTAAGTGTCTAGTGTAACTTGAAAAAAATAGATTTTTAGACATAAAAATGCCAACAAACAACAAGTAAAAGTTATTTGCAAAAATAATATAAATGAATCAAGCTCTAGTCATTTGGCTTCAAAAGTTGTGGACATTTGCTACTGTTAATGTATTTGTAGTTTGTCAAATTAAATTTAATCCCAAAAATACTAATAAAATTATTCATAATTTACTTTTTAAAACTGTAGCTTTAAAGTTTAAACTAAAAATAGTTTTAAAATTAGTTCACGAATTAGTTTTTTGCATAAATATCCTTAATATATTCGGGATTTATTGCATCTTGGTTTTTGTAAAAGCTTTTATAAATGTCTACAAGTTTTTCTTTACCTTTATCAAAAGCTTGATCATATAAAATTTTCCCATCCTTAATCAAAACTAGATGGTTGATTAAATCTTGCATTTCTTCAGCATCATGACTTGTGATAAAAATACCAACCCCAATGCTACTTAATTGCTTAATGATTTCTAACATTTCTGCAGTAGCATTAATGTCTAGGTTTGCTGTTGGTTCATCAAAGAAAATTAACTCTGGTTCAGTTAGTAGGACTGAACCCATAATTGCTCTCTTCTTTTCACCACTTGACAATTGTTTGATAGTCTTTTTATATAATTTTTCAAGCTTTGTTAACTTTATTGATTTTTCTTCTTTAATCTTGAATTCCTTAGTTGATAAATTAACTAAGGTTGCAATATATTGTCAGTATTCTTGGACTGTTAAATCTAATGGAACTGTGTTTTGATCTGGGAAAAAAGCAATTCTTTTTAAGTTTTGTTGCTTAAAAAGATTATCTCCATCAATCAAAATTTGACCCTTATTAAATCTGATTAAATTAAAAATTGATTTCATTAATATGGTTTTACCACTACCATTCATTCCAACAAGTCCTATAATACAATCTTTTTTAATTTCTAAGTTTTCAATTTCTAATGCAAAATCTTTATATTTTTTTTGTAAGTCTATAATTTTTAACATCTTAATAATACCTAACTTCATATGAAATTATGAGTGAATACTAAACCATTACAAAATGTATTAATATTCTTGTGAGACAATGTTCATTTAAGAACTTCAAATCACAGTAACCACCCCACAAATTTAGCACTGTAATATTTATAATCATTTAATCACTTTCAATATATAGTGTCTTTTCTTAAACTCTCACTATTTGTAATTTACTTCATTGTCCCTGTACATTAACATTTACTAAACTTTTTTCAATTCAAAAGTCTAAATGCTAATACTTTCATATTCATTAATTACCCCTTTCTTTTATATTATATCATTGTTTTTTTTAATTATTTTTGAAAATTTTTGAAAAAAAATACCCAAATGTCATAATTTAGGTATTTTAAAGTAATATTTAATTTTCTCACTATAATCATTCTTTGAATTTTTTGATATATCCCATTTTCACAGTCTGTGCCAATACCATATAGCATAAGACAAAACCAACTGCAATTGGAATGAATACATATGGTGGAGTTTCCATACCCACAAATTCACTAATTGGAGTAAATGGAATCAAGATTGCAAATAAACAAATCATAATGGTTGAAGCAATAACTTGCCATGATCCATTTGATTGAATAAATGGTATTTTCTCAGTACGATACATTTGCATAACTGCAGTTTGAGTGGCTAACCCAACACAGAATCATGAAGCATTAAACATTGGTTGGTTGGTTGCTTTCTGGTATCCTGCTGCGTTAAATACCGGTTCTGCAATTTTAAAGCCATAAACTAATACTAAGAATGTGGAGATATCAAAGATTGAGCTGACTGGACCATTTATGACTGTAAACCAAATAATATTTTTAGTTCTTAAAGGTCTAGGTGAGTCAGTGAATTTTTTATCAACTTTATCAAAGATAAAGGCAAACATTACTATATCATATAATAAGTTTTGTAGTAGTAAGTGTAGTGGTTTCATTGGTTCAACCATTGTAATAAATAAAGCTACAATTACTGAAATTACATTCCCAAAGTTTGAAACTATAGTAACTTTAATGTATTTTAAGATATTTGCTAAACAGTGTCTTCCCTCATGAACTGCAGTTTCAACAGGCAGCAATGAGTCATCAACTAAAATAATATCTGCTGCATCTTGAGCAATGCTTGATGCTTCAGCAAATGAAATAGCAACATCTGATTCTCTTAAAACTGGTGCATCATTGATTCCATCCCCCATGAAACCAACAACATGACCTTGTTCTTTTAAAGATTTAATAATCATTGATTTGTGAATTGGACTTAGTTTTACAAAGACATTAGCTTTTCTAACAACTTTTGCAAGTTGTTCTTCACTCATTTCATCAATATCTTTTCCGGTGTATAAACCTGAAATTGTGAAATCAACTTTTTTACAAATTGCACGAGTAATAACTTCACTATCTCCTGTTAAAACTTTAGTTTCAATTCCTTTTGCTTTTAAATTTTTAATAATTTCTTTTGAAGTAGATTTTGGTTCATCAAAGAAAGCTCCATATCCATAAAATATTAGATCTTCTTCAATATCTTCATGTTCTAACTCGTTGTGGGCAATCCCCACAACTCTGTAACCATCAATATTTAGTTCTTTTACTTTTTGAATAATTTTTTCTTTGTGTTTATCTGTAATCGGTTCAATGTTTCCATTAATTGAAATACGATTACAAATTTCTAAAACTTCTTCAACAGCACCTTTTGTGAAGATTTCTTTTTGTTCATTTTTTGAAAGAATTACTGAAAGGATTTTTCTTTCAAAATCAAAAGGTACTTCTCATTCTTTTTCATAATCATCAATATCTGCAGGTTCACTAATTTTTGTAGATAACATTACTGCACTGTCAATTGGATTGTGGAAACCTGATTGGTAGTAACTATTTAAGTATAAGAATTTTTCAACCAGTGGATTTTTTGAATTAGTAAAGTCCAGAACTTTGTCTAATCGAATTTCTCCACTTGTAATTGTTCCAGTTTTATCTGTACACAAAATATCAATTGCTCCCATATTCTGAACAGCATTTAGATTTTTTACAATTACATTTTCTTTTTTAATTTTTGCATAACCTTTTGAAAGGTTTGAAGTAATAATAATCGGTAGCATTTCTGGTGTTAAACCAACAGCAATTGATGCTGTAAACATTAATGCATTAATTCATTCTTCATTATTGTTTCATGCTCCAGTTCTTCCAACAAAAATTAAAAGCACAATTGGTGTTACTGCTAACATAAATGAAATTAGTAACAAAGTAATTTTTTTAACTCCTTTTTCAAAAGAACTTTTTGGTCTTTTTTGAGTTACTCTTTCATTAATTGATGAAAGATAAGTTCTTGAACCAGTAGCTACAATAACTGCTAAGGCTGAACCTGAAATTACATTAGTTCCCATATAACAAATATCTTGGTATTCTAAGTAATCTGTGTGTTCATTTGTATCACCTTTTTGAACTGGGAATGATTCCCCTGTAAGTGAAGTTTGGTTGATATACAAGTTGTTTGATCACACTATTTTTAAATCAGCAGGAACTAAATCACCATTTGATAAGTAAATTAAATCCCCTGGTACTAGTTCATCTGAATCAATGCTTTCAGCATGTTTTATCAACTTAATTGAGTTAGCATTGTCAATGTCATCAACCTTAAAGTCAACATCTCTGATAACTTTTGAAGTTTTCTTGTTATCAAAAGAAATTCTTTTCATAACAAAATGAGAACGAACCTCTTGCACAAACATAATTGTAGTACTAATTACAATCATTGTTAAAATAATAATACATCCAACTAAAGTTGGGATTCACTCTTTTGGAGTTGAACTGGCAACTTCTGTACTTCATTGGTAGAAGTTAAAAGCTACAATCACCATTAAAATTAAATTAAATGGTGTGAATAATGATTTTAAGAACACTAAAAAGTAGTTAAACTTTTTTTGTGCTAAAGTATTGTCACCATATTTTTCTCTTTGGATTTCCACTGTTTCTTCATTCAACCCAAAGTTTTTAATATTGAATTTTTCTAAAACTTGCTCTTGCGAAGCATTGGTAAAGTTTTTAAGGTTGTCTCGAACAGAATTCTTCTTTGGAGTTTTTAGTGTTCTAACCTTATTAGTTTTATTATTGTTGTCATCAATTTTATTTTCTAATTTGTTCATTTTTATCTCCCTCTATAAAAGGGTACAGATAAACTAGACATTTAAAAATAAAGAGGCTAATTTACTTGCACCCTTTCTTTCTTTGATTATATTCTGAAATATATGGCAACTGACGGAAGGAATACTCATAAACTACCACCTCTTTTCTAATACCATTTTATTATACATTTTTAATGAAAAATACCAAGGAAAATCAATTTTTTTTGTTTTTTTTATTATATTTTTTCTAAAATTTTACTTGAAGATTAAAAAAAGTATAAAACTTATACTTTTTCTCGTTTAAAGTTTTTAAATGCTGGTTTTGCTTTGATTGTTTGTTCAGTATCTTGATCATTGTCACCAATTACATTATTTACTCATTTACCCTTATGATAGAAAATTTGAGCTGGAATTGTTTTCATCACTTCAAACAAACAAATAATTACATGAATATAAATGATGTCTAACTTTACAAAACCATTACTTTCATTAACATGAGAGTTAAATAAAATCAAGATTGCTAAAGTTGGAATTTGAAAGGTTCAATTGAATCCTGAATCCATTGCAAAAGCACTATAAACATTGCCCCCAGCTCTCAGAATTGAGTAAACACATGAGTTTAACAAAATAAATGGATAAGTCATAGCATAGGCAAAAATCATTCACTGTCCAATGCGAATTGCTTCACTTGAAGAACCTCTAAAAATTAAACCTGGAATGAAAAATGAAAGCCAACTAAAGATTGCCATAAATCCAATTGCAATCATAAAACTCAAACGCATTAATTGTTTGGCATTGTATTTTGCTTTGTCAAAGCTTTGTGCTCCCAATTCATTCCCCACAAGAGTTGAAATACCTGCATTTAAGCCATGATACATTGGAGAAAAGAAAGCCATTAAAACTGTTTCATACATTGCATTAGCAGTTAATGAATCCACTGAATACTCAGATCTCAATTTAACTTGCATAACTTGTCCAAAAACAAATAAGGTTTCATTTACCAAAATTGGTAAAGTTTTCTTTAATGAACTTGACACTATCAATCTATCAATTTTGAAATGTCTCCAACTTGGAATAAATTCAAACCTTTTAATAGATAGTAATGAAATTACAAAAACAGTTTGTAATGTTCTAGATGCCACTGTTCCAAAAGCTACTCCTAAAATTCCAAAACCATTATAGCCAGCAAATGTTGGTGCAGTTAAAAAAGTATTGCACATTAAATTTGCAAATAAAGCAATGAATGACATTGCAAATGAATAAAATGGACGGCGAGTTTCACGCAAAGCGGTGATTGCCACATAGTTTATTGTTAATAATGGATAACTTAAAGAAACTATTGAGTAGTATTTTACACCTTGCTCAGTAGCTAACTGGGCAAAACGATACTGGATGTATTGGTACATTTGATGAATTTCTGCAGTTGAGGCCCCATTAGTTAAAGCAGCTGTGGGGGCTTCCGCATACTTAGGATGTGTAGTGAAACCAATCATTTTTTCTACAATTCCAGGCATACCTAAGATCACAAAAATTATTGTGATTGTTAATACTATATAAATTTTTAAGGTAGTGATTTGTTTAAGTTTTTGGTATTCTCCAGCCCCATAGTACTGTGCACCAAAGATTCCAGCACCATAACAAAACCCAGATACCATAGCAAACATTAAAATGAAAAGTTGGTTACTTGCAGAAACTCCATTCACTCCAATTTGACCAGGTGAATAATAAATGTTATCACCATAAAGTGATTCTAAACCTAAAACTTTCAATTGTTCATGGCTGATATTATTTCAACCACTATTCTTGATAAAACCTATGAAATCATCATAACCATCAATATGAACATCTAAAAGCATATTGACAAAAATATTATCAATCAGGTCAGTTGAGGCCATGATAATCTCTTGAAGAACCGATCATAAAATTATGGTTAATGCAATTTTATATCATAATCTATTTGCTAAAAACTTTCTTTTTACTTTACCATTTTTTTTAACCACAGTTGTTTGAAATGCTTTATCAGAACTCATTTGTTTTGGTAAATTCATGACTTCCCCTCCTTGTCTGTGTTAAGAGAAAAGACACTTCAAAAGAAGTGCCTTTTTATATTCTAAATGGTCGGAATAAGTGGACTTGAACCACCGACCTCACCGTTATCAGCGGTGCGCTCTAACCAGCTGAGCTATACTCCGGTAAAACAATATTAATTATATAGATTTATTACAAATTTTCAATAACTTTAAAAAGAAATCTGCAATTCAATCCTAAATATTGCCTAATTTTAAAGGGTTTTAAAATTAGTACTAGATTATTTTATCTTATTTTTAAAATAATACAATGTATTTACTGAAATAAATCAATTTATTATTGAAAACTATCAGTTTATTTTAAAAACTAATCCTCTACTATTTTAAACATTTTCTGTTAAATAAACCAAGTTTATCAACTTAATCTAACCTTTATTAAATCTAAGTTATTGAATCAAAACCACAAAAAAACTCTACCATGTAGAGTTTTTAAAATCTAATTTGATAAAAATGATTAACTTTTATAAATCTGTATCTGCAAAAACAATGTCAAAGGTTAAATCATCTTTAGTGTAATAAACAAAGGTTCCATTTTCAGGTGTTTCAAAACTAATTTTAAATCTTACTTTTGTTAGTTTAACCTTCATTCCTGTATAGATATTAAACTTATTACCACTAATTCCTTTGGTTTGTGATTCTCATTCACTTTGATCTTGGTTATAAAATTGAAAAACAAATTTAGCCTTATCAATTTCAATTGAGGCAATATCTAAATACTTTTCAGGAATGTTTAATTCTTTTAACATCATTTGTGGACTTAGATTAATAAGAGATTGCAATGAAATTCTTGGTAGTGCCCCATTAATTGCTGAATTTACTTGTGTTGCAATTGTTCCAGCAATCGTTCCAGAAAATTGTTTTAAAATGAATTTGAAAGCATCATTTAAATCAGTACCATCAATAATTTCATCCATATTTAAATCATCCTCTTGAATAAATGTCATATTTAAATCTGGACTAATAAATTCAGTGTTTAGGTCAATTGTTTCTGCACCATTCAATTCAAACATGGTATTAATAATTTTTGAAACAATTTGTCCTGGATTTATGTTGATTTTACTTAACAATGATTCTAGTGAATCATCAAAAATTCTGGTTTTTCCTACCGCAGGCACTGTAACTCAAAGTTTTAAGTTAAAGTATAAATTTACATCCGCTTTTGCTCTGTTTTTACTATTATAATCTAATAGCAAATTAAATAATAGTGAATCTAAACCTGTATAGGCTGCTGCAGCACTTCTATTTTGAGAATTGTTTTTATCATTAATTGTTCTTAAATCAGGATCCATATCAATTAATAGCTCTTTTAGTAGTAAAAATACCATATTATGGCTACCACCCTTTGAGATATCATAAGTATCTGTATCTAAGAATTTTGCTAAAATTTTAACTAGATTTGGTGCTGCATTAGCAAGTAAATCAATAATTTTTAATTCTCCATCTTTACCTTTTGAACCAAGACTTAACTCTATATCAATAGTTGTGCTATCACTAACTACTTGAGTGTTAAAAGCACTGGTGTCAATTGAGACCAATTTAAAAACATCTTGGTCTAAAATTTCTGAAATTTTTACCAGAACTTCTTGTCCAGCTTCACCAACAGGTAAACTAATAGTATCTGCCATTCCAAATTTCTTTAAAACATCTCCCACTCCTGCCAAGACTTCTTTTAAACCATTTCTAAAGTCCTGATTGAACTTTATATAGGTGTTATCACCTGGCTCAGCTTGAGCCAGGGCATGAACATCAAGTTTAGTTAGATTTTTAATGGGTTCTAACACTGGTTTGATGATATCTGAAATTCCAGGAATTCCTCCCCCAGAATTTGGTCCACTAATTACTCCTAGCATTGTTAACATTGTACTTAGAGTTCCAAGTGTTATTTTTAAAGGGAAACCAATACTTGCAAGATCTACAATAGGAATATCAATTTTGCTAACATCATAATCTCCAACAGCAGCATAACTGTTGGTATTTAATAGGTTTGTAACTGAAACTAATAACTCGTATTCAGGAATATTTCAATTCAATGATTGAGTTGAAAGTACTTTATTTAAGTACTTTAAATTTACAGTGGCAGTTCCTTTTCTAACATCAATTTCTTGTAAACTAACATTATTGTTATCATAACCATCAATTAAAGGGATTTGAAAACTGTTATCATTATAAATCTCAATTGATAAATTGGGGCCTTGAAAATTACATGCCTTGGTAATATATGCTTCTAAAGCACTTATATTTTGTTTACGGTTTGACTCAAGTTCTTCATTAATACTTTGAATTCTTGCTGTGCGAATTGGAGTTGCAATAACTATGTTAGAGATTGCTAGTTTTTCAAAAGCTGCAATACTTGTAGTCAAACCTTGGGCAATTCATTCACCCTGGTTTGTTTTGGTTTCAGTGTCAAATAAATCATCATAGTTTTCACTTCAACCACAACTAACAGCATAACTTGTTGAGGATGTAATTAAGGCAAAACTGCCCATAATCGATAATAATTTTTTCATAATTTGCTCCTTTCTAAGTACTTGTACTTAATGAATCAATTGGTTTGATTCTAACAAATTGTTTAAATGAAATAATAATTGTTAGTAAATAGATTGCCACTAAAATCCCTAAAACTGAGATTGGGATCCAAAAACTAAAAGTATAAGGAATTACAAATGTGTAATTTGATGAAATAAATCCGACAACTTTTTTTAAACCAAACCATCCTAAAGTAAATCCTAAACCGTACATTGTTATAAATGGAAGAACGTAAATTCCTAAAATTTGAATCATCACATACCGGTTAGTGTAACCTAAGATTTTCATTGTAGCAATGAATTGGGAATTTTCTTGGATAATTAAAATTGTGGAGATCACAATAATAATTGTGGAAATTAACAGCGAAACTGCAGTTATAAAGTAAACAATTACTTTTAAGATAACTGCCACTTGTCTTAATAAAGTTCTTTTGTCACTTAATGAGTTAACATTTTTTAAACTGTTTTCTCCATATCCTACTGTATAGTTTATGGTTGAAGTCCCTGTATCATCAATTGTTACAACACTTGACCCCACTAAACCATTTGAACTGTAATCACCAAATGCTTGCGTGGTTGAAGCATTGATGTTTTGATCATCATAATGTTTTCCTATTGTATATTTATAATTAAAAACAGGATAAGTATTTTCAAAAATACTTCAAAAATATTGAGCCGATAAGGCATAGGCTTGAGGATCAATATCTCCTGGAGCAAAATTTAAGAATGTGTTTTTAAAATCATCATAAGGATTATCTGCTGTTGAATTGTACTTATTAGCAGAATCTGCATTCTCTCATTGTTCCATAATAATGCTTAAGTAAACATTAAAGTCTTTTCATTCTTTCTCACTAATATCTCCCATAATATTTTCATCATAGCCTTCTAGTAAGGCTGGACTATCTCTTCATTCATTAATAAAGAAGTTATTAAAGAAATATTTTTTAATTTGATCATATCCTAAAATTTTGTTGGCATTGTCATTTGAAATTCAAGCCTTAGATTCTCCATAATTCTCAGTAATACCAACAATTACAAACTCTTTATTTTTACCAATAAAGGTTTTTTTAATCTTTGAATCATTTGCTGCTGTTTGAATTTCACTATCTTTGTTAATACCATCTATTGATTTAGATGCTATTGAGTGACCATTAATTGCAGCTGTTTGAATTTGCGATTGAGAATTTCAACCACTGTTTGTTGAGTTATAAGCAAAATAATTTTTTCGTCCTTCTGCAATTATGTTGTTAGTTGTTTGAGTTTGGTAATTGTATTTTTTTTGAACTCCCATTTTAACATCATCCAAACCAATTTCTTGGTTCTCACCATCAACTAAGACTTTTTTCATAATGGAGATATCCATGGTGTCTCTAACACCAACTTGCATTTTCTCTGCAACTGTTCGGTTGATAATAATGGGTACATAATTTTTATAACCATCAGCTAAATTTTTAAATAAATTTGCTTTAATATCTTGTCCAGAGTGGTCTTTTAACTCTACTGCTGAACTTTCATCTCCAAGTCCATAGACTTTTAAATTTAATTCCTGGGTGTTTGTATGGAAAGTTCCATTCAACATTGTTCCAAGTTCTTCATAAGTTTCATCATAGGGTACAATGTTTGTTGAAATGTTATAGCTAATTCCTTGTTCTAAAGCACTAACCATATTTTGTTGAACTGTGTTGTTTGAGTTTTGATATGTTGCCTCCATTAACACTGTACCTAATTTTGATTCAAAATGAATTCAATATCATAAAATTAAATTTGTATTAAAATTTTGATAGTCTTGTAAACTAAATGAACTTTCATTTAAGTCAATTTTGGCAATATCTTCACCACCAAATTCTAAGGTATGTGAATCAAAATCAAAATTAGTTTTTACAAATTCACTTACCAGTGAATTTCATCTCTTTTGATTATCCTCTTCACCTGATCTTAATGAAGAACCATAAAATTGATTTGCTTTTCCAACACTAGCTAATTTTAATGGTGTTTTAACTTCTAAATCGCTATAAATTTGGTTAGTTGATAACTCATAAAGTTGTTCATCATAATCCACAGCTAGAACTTTGTTAAGATCTAGTGCAGTTTTACCAGTATTTAAGTATTTATCATTGACATGAATTGGAATTCCATTAACATATTTTTTATAAAAGTTTTGAAGTTCGTTTGCTGTACTTTTAACAGCATTTAAAACTCCACTTGTGGTTCCTCTAGAATTTAAAGCAATAGCAAATCTTTCAATATCATTCATTAAATACTTGTAGTCTAATCACTGATTTGTGATTGTAGCAATTGCATTATAAGGAACCCCTTCGGCTTCACGATCGGGAATTTCTAATTCATCAAGTTTTTGTAAGTATTCAGTTGATAAAACTTTTCAGTTGGTGTAGTTATTACGAGCAATCTCGTAATAACTCAAGAAGTTGTCATCTTGAATCACTGGAATATTGTATGAATAGTAATTACTATTAATATTGTTACTCATCAAATCATGAAGAATTGTTTTTGAATCATACTCATAACTTGAATTATCCCTGTTATAAATTAAAGGGTAAGCTGTCATGTACTGCTGGGTTGAATTTGTAACTTCACTAATATCTGTCACTTTATTATTTTGGTTATAACTTCAAGTTTCATCATTGTTGGGGTTATAAGTTTTCATAAAGGTAGCAGGATTATTTGAAATTGGTTCAGTATATTCAACCACATCATCATAATCTAACCCAGCAAAAACACCTTGGTTATTTTTTTCCATAACTGTTGGCATAATTGTTACTGCAGAAATTAATACTGTTGAAACCAATAAGGTTGTAGCAGTTGCTAAGATTTTCCCAGTCGATCCAATTAATAAAGCTACATGTAATTTTATATTTGGATTTGCACGAGCAAAAATTCGTTTCACACCTCTACCAATAAAAGTATTTTTCTTTGCCAGGTTTCCTTGTAATAGGGTTAGTGCTGATTGTTCAATTACTAAGTAAGCAATTATCAAAGTAATTAAAGACATTAATCCTAAAACTAAGAAGAAAACTAAGAATGCTTGCCAAGCAATGGCATCAAATGGCCTAAATAATACACTAAAGTAACTTCCAAATAAGTTTACATAAATATTTTGTAAACTTAATATTAAGATGTAAGCAATAACAAATCCTACCACCGAAATTACAATTGGCAGTGAAACAAAGTATGACATTAGTTTAAAGTTTGAATAGCCTAATGCTTTGAAAGTTCCTAATTTTGTTTTTGCTTCATCAATTTGTTTTTTTACAATTAACACAATTGTAAAGGTGGCAATAATTGCCAATAGCATAACTAGCATAATTGAAAAAACTCAATATGCTCAAATTACTTGGTTGTAAGCTGCAATTCGATAATAATACTGATATTCAGTGTCATCAATACTGTAAAATAATTTAATATTTTCAGTATTTAAATTTCCATAACGAACTCATTCACGATTGAATGCTTTTAAATATGAATCAAAATTAGCAGATTTATTTTTGAATTTACCAGAGAAAAAAACCTCTTTGTCACTTTCTGAATCTACTGTTAATTTTGAAGCTGCTAAATCTGATGAATAAATTTTAAATTGTTCATTTGGTTCAGATTTAATTGTTTCAAGTTTTAATCCAAAAACACCTGGATCTACATATGCCACCAAGTCTCGGTAAGCACTAGGGATTTTTGTTTTGGCATTGGTAATTGGATAAGTAAAATCAATTGAAGTTCCAAAACCAATAACTTGAAATCAGGGTTGGTCTTTATAAATTGAATTGTCAATTCCATTGACATCATCATTTATACTTGTGCTTCCGCCAAACTGTAAGTCTTTAATATCTTGGTTAAGCAATAATTGACTTCCATAATTGTCAGGTGTTAACCTAACTATGTCTCCTCTTTTAATGCCATTGGCTTTGGCAAAGTTTGGTTGTAAGATGACTTCATGTTCTGCTTTGACTTTATCAGTTGAAAACATTTTATCTTGACTTTCATTACTTAAAACTATTTTGTCAACATTGACTGTTTCAACTTTTGAATCAGCATAAGTTTCATCAACATGACCTGTTTTTGAAACTACTTTAACATTTAAATCTCTTTCACCATTTTTTAAATTTCTAAAAGTTCTTGCTTCTGTTCTTGATCAAGTGAACAAACTATCTCCAATAATTTGTCCATTATCATTTGTAATTCCTTTTCTTGATAAAACATTAATTAAATACTGTTCAAATAAATCTTGACTTGAATAATTATCAATGTTTTCTCCACCAATTCATTGATCTTGGTTAAAATAAATTCGAGTAGTGTTATTCATATCAACCACAAAATCATGTTGCACAGAAGCTGTTTGTAAATCTTTATATCCTGCTTGAATTCTTGAGGCTGTTGTAATTGAAAACAAACCCAAAATTAAGGCAGAAGTTACTAAAAAACCTAGTCCAATTAATTGACCTAAATTTTTTAAAGTGTTTTTAAAACCTGCTTTTAAAATTAATTGTTTATATTTTGGTGGTTTATCATCGGGTTGTGATTTTTTACTAGTTTTTTTTGAATTCTGAGCACTTTCACTTTCTAAACTTTCTCCTTGAATGCTGTCAACTCTATCTTGAAGAAACTTTTCTCTATCTGTTAATTTAAAATTATCAACCATGTCAAGAGAATCTGAATTGTTTTTGTCTGGATCAAAATAGTTACTCATATTAATTAATATCTATTGAATTAATTGTGACAGCATAATTTGATTTTAGTGTACTACAAGATGAGTGCTCAGCCATACTAGTACTTATAACAATTGAAAATTTTACAATACTTTGCCCATTCTCAGTTGCAATTTTTGCACTATATTTAAATGATGAGGTTACATTTCAACCATCACCATTTTTTCCACAAGACCCTCATCAATTTCTAGATTCAAAAGGTACTCAAATTGATTTAGCTGTTCCTAAATCTTTATTTTCAATTCCTGCACCATTAAGCAATGACAAAGGAGTTTGTAAATCTCCAACTTGTTTTGCTTTTTCAAGTTCAGTTGCTGAAACACTTTGAAAAGTTGAAATGCTATTTGGTCTTAGTTGGTAAGACAAAACTATATTTTTCTTACCGGCAAGAATTGCATTGTTCAATCCATTTGGAATCACATATGAAAAGTCAAAACTTGAATTAGTAGCAGTCTTGTTCTGACTCATTACTGCTCATTCAATTGTTTGCATAGCATTAAATTGTTCTCCATCACCTGTCCCACCTTTGAAGTTTGTCATATTGTGGTCTGTGGTTTTTTTAAAGTTTGTGTTAAAAGTAATTGTCACAGATCCATAATAATTTATTGAACTGTTTTTTGCAGTTAAAACAATATTTGTATAACTTGGTTCTGAATAATCAATTTCTTCATCATTAAAACCTGCACCATTTTCATTTTTAATTCTTTTAAGAATATCATCCTTTGTAGTTCAATAAAATGTTCTCAGGTCTGTGGTTCTCAATAGTTCACTTATGTTTTTACGCTTAACATCAAAACTCATAGTGATTTTTCCTTGATAGCCAACAATTGAAATATCAAACTTATTGTTTCTAACATATGCATCAGCTGGTACAAATGAATTGTAAGCAACTGCTTCAGGTTTAATATTAAAATCAACAAGTTCTCTTAAAACTGGGTTCACTTCTTTAATTTTTTTAATCAACATAAGGTTAAGTGTTGCAGTATCCGCAGGAAGTAATTCTAATTCTCCTAAATGTGTTTTTGAAACAATACCACTAATATCTCTAATTTGATAAGTCACTGTTGCAGTATCAGTTAAAACTCCAGGATTAGAAACTTTTGCAGAACCCAAAGTAAAATCAATTTGGGTGTTGCGGTAATTTCTTAAATTACCATAAATTGGGTTCTTAACAATAATTGCTGCTAAAATTGTTTCTCGATCTAGTTTTTCTAAAACTCCTAAATCTGTATTGGTAATAATTGAAGTAATATCTTTGACATTGTAAGTTACAGTCAAGAAATTACCTGCATCCAAGCTAACTAAGTTATCTTGGTAAAATAATTGGATTTTTGCATTTTCTGGTGATTGGTTACCTTCATCATAAATTTTTATTTGATAATCTTTTGTTAAATCAATAAAACTTGCTTGTGGATTCACATGCAATAAGGTTTTACTAATTCATTCACTTGAAAGGTCACTTGTGTCACCAAGATTGGTGTTCAAAAAGATTCCTTCCAATGACATTGGCTCATAAGTCAATGTTATTTTTGAATTTGAGTCTGGCCTTGCGTCAACTCAATCCATTTCAATTTGATTAAGTGAAATAACTTGTAATTTGATTTCACTTGACAAATCCGTATTTGAAATTATTTTATTCTTTTCTTTAATTTTATTGATAATTGCTTCATCAGTGATTTTAGCCACTTTACCTAAATCTTTATTAGCAATTAAACTATCTAAACTTGTAATTTTATAAGCTGCTTCAGCAGTACCTGTGTACTTTTCAACAGTAAATCTCACTTTTGATAAAGTTAATCCTTTGATATAGATGTTTAAATCTTTTAACTGGGGATTAACTTCTTTTAATTTAGCAATTACATTTTCTTCACTGGGGCTTTCAATAGCACCAAGAATTGATGTGATGTCTAGAGTAGTTACATCTAAAAACCCTTGATTACTTGAACTGACATTGGTGTCAATGTCAGAATCTTGTGGGTTTGCATGATCGACTTTTTTATTAAGACTATTACTAAAACCTCGCATTACAAAAACTGCGGGTACAGCAACTGCTGTCGTTCCTAAAGTAATAGAACCTAATATGATTATTAATTTTTTCATTCTTTTTTTCTCCCTTTAACATTTTTAATATTAAAGGTTACCATCTCAAATTATGCAAAAATATTCAATTCTGGAGGTGTTGTTGATTTCTTTGTTTCAACTAGTTTTCCAGACTGAATTTCTTGATAACGAATTAAATAAAGTCATTTTGTGTTTTTGATAAAAAAGTTAATTCTGTCATCAAATTCTTGAATATAGTGTTTTAAATCAAACACTAACAAAGTTAAGTAAAAATAACGTTTGTAGATTCTAAAAATTACTCAATCGACTTCATCTTCATAAGAAATTACCAATTGTTTGTGAATTAGTGAACCAAATACTAAATACATTAATGTTAAAGTTGTTACAAAAAAGACAGCCATTGCTAAGTATGGAAAGTAAACTCCAGTTAGAGAAGATCCATAGTAATACTTAATTAAAAAGTATGAATCTAAAACTTTGAAAATTACAAAAGGAATTGTTAAATCTGCTAATTTAATAATAATTTTTAAATTACTAATTTTAAAAATTCATTTACAGTCATTTCTACTAATTGAGTTTTTATCAACAATTTGTAAAAACTTAGAATAAGTCATTACTAGGGTACAAAACATGATTGCATCAAAAGCAAATGTAATCAATGGATTATGTAAAAAATACAAAAAGTAACTATTTAAAGCATGGATGGTATGAACATAATTTACAAATGAAATTGTATAATGAAAAATTATGTAAAATAGAACTGCATTTAATAGCAGATTTACATTTTTATTATAATTCATAATCACACATCCTTCTCTTATAAAAGTTTAACCTAGAATACAACAAAAATCAACGCTATTGCCTAAAACTATCTTTTTTAATTTCCAGAATGAACTTATATCTAAGAATTTTTGATAAAAATAAAAACATAACTACAAAGTAGTTATGTTTAAAAAATTTAAGTTTAATTGTAGACTATTTTTGAAATTACAAAGCTTTTGTTAACAGCTTCAATTTCAAAAGCTATCTGAATTCTACTATTAATAGTTGCTTTATATTCTGTATCACTGATTGCAACAATCGCTGATGTTTTAATAGCTTCATAAGCTGTCTTGATGTCTTTGGTAATTTTTGTTTTTTGATTTTTTCCCATTGCTTGGATTTTTTCCATAATCCCTTTTAGCCCTTTTGCATCAGCAATAATTTTAAATAGTGCCTCAAGTGCTGGGTCAGAAAGTTTTGCAGAAATTCCCTCAACACTTGTAGGTAAATCAACTATGATATCCCCAATGTTTTTAAAGACTGCTGCTAAATTATCAAAGTTTAATTTAACATCATCTGCACCCATTGAATCAACTAATAGTTTTAAAATATCTTTAATTGACATATCAGCACCAGTATCAAGATCAATTAGGTCTAATCCCCCAGCTTGATTTAGTCCAAATAGTCCATTTAAAGGACTTGTTAAAATTCCTTTAAGACTGAAATCTCCCTCCAAACTAGCAAATACACGCAAAAATGTCCCCAGTGCATTTTTACTTCATAGTTCTTTAATTGGGTCAGCATTTGTTAAAATACTTCCCAATTCATCAACATCCTTGTCACTTATCGCAGGTATTAAACTTGTAAATCCTTTAATAGCACCTCCCAAAACTGTTCATGTACTAGAATCAAGCAGTGGGGTTCCTGTTGTAATCATTCCCAAAATATTGACTGAAATAGAACCAACATTTTCAAGCAAGTTACCTGATGATGGTGCTCCCGGTATGAATTTACCTAAATCCGCTTCAATTGTAACAGCTCCATTTATAATAGCTGCCACAAAACTACCCAAACCAAAGTCTTCATTTACATATTCATATGAATTTAAATTTTCTAGGTTTTTAAATAAATCTTCACTTTTATTTAAATATTTCCCATCATAAAACCCTGCTCTAGTATTTAAAAATAGGGCTTTTAAAATATTTTTAATAGCTACTGGACCTGTTGAATCTTGACTAGCTCCAAATAAAGCATCATTTAATTTGATAACAACACCTTTTAAATCAAAAGTGGTGCTTGCAATTACTGCCTCTCTTGCTTTAATAAAGTCATCATTTTCTAAGTCTTTTGATAAATCTAATGTGAAAATATGGTTGATGTATAATAAAGTCAATTTAAGAACATCAATGAATGCTTTTGAACTTTCAGCTGTCGCAAATAATGCAGCAAAATCAAATCCAGTTCCAGCAGTACTTAGTTTTTTAATTGTGCTAGTTAAACTAGTCATTGCTTGTGCAAATTGAGTTGCAGTAAAACTTGTGTTAACTCCAGCCACTTTGTTTATTTCATTTACTAATTTAACCATTGCTTCATTGATTGCACTTGCATATGATTTTCCAATATATGAATTTGTTTCCAATGCAGTTCCAACATTTTTTAAAATAGCTCCAACACTTTGCATTTCTGCTTTTGCTTCAGCAGTAACCCCTGTTTGTAAATTAACATTATACATTTCTAATGCTTCTTTAATTGCATTAGTAACTTGGGCTTTTTTATCTCCACTTGCATCAAGTCCTAATAATTTTGCAGTGATTGCTAAAATTGCTGTAATCTCATCTGAGTCACTTGGTTGTTTTCCAACAACATTAGCAAATCCTGATAAAGTTGCTGAGTCTCCAATCAACTTGTCTTTAAAATATTTACTGTAATTAGTTTTTATTGTTTCATTTTTAAATGAGTATTCTTGTAAAACATAATCCATATTGTAGCCTTTTGTTTTGTTTAAGTAAACTGCTTTACCAATTTCTTCTAAAACTCCACTCATTTCAGCTTGATTAACTTTTAATTCAGTGTCTCCACAGGCAATAACTGTTGCTGTTGTTGAAGCAATCATAGTTAATGCACCTAATAATGATAATAACTTTTTCATATTCTTTTTACCTCTTCTAATAATTTTAAGAAAATCAACTTTTGTTAAGATTCTTTTTTGGTGTTTAATCTTGTGATTGAAATTGTTTTTTGGCAATTTCAATCAACTTATTTTTTGCTGATAAAAATTTATAGTTTTGATTAATGTCGTATTTAAAATTACAAAAAATTCACACACTTTCAATTTGTGATCTCTGTAAAAATAAAATTTGCTTTAAAAATTATTTATGTTCTCAACCTCAACAACTAGTGGAGGAGTTGTTGACTTTCTAACATTAATTAAAAAATTAGACTTAATTAAAGTAAATCGTATTAAATAATTTGTACTTGTCTTTTTAATAAAGTAATTAATTTTTTTCTCAAATTCAGTTTCATAATTTTTAAAATCAAAAATTAAGATTGCTAAGTAAAATAGTTTTTTATAAATATTAAAAAATAAGTAATCAACTTCACAATCTTGGGTTATTACAAGTTTATGATATGAAAATGTTAGACATGCAACATAAAGAAAGGAAACAATTGACACCACCATAACCATTACAGCTAAACAAGTGTAGTACACATCTGTGAGTGAAGTTGACAAGTAGTATTTTAAGAAAAAGTAAGTATCTAGTGATTTAAAAAGTACAAAGGGAATTGTTAATTGAATTAGCTTGAAAATCAAATTTAAATTATTAAACTTTAAAACTCAATGTAAGTTTTTATTTGTTAGTAGATTTTTATCTAGCATTTGCATAAAACTCACAGAGCAAGTTAGCAGTAAATAAACAGTTAGAGTATCAAAAAGGAAAAGCAGCATTGGGTAACTGCTTACATAAGTAAAGTAATCACTCAATGGTGTTAAAGTATGGATTCTATTTATAAATGAAATTGTGTAATGAAAAACAATACAAATTATCAAACAATTTCAAAGCAAATTAAAATTTTTAGACTTACTCATAACACACCTCGTTCATCACTATGAGTTTAGCCTACTTTTATGTGAAATGCAACTCCATTAGAATCAAGGTTTTAATCTCTCTTGCTTTCAAAACTTCAAAAATAAAAAAGCAATTTTACAATTGCTTTTTAAAATTAAAATAACTAAAAGTAATTGTAATTCCATCACTATCATTTAAATAGTGAGCAAAATTATCATACTCAGCATTTTGTTCCTTTGGTGTTAGAGGTCTATTTTGTCATTCATATGGTTTGGTTTTAAAAGTAACCTCATATTTACTATTTTCCCCTACACTAGGTTGGACAGTTATTAAATCTAAATCATTGATTAGAACTCCTAAGTAATTGTACAAACCTAAGTTGCGAGTAATTAAATACATCAAAATAGAATAAGTATCATTTTTATCCACTGTTGCTAAATCAGTTTCTAACTCTCCAACTAGTTGGTCAAGTTTAATTCCTCAAGTTCCTGTTGGAGATACAGGTTCACCACTTGCAGAAAATCCTAAATTTAAACTACCATAAAAACTAGTAGGAATTTCTTGTGGGACCACATCATCAACTGCTAAAGTAGCACCAATTACTTCACCTTTTTCATTATAGTTATATTCATAATTGTCAACTGCAGTAAGTTGTTCAGCAATCTCAGTAATTTTCCCTAAAGAATTTAGGTTTTTTTCCATTAAGGCAGTTAAAATACTTTTTGGACGATAGTCAAAAATTGCTCCTAATTGTGTCACCCTAAAGTTATCTGCAAGATGTTTGGAATTTGAAATTGTTAAGTTAGCAATAATTTGATCAGAACTATTTTGTTTGTTGGTAATTATAAACTGGTAGTTACCATTGCGAAATAAATCTGCATCCATAGTTATTGCAGTACCATCTTTACTTACTTGATAATCAAGATTTTGTAAATCATAATCTGCTTGGACCAAGATTTTATCTAAATCATGTAATAAATCTACATTGTATGAATATCTTTCAATATCAATTTTATCAAGACTAACATTAGCAAATCCTGTTTTGCTGATTGGCAAAATTGGGTCAGGGCGATAAAAGTCATCACTGAAATCGCAACCAACTACCTGGCTGACTCCAACCATAAGACTAATTCCTTGTAAAAAAACTAGATATTTTTTAAATCATTTTTGCATCTTTTTAACCTCCTTGAATTGCCAATAAAGGACTAATTCTTTTTAATGATCCTCAAGACATTGAAACACTAATAGCATACAATATTCAAGCCACTAAAATTCCTGGTAAAATAAATCATCATTGGAAAGTAAATGGTAAAACTACAACATTGGTAATTGAGGTTAGCATCAAGGTTAACGATAACCAACCAACCACAAACCCAATTACTGAAGCTAACACCACTATTGGAATGTAGGTACCAATAAAGAGTTTTGCTAAATAACCTTCTTTATAACCTAAAATTTTCATAGCTGCAATTACTTTTGCATTTTGAGCAATAACCAAGTTAATAATCAATAAAATAATTACTGCACTTAGTACCAAAGCAATTAGTATGATAAAGTAAATGATACTATTAACTGTTAGGTTAATTCTACTCATCACTTTTAAAGCTTCATCAATTTGTAAAGCATTTTCAATTGCAGCCTTAGCATAACCTGAATAAACTTTATTGTTTGATGAAGTACCTCCATTTAAACCGTACATTGAAAAGTCTCCAAAGACTTGGGTTGTACTAACTCCTGCTGAGATATCTAAAAAATCACTATTTTGAGAAGTTTTGTAATTAAAGAGAGGATATTCATTTGTAAACAAAGTGTAATATTTTGAATACTGTTCACTCTCAGTTCATTCTTTAAATGCTTGAAAATCAAAATCTGGATCATTCATTTTACTTATAAATTCACTATCAGTATCACTTTGCTTTTGAGGCTTTTCTCATTCTTTTTTAAAGACTTCAAATAGTTTAGCTTGGGTTTGATCAAACCCAGCAATACTTTTTGCTAAATCATTATTAATTCAAGCTTTATTTTCACCATATTGGTCATGAATTCCCACAACTTTATAAGTTTGAGTTACAGTTTTTGTTCCCAAAGTAACTTCACCATTGTCAACTTTTTGACTCATAGCATTTGGTGCAGTTTGGTTTGCTGCGGTTGGGTCTGCTTGAGAATGATAAACTCCTCCTGTTTCATTGATTTGTGTATTTAATCAATCACTTGGATTAGAATGAGTTTCTAATAAAGAATTGTTATAAAGGTTTTTAGAACTAGTGAATCCTGCACTATCTTGGGCTTTTAACTGTTGTGTGTCTCAACTGTCAACTTGGATTTCTTCTCCTTGATGTTTTAATGCTTTTAAAACATTATCAATATCAAGTTCATCACCAACTTTGGTATGTAACCTTTTTGCTAAACTTTGATTAATGACAATAGCATTTTTTGTATCATTAGCAAATAATTTCGGTTTTAAATCTTCACCCTTAGCAGAAACTAACTGTTGGTTTTTGTGATCTGCTGCAATCCCATAAATTTTTAAAGTTTGACCATGGGTTGCACCAGCAAAATAAACTCCTAAATCATCAGTGGTTGCACTATAAGGAATTAAATTAAAACCAATAGTGAAGTTACCAACTTCTTTGTCAAATTCTGCAGTTATCCGGTCTTGGATTAAATGTGGTGAAGCAGAGTAAATTCCTTGTAAGAAGGCTTGTTGTAAATTGTTGAAAAACATAGCTACAAATCAATTATAAATTGGTACCATAATTTCAATTCTTTTTAGTCTAAAAGCAGTATCGCTAACTCCTTCATCAATATAGTTATAAAGTGAATCATTGAAGTTGACATTAGATTTAATTGAACCATCATTATTTAATTGAATGGTTCTTTGAAAATCTCCTGCATCTGCTCGACTTAAGTATGCTGGATTTTGTTGTGATAGGATAGTTCCACTAATGTAGTCTGGTCTTCAAAAGCTACGAGCAATACCAATTGTATTTTTATATTTTAAATAAAAGAGTCTGATTTTTTCTAAATCCTCAACCCTTTCTTTGGCTAGTGTATTGCTGTTTAATAATTCAACAAATTGATTTTTGTCTCAATATGTATCTAAACCATATGCTGTTAAATCTTGTCATAAGTTTATTGCAATTGCTTTGTAATAACTACTATTAACTGCTTGACCTGTACCAATTGTTAGATTGGGGTTCTTTAAAAAATCAATTCCAAAACTTTTATAAGTCATGTTACCTAAAGTTGCTAAATTTGTATCAGCACTATATGCTTGCGCTGAAATTTGATTTTGCACATACATATCAATTAATTGTGAACTTGATAAATTTTGAAAATCTAATTGTGGTGCTGTGGGGTCATAAGTTTTGTAAAAACTAACAGGACTGTTATAAACTGGACTTTCATATTCAACTAAATTATCAAAGTTATTTCCTGTATATAATTTAGCCTTATTTTCAGTTAAGATGACACTTAACAATGATCCAATTGTTAGTAAACCTGTGGCAACTAACATAACATTAAAAACAGCTACAAGTTTGGCAATTGAACTTGATAGCATTGCTCCTTGAAAACGAGCATTAAAACTTTTACGACGAGTAAAGATTTTTTTAACTGCTAACTTGAAACGATTAGTAGCACTATGGTTCTCATAGTTTATCATTTTTAAGGGTGAGGTTGAATTTAAAACTGAGAAATAAACTGTCAGAGTAATTAACTCTAAGAAAACAAAAATCCCAAACAAAGTCACAAACAATGTCTCTCAGGTAAAGGTAAAGGGCTGCATTGCTACTGCAAAGTACCTGTTAATGATATTAATAACGATACCTTGACAAACTAATCCCACTAAAAAACCACCAAGTCCACCAGTAAAGGTAATAAATAATGGATATAAACTATTAGATCATATTAGTGACGACTTTTTATAACCTAGGGCTGTTAAAACTCCCATTTGACCAAAACTTTTTTTAATTTGGTTATTTAACATAACTACAAGCATTACCACACCAATTGACATTACCACACCAATAATTATGTAACTAAAAACTTGGTAAGCCACAATTGTAGTTTGCAACAATGTTGTTCTTTGACCATAACGATAGTCTAAACTACCTTGTAG
This sequence comes from Spiroplasma clarkii, assembly GCF_002795265.1. Lineage (NCBI taxonomy): Bacteria > Bacillati > Mycoplasmatota > Mollicutes > Entomoplasmatales > Spiroplasmataceae > Spiroplasma > Spiroplasma clarkii. The sequence goes on from NZ_CP024870.1 coordinate 1,384,912, forward strand.
AGTTACTAAATTTTGTTGTGGATTCACCACATTGACAAATCCAGCATGTAAACAAATTTTTTTTGCTTGATCTAGGTCAGTTAAATAACTGTTAATTGTTTTTGCTGCCACATCAACATCCACTTGGTTGTTGAATTTACCAACATAATAAATTTCTTTTTCTTTATCTGAACTTAACTTCAAAGTTTCTTCACTGGCAAGATCTCCATTGGTGTATCAAATTCGAGTATTTTGGGTATTAACCATCTTGTCATTGTCAGCAATTTTTTTAATGCCTTCATCACTTGAAGCCACCACATCTAAATAACTGTATTTTAACCCAAAATTTTTGGGACTAACATAGACTAATGCTTCATTTGTAGTGTTTGGTAATGGTTTGGTTTGATCTACAATTGGGGTTGCAAAGTCAACACTTGTAGCATAACCAACAACTTGAAACCAGTTTTGACTTGCATATTCAGTTTTATTAATAATATAGTTGATATCCATATTATCAAACAAGCTAGTGTCAACTGGTTTGTATTCTGAATCCTTAACTTTAATTGAAGTTCCATAATCATCATCTTGTAAACGAATAACATCGTTTATTTTGATATTGTTTGCTTCAGCAAATTGTTGATTAACGTAAACTCATTTTTTAGTATAATCATTACTTGCTAAGCTATATTGTTTTCAAGAAGTAAGTTCCATTCCCTTAGTCACTACAACTCGGTCAATATTTTGTTCAGGGTTCAAGGCAAAAACTTTTAAAGTTTTTCCTGAACTCAAACCAAAGTTTCGCGCTTCAACTCGATCAAAAGTAAAGCTTTCTGTTTTTGAAGCTAGTTGATTTTGTAAGTAACTTAATAATAAGTTGTTTCGCACTTCTTGGTTTGAAATTCCTTTAAAATCATCAGCATTATAATTATTTATGTAAGAAGTAGCATTTAAGTCTACTACAAAATCATGTAAATTACTTGCAGCTGGTGAAGCAAAGTTTTGGTACGAGCGATTAATTCTTGATGAAGAGGTATATGCTAGTGTAAAAATAAATGAAGTTATAAAAACCAAAATAATTATTGCCACTAGTTGAATTTTATTTTTTATTAAGTTTTTAAAAGCATTTTTAAAGAATGGTCTTTGTTGGCTCATCAATTTTCCTCCTAAATATATATTTTGCTTCCTAAAGTAGTCAGCAATAGTTTAAACAAATAAAATTAACTTAAAGTGAATTTTATTGTCTCTTGTTATTCAATAAATTTACTTAAATCATAAACCCCTAATTCTCCATCAAAGTTATATTTTGAGTTCTCAAAGTTTTCATCTTCAAAATCTTCAATTGAGCCTTTAATCATTAAAAACCATGCTATTGCATCATGTCCATACAAAATATTTGAACCTGGAATAATTGATAAACCAGGGAAATCTTCATTGTCAATGAACCTAGCATACTCAGTAAAGTGCTCTAATGACACTGTTTTTTTAAAATCTTCATTTAGATTTTGATAAATAATCTTCACAGCAGTTTGAGCTGCTTGACGATTTGTTAAGGCAGCCTCATAATCAGCTTTTGTAATTTTATGGGTGACTGTAATATCTTTAACAGCATCTCTGAAACTCAAACGATCTTCTAAACTAAATCTTAGGTTAAATACTAAAGGTTTAGTTGAAGTTAGAATACAAAATGATGGAAACTCATTAATTGTGTATGAGGAAATTTGCATATTTCCTCCTAAAATTTTAAATGCTGCACTTGGATCTGTTAAAACATTGGTTTTTAAATACTCAAAAATTTTATTTCGAGCTCCTATATTTTCAAAAATCATTGAGGCCAAGGCAGTTCTACCATCAGGGTCCGCCATTACCTCTTGCAGTCTTTCGAAAGTACCTTTTGTCAATTTTACATCTCCAATATTTTTGTTTATGAACAAGTCATTAACATCAACATCTTGATTTAAAACTAAACTCATAGTTCCTTTAATATTTTTAGCATTACTTTGAGCGGCTAATGTCACTATTTTTCCAATCCCATTTGTTCCGCCATTTTGTTTGATTGTGACATCTTGAGGTGATAAATTTAAATTATTCATTAAATTAAATGAGTCAAGAACTGATTCATCAGAAACCACAGTTTGTGGTTTACCAATTGCTATAGTAGGATCAATCAGCTGATTGTTCATGTTTCCTGCTAAAATATTTGTGACAAAATTGTCATTTTCCAAGTCAATTGTTCTTTGGTTTATTTTTAATTGCACTAAGACACTGTGATTTGAGTTTTTTGAAACAACATTCATCGTCAAATCAGTACTTGCATCTTTATTTGTTCTAATAATAATTTCTTTGGTTGCTGTATCAATTGATGCAGTTGCCAAATTTTCTTTATTAAATGTAATTGTGCTTGGTCAATTTTCAGTTGCAAGATAGTTAAAATTAGTAATTCTAAGTTTTACAATTGCATTGGTTTGTAAAGTTAAATTTGTACTTGCTAAAGTAAACTCTGTTTCAACAACTGCTTCGACAACTTTAATATTAATTGTGGCAGTAAAACCATTCTGTGATGCTAATTTAACTTGAAGATCTCCAAGAAAATCATCTTGAATTAAGGTGAAGACTAAAACTCCTGCTGTTTCATCTAGATTAACAGCTAAAAAGTTTTTATAGTCATCAACATTCTCTTGAATTGTTGGGTATGAACTTTTATCTAAAATATTAAAGTTTTCAATTCCAACTTCTCTTGGATTTTTAGCATCCATTTCAAAACTTGATGTTGCTAATTTAAATGCCCCTTTTGGGTTATTGTATTGACCACTATTGTTACAAGCCACAACGCTTGTAACTCCTGTTGTTGCAACCAAACTTGTGGCCGCTAAAATTTCTAATAATTTTTTCATTTCATTACTTCCATTTCTTTATTTTAATTATTAAAATTTGCAAATCTAATAGATTTTTACATCACTTAAAATCTAATTAATTGCTCTATTATTATACTTTAAAAAATATCAAATCTTATATTTATAGCATCTATATATTTTTTATCTTTTGGTTCATATTTTTTATCTTGAGATGCTATGAAAAATCCATATGCAAGTGCATCATGTCCATAAAGTGAACTAGAACCAGGTAAGATATCAAAGTAGTAATCCTGACGTGCTTTTTTAATTCTAGTAAACTCTTTAAATGTTGCAAATCCCACCTTTTGTCTAAAATCCTCTGACATTAATTCATCATAAACCTTTTGTTGAATTACTTCACGTTTTTCAACATCAAACATTCCACCATCTAATAGATCACGATCAACTTCAACCTTACTTTTACTATCTCAACCATCTAAGAAAGTAATACGATCTTCTTTTACAAAAGTGAATGTAAACTCTAAATCTTCTTTTACAAAAATCCCTCCAAATTCTTGAAATGCTAACTTAAAGCTTGTTTTGCTCATTCTTGACTCAAAACTCATACGCAATGACTCAGCCAATCCAAGAGGTGCAAAAAATATTGGTTTTAAATATTCCATTGATTTATTTCTTGAGCCAACATTTTCTAAAAGCTGTGCTATTAGAGCAAGAGGTCTTGTATCAGATTCAGGATTTGCTTCAAGAATTTCTTCAAGATCATCATAATACTCTTCAAATATTCTTACTTCTCCTACATCTCATTTATTCATAATAGAAGAAGGGGCAATTTCTCGATTTGTAATTACTTCAATTGATCCTGTAACTGAGCTACTCTTTGAACTAATTTCTCAAACAGAACCCATACCTTTACCTTCAAAATCGGTATCAACCACATTAATATCAATATCCTCTAATGTTAAATTTAAGTTATTTGCAATATTGAATGATGTAATAATAGATTCCTTTGTTATTACATAACTATCATCCTGACCAAGTACTTGGTCAGGGATAATTACTCCATCTTTCATATTGCCAGCTAGAATTCTTGTTTCATAGTCTGCATCATCTGAACCTAAATCTATTATCTGTTTAATAATTTTAACTTTGACATTTCTAGTGACATTGTTATTTTCATCACTAACTGTTAGTGTTAAATTATTTGTAGCTTTTCCATTTGTTCTTACAATGATTTCTTTATTTGGTAAATCAATTTCTGCCGATGCAAAATCTGGAGTATCAAAACTTACAGTAGAAGGATAATATGTATTGTCTGGTAAAATATCAAAGTTTGATATTTTGATGACATTTATTGTGTTTGAGTTAAATTCAACATCATTACTTTCTAATGCAAACTCAGTTTCTGTAAGATTTTTAATTGTTGCTTCAACAGTTTGTGAATGTTTGTTCTGAGCTTGCTTAATTGTGATAGTGATAGTTTTATCAATTAACTCCTCATTTGCCTCTAAAACTCTAAATATTAATGATTTTTGCGCTTTATTAAGTGAAACTTCAATTATATTTGGTTCTGAATATTCAAATAATGATGGCAATGCCTCATCATTTAAAATACTATAATTTTCAATTGCAACTCCTTTTGAATATGAAGTTGAATTGTGAATATCAAATTTATTTGTTGATAATTTAAATGCTCCATCTGGTTTACTATAAATATCATTAGTACCACAGCTAACCACAGCTGTAATACCACTTGTAGCCACTAATCCCGTTGCGGCTAATAATCCTAATAATTTTTTCATAATTTTTTATTCCCCTAAATTTAAAAATTTGCTTGTATATAATTTTATTTTGCTATTACAAGTTATTTGTAATAGATCTTTTTGTTTATAAAGTTTTAAATTACATAAGGAATTATTGGTGGTAAAGTCGCCTTTTTATTTATAACTTGACGTAATTGTTTGTTTCAATTTATAACCATAATTTGTTGTTCATTAACAATTTTGATGTAAATTTGAATTTTTTCATTTTCAACAATTTTATTTTGAACATTGTTTTGTGTTTCAACCTTTTTACATTCAATAACTAAACTTGAAATCAATAAAAAACAAAGACCAACTTCATCTTCTAAAAATTCAATGTGGTTTCTACCAATTAAGTAAGCCACAGTTAAGTACATGATTGCTGAAGTCAAAATTAAGGTAATAGCAATTGTGATAGCTAAAACCACAAAAACATCTAATGAAAAGCTTAGATTTACCCCATTAAAAGCAAAGAAAGTTGATAAATAAATTATTGTAAATAAAACTAGAGTTGGTAATACTTTGCTTATTGTTCAAATATTTTTATTTAATTTTTGTCATGCTAAAATATTAATCATTAATGAATTTTGTTCAATAATTCTTAAAACTTTTGCAGTTTGGATAATTAGAAAAATTACAACTGCAGATGTTAAAAAAATACTTACAATTGCAGCAAAATAGCCTTCAAAAATACTAATTCTTATGTTGAATAGCTGGTTAATATTCCCAGCAATTGCCACTAAGACATAAAGCAGCGAGGAAATATTGATTGTAGTCAACAAAAATTTCTTACATAATATAAAATTTTTCATTTTATTCCCCTTATAACTCTCATAAGTTACTATATATCGAATAAAAATAAATGTAAATACATACGGCTAGTTTTTTTAAAATTAACACTCCTTTAATGGATTTAGAATTTTAAAGTTTAGCTAATTCTTTTAGCAGTCTTTGTTAAAATCAAGTTGTTAGTCTAGATGAATAGATTTTGAGTGAATAAACCTAAATTTGCTTCATGATTGACACAATTAAAAAGGAAGGGGTTTTAGAATGGAATTAAGTTTTCAATGTCCCAAATGTCACCAAACTATTACTGAACTAGATTTTAATCAGAGTGAATCTAGTTTAACCCATTTAAAGGAGTTTTTTAATCAAAAAGAACTAGAATATAAAACTGAGATTAAAAATCAACTTACTAGGGAATTTGAACAAAAACAAAAGCAAGCAATAGAATTGGCAGAAAAATCAATAGAAAATCAATATGTTGCCCAAATAACTGAGTTAAAAAGCCAATTAAGTAATTTGGAAAACCAAAAAGAGCAAGAAAAAACTGCTCTACAAGAGCAGGCAAAACTAGCTCAAACTATGGCAGTTCAAAAAAAAGAGATGGAGTTAAAGAATGAATTAAATGAATTACAAAATCAGGTCAATAGCTTCAATCAAGAGAAAATAAACTGAGAAGAGCAAGCAAACTTAATCAAGACCACAGCAGTTCAAAAAAAAGAACTAGAATTAAAAGATCAGATGAGTGATTTACAATTAAAAATTAAAGAATTGCAGTCTCAACTTCAACAAACTGAAAGTAAACATAAAGAACTTGTTTTAAATGAAACTAGTGCTATTAAAGAAGAAAAAGATAAAAAAATCAATGAATTAAAAGAACAAATAACTGATCTTGAAAAAGCCAATCTTCAATTTAAAGTTATTCAAAACAAAACAAAAGGTGAAAACTTTGAACATGAAGTTGAGGGTGAATTACGCAAGGTTTTTGTTGATGATGTCATTGAAAAAATTACAAATCAAGTTCAAAAAGCTGACTACCTGCAAACAGTAAAAGAAAATGATATGATTTGTGGAAAAATTGTTTATGAAGTTAAAAATGCACAATGACAAAAAGGGTGAGAAAAAAAATTAGTTGAAGACATGGCAAGTCGAGAAGCAAAATATGGGATTCTAGTTGCTACTAGTTTTAATGATCAGTATAGAGGAATTCCCTTTAAAGTATCAGATTTTAGTCCTAACATCTACTTAACTGACCCTGATAGTTTTACCTTTGTAGGTCATATTTTAAGAAACATGATTAAAGTTGAAAATAGAATTAATGAAAAATATAAAAATAAAGATATTTCAGATAAGCTGCAAGAGTTCCACAAATGAAGAGAAAGCACTTTTCAAAGAGTTAATAAGGTCTTTGCAGAACAATTTGAAAAAATTGAATCTAGTGAAGCTTCAATCCTAAGCAAGGTTGAAACTATTAAAAAAGCTAGAGAAAAAATCAGAAGTGATTGAACTAGTTTAATTAAAAGTTTCATTGAAGGTCTAAATATTTAATATTATATTTTTAAAAACAACTAAAGAAAGTAAAAACCTGGTCTATATGACCAGGTTTGTTTTTTCCTATATAAACAATAATGCACCAGTAATCTTGGTGCACTTGCAGTTTCAATAATGGTGGTTTTGGACGGAATTGAACCGCCGACACGTTGAGCTTCAGTCAACTGCTCTACCAACTGAGCTACAAAACCAAAATAATGGCGACCCCAACGGGACTCGAACCCGTGATCTCCTCCGTGACAGGGAGGCGCGATAACCAACTTCGCTATGGGGCCACATGGTTGCGGGGGCAGGACTTGAACCTACGACCTTCGGGTTATGAGCCCGACGAGCTACCAACTGCTCCACCCCGCGATGATAAATGGCGGAAGATGAGGGATTCGAACCCCCGCTCGGGTTTCCCCGACTCTCGGTTTTCAAGACCGACCCCTTCAGCCAGACTTGGGTAATCTTCCGTTATTTAAATTGTCTTGGCCCACATAATTCAGCATAAACTAGAGTCAAATTATGGTGGACCTTATTGGATTTGAACCAATGACCGTCCGGTTATGAGCCGGATGCTCTAACCAACTGAGCTAAAGGTCCATAATAAAATATATGGTAGCGGGGAAGAGACTTGAACTCTTGACCTCCCGGGTATGAGCCGAGCGCTCTAACCAGCTGAGCTACCCCGCCATATATGGTGGACCCGAACGGGATCGAACCGTCGACCCCCTGCGTGCAAGGCAGGTGCTCTCCCAGCTGAGCTACGGGCCCATATATAAATAAAATATAAAATTATAAATGGTCGGGAAGACAGGATTCGAACCTGCGACCCTTCGGTCCCAAACCGAATGCTCTACCAAACTGAGCCACTTCCCGATGAAGTATGAATAAATGATGTTCTTATGTATCATGTATTCATAAGTTGTTACTATGATGGCGCGCCCTGAGGGACTCGAACCCCCAACCTTTTGATCCGTAGTCAAACGATCTATCCAATTGATCTAAGGGCGCAGGTTTAAAACATAACAACTAATGATATTATAATACATTTTTTAAATAATTGCTGAATATTTCTAAATTCAACAATTATTATTATAACAAAATTCTGGTAATTGTATATAAATTTTTATTTTTTTTATTATAAAAACATTATAAAGTGTGCCAAATTCTATTTTTATTGAATTTGAGGCACATAAAATATTATACTTTAATTACAACAATAAATATAAAAATAATTAAAAACATTGTTATCAAAACAAAAAAGGACTAAATGTTATCAAAACAATAATTGCACCTCCATTTAAGTAATAAAACAATTTTAGAGTCTAGTTTTTCCTTATTTAAACAACTATTTTCAAAGGAGTTTAAATAATTTAATGTTGTAATATTTAGTAAATTAGGTATAATTACTTTTGTAATGGTACCATAGCCAAGAGGCTAAGGCATGGGACTGCAACTCCCTGATCGTCGGTTCGACTCCGACTGGTACCTCCAAAATGAAATAAAACCTGCAATTAAGCAGGTTTTTTCTTTATAAAATTTATAAAAAACCTTTTCAAAGGGTTTTGGTTATTGTTTCATTGCAACTATTTCATTAAATTTATCAACTAAATAATTATCTCAAGAAACATTTAAATCAAAGAGACTTCCGTTATCTGTAACCTGAATAATGTCAGTTAAATAACTTCCAAAGTATTCATCATCAATAATTCTATCAACCATTTCATCAAAACCTGGAGTTGAACCAGTTTCATCTAAAATAGCTCATTGAGAGTTTCATCGATACATAAAGTTTATAAAACGATAGGCAAGCTCTTTATGTCTAGTATTTTTACTTATTGCAACACTATCTGCAAAAATATTGGTTGATTCATATTTTGGTGCTCCATCAGCAGTAGTTTGGTTTTCTACAAGTGCTCCAGGAATACCAACAAAAATATTTGGATCTGTTGATTCTTCTTCATCTTCTTCTTCATCTGCAAATGTAGTAGCACCTTTTGTGCTAAAAGCATCCTCTTCAGCTTCTGGGGCATACTCATCTCCAAGTGCATAAACAATATCACCATTATACATAGCAGCAATATCAAAGTTTCTTTCATGAGCTACATCAATTAACTCATCTCCATATAGTCCAACATTTCTACGTTGTAATAATAGTTTTAAAGCATTAGCTGCTTGATCAATTTCTTCTTTCGCAGTTTTACCAGATGAAATTTGAATATTTCCAAACAACTTTTGGAAAGCATACATAAAGACATTTTTTGGATCATTGTTTAATGCTAAATTAAATCCAGCTTCTGCAGCTTCTCAAAGAATATCTCAAGACAAGTTTCCTACATTTAATCCTTCAATTTTATCTTCATCAGCAATTAAACCTTTATCAGTCAATCACTCAACAAGTTTGGCATTATCTTTATTGAAGACAATTCTAACATCCCCATAAATTCAAGGTAATGAGTAATCAGTTAGGTCATTTGCTGAACCATCAGGTGCTTCAACACTAATTGCATGTAAAGCATCTTTTAAACCATCTGAGACATTTAAAGTGTCTGGAACATCTTCATCATCAAAAGTTGGTTCAGCAAAAGGTTCGTTATATGGGGTAATTTTCATTGTTTCATGCCCCTCAACTTCACGATTTAACTCTTCTCAATCAATTTCTTGTAAGAAACCTTCTTGGGCAAGTTTTTTGACCATGTAATCACTAGGAACCATCAGGTCATAGTTAAAGGTGTAGTTTTTGTTATATAAGCTTTCATTTGAGTCATATTGTTGGTAATTAACTTTTACACCATATTCTTTTTCAAACTCAGAAATTAACCTCATGTCAATGTAATTTCCCCAGTTTCCAATTACTAAATCATATGTGTTATTTAACACATATGCTGAAGTAACTAGGGCAAAAGAACTTGTTAAAATAATTCCCATTCCCATTTTTTTTCAGTTTTTAACAAATCAGTTTCTATTTCTAATAATAGTTTCATCATTGTCATCGTCACTGGCTTCTGGGAAGTATTTTTCCTTTTTAGCTTTTATTTCTGCATATAATGCCTCTAATCTTGCTTGTTCATTTGCTAAGCGCCCTGCAATTGCAGTTTTCACTTTATCGTTTTCAGCAACTTGTGCTGCAACTAAAGTAGGGTCAACAGCAGCACCACTAGCAGTTAAATCATTAATCTGAGCAATAATTTTATGAGCAAAAGGCACAATTTGATAAATTGCACTTTTAGCAATTTGTAACTCTTCATAACTTGTTACCAACTTGTTTGCAAGTTGTTTTTTGTATTCTGCAAGTTTTGCAATTGTTGTTTGTAACTTAGCATTGTTTCTTCCCAAAGCTAAGTTGTTTTTATCAACTGTAAGTTTTGCAATTTTTTTCTTGTATCACAATAACTCTTTTTGACTTGGATCAGTCAAAGCATCCATTTCATTGGTTAGATCAATTATTTCTTGCCCTAACTCCACAGCTTTATTTTTGTCAATTTCATTTCTTTCATTAATTCAATCAATTTCTGCTTGGTACTTGTTAATACGAGCATCAAATTTATTAATGATTTGTTCTATTTTTTTTGATTTTTTCTCATTATTTGAACTTGCTAATTTAGCTTCAAACTGAGCTTTTTTTTCTGTTAGTTTTTTAAAGATAGTAAAATAACGTGCTTCTTGTTTAATCTCTTGATTAATCAATTCTTTTTTTCATTCTAAACGTGAAATTTTAATATCTGTGTTTTTATTTTGAATTCGTCTTACTTTTGCTTGTAGCACCTTAAACTTAATCCACTTAAGGGGATTTAAAGATTTGACAATAACTGTATCAGTGGCTAAGCATTTATTTAAGTAAGCAATTTTGCTATTTATTTTACCTATTTGTTTCATTTTGTATTCATTTTTTTTGATTTTCATTTTAGTATCGGCAATGTGGTGACGAGTAATTGACACCCCATTTCAAATTAAAAATACTGTAACAATTATTAGCACTAATAAAGTACCAAAGGCATTGATTACTGGTTTTAGTTTCTTTTGTGTATAAATAAATGTTGAAACATTGGTTTGTGAACCACCAGTAAAGTAACTAATAATAAAATCATCAAAACTCATTGCAAAACAAATTCCAGTTGCAGTAATAATTGATGGCAGTAAAGTTGGTAAAATAACTCGGTAAAATGTTTGTCTTGGAGTTGCTCCCAAATCTCTTGAGGCTTGAATCATGTTTTGATCAATTCTCAACATAAATGGTAAGACAGTCACAATCACATAAGGTACGTTAAATGAGACATGGGCTGCAATTAAGGTAATGCTTCCAAATTGGATTCCAGCCAAAACAAAGAAAATCATTAAACCAATTGCAGTAATAACGTCTGCATTAACTAATGGGATATTGGCAATTCGCACTCAGTTGTTACGAGTTTTACGTCTAACTTTGGTTAGACCAACACATGCCATCACTCCAATAATAATTGAAATCACAGTTGAAACCATGGCAACAAACAGTGAAACAATCAGTGATTTAATTAATGGTGAGTTACTTGCTAATTCACCATATCATTTTCAAGTAAATCCTTGTCAGCTAAACAATGAAGTGTCATTGTTGAATGAAAATAAAATCATAACAAAGATTGGGACATAAATGAATAACATTATTAATGCGAAGTAACTACTTTTGATGAATCTTTTCATTTTTTAGATCCTTTCATTTCGAATTTTCTTGATAAGAAATTCATAAGTCCCATAACAATAAATAATAGTACTGCTAAAGTTGCAGCAATTGTGGCTCCAAATCCAAAGTCACTTCCTTTAAAGAAATATGACTCGATGATACTTGGAATCAAGGTGATTCTACCATCACCCATATATTGGACAATTAACAAACTAGTAGCTGATTGCACAAACACTAATGTGAATGCTGCAAAAACTCCTGGCAGTGATTGTCTAAAAATAATATGTCAAAAAGCTTGTGTTCTTGAAGCTTTTAAGTCCAAAGCAGCTTCATAAAGAGTTTTATCAACTCCTTCTAAAGCATTGTAAATTGGTGCCACTGCAAATGGTAAAAACATGTAAATCATACCAATAATTATGGCTGCTTGGGTTCCCAATAAACTTGCTGATAAAATACTAAATAAACTTCTCAAACCAATTGTTTTTAAAATCATACTGATTCAAATTGGCATTGTGAAGATAATTCACAAGTTTTGGGCTGCAAATTTTGATTTCATAGTACTTAAAATATGAGCAATGGGAAAGGCAATGACAATTGCTACAATACTTGCAACAAAAGCATATAAGACTGTTAATCCTAGAGACAACATAATTGGGTAGCTTGTAAATAACTTATGAAAGTTAGCTAGTGAGAATTCAAACTTATAACTGTTGTTGGTTGTCTGAACCACAGAAAAGATTAGGATTCCTATCAAAGGTAAGACTACAAGTACTATCATCACAAAAATAAATGGTGCTAGTATTGGTCAAGTTTTACCAATGAATGCATTTGCAAATTTTGATTTCATAAACTTTGTTTTAAATGAAATCTTTTTAATATCATCATTTTCAATTCCTACTGATTCAATTGATTCAATAATATCTGCAGCATCTATATTTTCATTAATTTCAAGATCTGCTTTTGCACTTTGGTTTTCTAAAATAGTTTTATCAAGTGCATCACTTTTTGAATTATTCATCAATTTCCTTTCACATGACATGGATATCATCACGATCTCATTTGACAGCTACTTTTGTATCAAAGTCATGGAAATCAGTAGTGTGTGAAATATAATCACGATGTGGTGTTTTAATGGTGATTTCATAATGTACTCCTTTAAAGATTACATTTTCAACCACTCCATCAAAAAATCCTTTGCCTGGTTTAACAATTTCAATATCCTCAGGTCTTAAAACAATATCAATATTGCTTTCATTGGTTCCAAACCCTTTATCATTACAATCAAAAGTTTGACCATCAAAGGCAACTTTTAAATCTTCGACAAAGACTGCGTCTTCAATTAGGTTTGATACACCAATAAAGTTTGAAACTCATTTATTTTCTGGCTCATTATAAATTTCTTCAGGTGTACCAATTTGTTGGGTAGCACCTTCATTCATAACAACAATACGATCACTTAAAGTCAAAGCTTCTTCTTGATCGTGGGTTACTAAAATAAATGTTATGCCGATTTCTTCTTGCAGAGCTTTAAGCTCATCTTGCATTTTCTTTCTCAGTTGAACATCAAGGGCAGACATTGGTTCATCAAGTAATAAAATTCTAGGTTTTAGTACTAGTGCACGAGCAATTGCCACACGTTGTTTTTGTCCTCCTGAAAGTTCACTAATGCGTTTATTTTCATGTCCCTCTAATTGCAATTTTTTGATGTATTTCATTACTTCTTTTCTGATTAAGTCTTCTTTTTGTTTTTTAATTCTTAATCCATAAGCAATATTATCATATACATCATAATGGGGAAATAAAGCATAATTTTGAAAAATTGTGTTAATTTGGCGCTTATTTGGCGGGATTGGTGCTAAATTTTTTCCTTCAAATAGAATCTCTCCTAAATCAGGTTTTTCACGTCCTCCAATTAAGTTCAAAGTTGTAGATTTTCCACAACCTGAAGGTCCTAAAAGAGTGATAAATTCACCTTCATGGACATTAAAACTTACTCCTTTTAACACAACTTTTCCTTCGTAAGTCTTGGTTAGGTTACGAATTTCAAGAATGTTATTAGATTTTTTCATTAGTTTTCTCCTCTTAAAATGACAAATGTTATTAAATTTTAACGCGTAATCTTATTTCATTACGCAATCAGGAGGAGCTGTTCAGTTTCAAGTATTTTTTCAAATCATTCAGTTAGGGAATGTACTACATCCAATCATTCTGAAATTAAATATTGTGAAATATTTGTTACAGTTAAAAGTTTCATACATTACCTCCTTTTGATTTTTACTTTTTAATTATAATGAATAACTTGGCAAGTGCAAGTGAATTTTAAAAATTTATTAAAAATAAAAAAACTTTTGTGAGTGTTGTCCTAAAAAAGTTCCAAAATAATCAAAAAACTCACAGTTAGACTGTGAGTTAATTATCTTTTAAAATTATTTCTCTAATTTTATGGGCTACTCCTCCACATTTATGGTGAATGGTAACATCATCAGCAACTTTTTTAACTTCACTTGAAGCATTACCCATAGCAATCCCTAAACCAGCTCATTTAATTGAACGAGCATCGTTTTGACCATCACCAAAGTACATTACTTCACTTGGTTGAATTGCATATTCTCTGGCAACCTTTTCTAGGGCATGTTTTTTATCAACACCAACTGGTGAAATTTCAATATTAACTGTTTTATCTGAGACATAACTTCATGAATAAACTTCATATTTTTTTTGCTTAACTTTTTCAACTAAATTGTTCATATTAGCTCTTTTGCCACAAGCCAATATTTTATAAGCTCTTTGGTTCATCTCATCTTTACCATAAATTTTTGCTTTACGTTTTGAGATCTTTTTCATAAACCAAATAAACACTCCACGATTTTTAATTACATAAGTTATTTTTGGATCTTCAGAATATGAAAAACAATTAACTTTTGTTTTAACTGCAGTATCATAAATATATTTAACGTCATTAACAGAAAAAAGGGTTTCCTCAATTAATTGAGGTTCACCAGCAGCATCAAATTTATAAGTGACACCCCCATTAAGACAAATTAGGTATTCTTGATGTTTATCAATACCAATTGTTCGTGCAATGTCAATTGCACGTTTTAGATTACGTCCTGTAGCAATTGCTATTTTTATTCCTGTGGCTCTTGCTTCATTCAAAGCTGCAATGTTTTCACTTGGAACTGACTTTTTTTTGCCCAATAATGTTCCATCAACATCTACTACAATTAATTTTACCATTTCCCTAGTGCTCCCTATTTTACCAATGCTAATAATTGGTCTTTACCTAAAACTCCAACTTTTCTAGTTTCTTCTTTACCATCAACAATTTTTATGATTGTTGGGATTGAAGCAACTTCGAATCTATTTGCAATTTCTGGAAGTGCATCAGTATCAACTTTTATAAAGTTAACTCCACTCACTTCAGTTGAAGCTTGTTCAAAAATTGGTCCTAACATTTTACATGGACCACATCAATCAGCATAGAAGTCAACTAAAGTAACTCCTTCGCTTGTTATTTTGTCAAATTCTTTGACTGTACTAATAATTTTTGCCATATTTATCTCTCCTTAAAGTATGTATTTTTCTATAAAATCAGCAACTCCATTTTCATCATTTGTTTTTGTAATGTAAGCTGCATCTTCAAATAATTGGTCAATGGCATTGCCCATAGCTACTGGATATTGAGCAGCTTCAAACATTGGAATGTCATTAACACTATCCCCAAAACAAAAAACAGAAGTATTTTGTTCATTCAAATTTAAATAATCTAAGATTAGCTGTAATGCTTCTCCCTTGTTAATTCCTTTTGGTGTTAGTTCATGAACTCGATCATAATAACGAATAGCACTTAACTCTTCATTGACAAATTCAAATTCTTGATAAAATGCCTTAATTTCTTGTTCGCTAACACCTTTTTTAAGAACTATGGTCATATGGTTGATTGGTTCTGTTATTTCACCAAATTCAGTGACAACCTTATAATCCATATTCATTATATCACTTCAATAGCGAGAATTCTCACCAGCTCCATAAACATAAGTGGTATTATCTGCAAAATAATGAACTTTGTACTTGCCAACCTTACCATATGTGTGTCTAAAGACACGTTCCACCATTGTCTGGCTAACATAAGCTTGACGAATTCAGTGGTTTTTCTTAAAGTCATAAATATGAGTTCCATTATTTGCCACTGCAATACCTCCCAATTTATCTAAGCCTAAATATAGTGCTTGATGCTCAAAAGTATCTAAAGTACTACGAGCAGTAATTGGGATAAAATAGTGTCCAGATTTATAAACTTTTTTAACTATATCTTTTGTTTTTTGACTAAACTTATGACTTGACAATAGGGCTGTCCCATCTAAGTCTGAGAAAACTATTATATTCTCTTTTAATTTTTTTCTAATGTTGTCTTTCATTTCATCACCTTTACTTATTAATTATAACCTATTAATAAAAAATCACCCAAAAAATTATTTAGGTGATGTTAGTTTCTATAATGGTCCGGATTAAGGGACTTGAACCCCCACGTGTTACCACGCCAGATCCTAAGTCTGGTGCGTCTGCCAATTCCGCCAAATCCGGATGGATGGTGTCCCGTATAAGACTCGAACTTATGACCCACTGGTTAAAAGCCAGTTGCTCTACCGACTGAGCTAACGAGACAAAATCAACAAAATAATATTAACATAAAAAATCAAAATATTACACAATTTCTTTATTTAGTTTCAGAATTAATAGACATGCTATTAAGATAATTATACACGCAATAAAGTTAATAAACCAGAAAATTCAGGTCACAATCAATCATGAGAAGGCCACAATGAAAATAGTGGTAACAATACCAATAATTGCCCCAACCTGATTGGTTATTGGTTTTTTAGAGCAAACACAAACAATCATGGCAACAAAAACAGCACATAACAATAAGATCATTGCATATTCAGTGGCAGCTTCTCAATAATTTCCACCCTCAACCAAGTTCAAAAGAACCCTAACTTTATGTAAAAGTGCTAAGACTAAAACTTGATTTAGAAAGTAAAGACCAATACCAGTCCAAAATAAGATTATTTTTGTTTTTTTCATAGTACACCTCAAATAGATTATTACACAAAAAAAATCCCTTTGGCAAGAGATTTCAAATTCGCACATGGTGCTGATGATAGGACTTGAACCTACAACCTACTGATTACAAGTCAGTTGCTCTGCCAATTGAGCCACATCAGCATAAATAAAATGGTGGAGTGCGACGGGATCGAACCGCCGACCGTCTGCTTGTAAGGCAGGAGCTCTCCCAGCTGAGCTAGCACTCCACATATAAAGAAATATAAAAATATGGTAGCCTGTACGGGGTTCGAACCCGTGTATGCACGGATGAAAACCGTGTGTGTTAACCGCTTCACCAACAGGCCATACATAAAAAAATAATGGCGGCTTTTGTAGGACTCGAACCTACGACCGATCGGTTAACAGCCGAGCGCTCTACCAACTGAGCTAAAAAGCCAATTTGTAATTGTTAAAATATACTCATTTATAATAGCATACTTTTTAATTTGAAATCAACAAATTTTAATTTTTTTTGCATTTACTTTAATGCTTTAATATTTTATATATAAATTAATTAAATTACAATATATTTTAAAAAAAATTACTTTTTTTTATGCCAAAATTGCTATGATTACCTAGTTAATCTTAAAAGATACCCTTTAAATAAAGGTTTTTAGTCTTCAAGCCAAATTAAAAAACACTAGTTTTAACTAGTGTTAACCAATGGTCACATCTTCTTCTAAGTAACCAAAATTGTGTTTGGTTTTAGGTTTAACAAAGGCTAGTAGAGTGTTTGAAATTCCAAGTTGTCCAATAAACATTGTTAGAACTAAAATTATCTTGCTAATAACTCCCATGGCTAAAATTTCACTATTATCAAATGGTTGGAACCCAACTGTCCCAAAAGCACTACAAACATAAACTATTAGTTCAATAATTGTGTAGTTGGTTCCAGCAATTGTTGGATCTAAATCTCAGAGCATTTTATTTGAATCAATGTAAACAACAAAAATACTACTTACTACTACAAAAATTGAGATAAAAACTACTACAAAACTACGGCGCACTGTTTTTTCTGGGATTTTTTTATGAAAGGATTCTACTGATTGTTTATTTCTCATAACTGCAAAAATTGCAAAAACACAAATCCCAAAAGTGGTAGTACGAATTCCCCCAGCTGTTGATGATGGGGCAGAACCAATGAACATCCAAAATGCCATAATTAGTTTGCTTCCAGCAGTGAAATTATTAACTGAAACTGTTGAAAACCCTGCATTACGACAAGAAGTTACATTAAAGATAATGTCAAAGACTCAAGCAAAAGTACTTCTTTTTTCAACACCATTATAAATAATTAAACTCTTTTCATAAGTGGCCACTTCTGAAATTACCACTAAAATTGGGCCTAGAACAAGTAAAATTGAATAAATTAAAAAGTTTATTTTAGTAAATAATGAAAAGCGATATTCTTTTCCCTCTTTATGAGCTTTTATTTTTCGCTTAATATCTGTATAAGTTGGGTAACCTAAACCACCAATAATTCATTGAAACATAAAAATAACCTGAATAAAGTATGATTCTTGACCTGGTTGATTATAGGGTTGCAATGAGGCATTACTTAAAATGTCAAAACCTGCATTATTAACAGCACTAATTGAGTGAAAAATTGCAGCTCAACCTGATTTGGCAAAATCATGATAGGGATTATTAACTACAAATTC
Organism: Spiroplasma clarkii; assembly: GCF_002795265.1. Classification (NCBI taxonomy): domain Bacteria; kingdom Bacillati; phylum Mycoplasmatota; class Mollicutes; order Entomoplasmatales; family Spiroplasmataceae; genus Spiroplasma; species Spiroplasma clarkii. The sequence continues at coordinate 1,403,285 of NZ_CP024870.1, forward strand.
TGTTGTAGACATTGGTGTAAAGTAGAATCCAAAGAACAAGACAAACATTCCAAAAATTTCAACTGCAGTTAGGAAAATAAAAGCATCCTTAATCATTTCAACTGTATTTCCTAAGGTTCCAGCCCCTCTTTCAGTTCCAGCCACATTTTGATCATCTACTGAAACTTTTTTGTTTAACATCGATAGCAGCACTATTTTCAAGGTTAACAACCCAACTCCACCAATTTTGATCATAATCAAAATAAAAACTTGTCCCCAAATACTGTAATCTACATGTGTATCTAAGGTTGTAATTCCTGTGTCAGAAATTGCACTTGATGCTGTAAACATACCAGTTATCATGTCTCATTCTTGTCCACTAGCCACCACAACCCCTGGAATACTTAGTAAAAATCCACCAATTAAGATTGCTAATAAGTAACCAAAAATAATTCTACCGCTTACTTTAGAAAAAGGTCATCAAGATTTTAGTTTTTTAAAGAAGCTTAATTGGACTTTTTGTTGTCTAATTTCAGCTTTGGTTCGGCTTTTTATTTGTCTTTTATTATGTTTTTTTGCTTTACGCAAATTTCTTTTTGCTTTTAAACCAGTTTTTTTCTCAAGACTATCTTGATTGTCTTCAACAAGCTTGGATTTAGCTTCATTATTTTCCAAAACTCTACCTCCTACCTTTTTATAAAAACCTACCTTAAATTATACAACAATATAAAAAAGAGTTGTATAATTTAAGAGATATTGAAATTAGAGGTAAAAAATATGGCTAAAAAGAAAAGTTTTGCAATTATTGGTGCTAACCGTTTTGGTTTAGCAGTAGCCCAAGAACTTGAAGAAAAAAAGCAATCAGTTAAATTATTTGATATTAATGAAGAAAAACTAAATCTCTATATTTCTGAATATGAATCAATTGATGGAATCATTATGGATACTACCAATAAAGTAGCTTTAGAAAAAAATGGGATTATTCAATATGACTATGTAATTGTTTGTTTTGGTTCAAATATGGAAGCAAGTATTTTAACAATTTTAAACTTAATTGACTTAGGAGTGGACAATATTATAGTTAATGCCCGAGATTTTAACCATAAAAGAATTTTAATGGCTTTAGGAATTGAAGAGGATTCAATTGTAATACCCGATGAAATTACAGGAAAACTTATTGCCACCAAGTCCTTATTTGACATTGAGGGACAAGTACAATCAACTGATGGAGATTATAGTTTCACCAATATCATTGTAAATGATGCCAAAGTTATTGGACGTTCAATTAGTGAATCGGGTTTAACTTCAAATCGTGATTTTACAATTGTACAAATTAAAAGAAGTGGAAAAGTCGTTATTCCTGATGAATACACCATTCTAAAAAAAGATGATTTACTAGTTATTTTTGCAAAAAACAACATTATTCGTGATTTAACCATTAAAATTAGGGGTGAAGAAGAACTCTAAAATGTTCTTGCAAATAACTTAAGATAAAAAAACAGCAGTTTTACTGCTGTTTTATTGATTTATTCATTATTCTTAAAATCATTTATTCTAGTTCAATCAACAATGGCTTTATAAAACTCAAATGTTGTTCTTGTTAAGGCCGTATCTTTTAGTTCAGTATTGTTAAAATTTTTTTTAACCAAATCTTCCAACTCATTAATTGCTGCTTTTGAGGATTCAATTAATTGACTATCAGCACTTTTGGGCATAAAGCTAATACCTTTAATTTGATCAAAATTAAAATCAGCTCCAATTTCAGAATCTAAAAACATGCTAAATTTCACAATTAGTGCAGACACCTTTGAGGTCACTTGCATATAAAATTGCGCATCAGCTGAAAGTCTGATAGCTGAAGGTCATGAATTTAAGGCCTCTCCATATGACTCTGTCAGAACACTATGAATTTCCTTGGCTTCATCCAATTCATCAATTTGATAATGTATCAATTCTAATAAACTTTCTTCAGAATTTGGTTGAAATCTAAATGGTCTTGCTCTTGAAATTGCTGGAGCAGAACTACAAGCGACTGGATTTGAAACTGCAATTAGTAGTGATGTTGCTGCTAAACTTGCCAAGATTTTTTTCATTTTGTCTCCTCTTTCATAACAGATAATGTACGAACTTTATCTTTAAGTTTAGTTATATTATATAGATATTTAAAATATTCTACAATAAGTTAAAAATAATGGTAACCCATTATTTTCTAATATTTTTTTCAAAAAATCTTGAACCTAATCATAATAATACAATCCCTATTATGAACAAAGCAATGTGATAAGCAACAGAACTATATGTTGTCCCATAAACTTTCTTGTTCTTTGTGGTATTTAAAGCAATTTGGTTGAAACTACCTTCTGAGGCATTTTCATTATAGAATCGATTTCCTCGATAATATGTTGCAAAATTAACTCCAGCTCCATAGTTATTATCAACATAATGATCAAGTTTATTTAATAAACGGTTTGGATTTGCACTTATTTCTGCTGTCATAATTCAGGGCAATAAACTCAAAATTGTTCTTGCTTTTGCCAAGGTTAATGTATTATAAATTTCAATTTTATATGCTGAATTGGCTTGATAAACCAATTTTGCAATAGCCTCGTTCCAAACCTTTAACCCAACAGGAGTTTCAGTGGTTTCATTTAAGCTTTTATTAATATATCCTATAACACCATATTCTCTAACATCAAAATTAGATAAATCATAACTAATTGGATAGAAGTTTGAATTCATCTCACTAACAACAAAATCTCTAACAAACTGATTGAAGTTATCTACTCCAGGATGGTCTTGACCATATTTGCTGTTAATCAAGGCTATAACTTTATCTAGTTCCTCTAAAGTAAAAGCAGCTTTTGCTTTTGATGAAGGTATTCAACTATAAATTGATTTACCATAATCTCTTGATAATGTATCCTCTTGTATTAAATCTTGATTAATTTTATATAATTCAGTATTTTTAAAATCCTCACTTAATTCTAAAACAATAGGATTTTCAGAATCCTGAATCAATTCAAGAAGTTCGCTCAAATGGTCAATATCACTTTGGTTTAATAAACCCAATGCTAAAGGTAATCATTTAGAAAGTTGGTTTTCTTCATCTTCAGCAACAACATAATCATTGTAATAATGAGATTCAGTCAACAATTTATTAATTAATGAATCATCAACTTGATAGTACTCAAAGACTTTATCAGTAATTAAACTGGTTCTGATATTTTGGGGAACAAACATTTCTAATTCTTTATTACTAAACAAAATTGGTGCAAGCATATAAAAAATTAGTGAACCAAGCATTGTTAATATCAAGTAAATATTCAAAGCTACTGAAATAACTTTATTAAAGCCCAACCCAAAAAAGAAAGAGAAAATCCCCAAATTAATCAGTGAAAGGACAAAAACTAGGAAAAATAATAATGGTAAATTATTCAATTGTTGTGGTTCATAAGCTGCTAGAAAGATAATGTTAATTACTAAGAATATTAAATTTAGCGATGTGGTAATTACTAAACTTGCAAGCAGCCTTGAAAAAAGAATTTGCTTTGTAGTACGTCCCTTTCGTAATTCCATATTTAAAACTTGATATTGTCTTTCATTTATATAATTATAAGTACAATCAGTAAGTAAGAAAATGAATTGGGGTAGTAGTCAAAAAGTAAAAATTTGATTACGACTATTCAGAGATGCTAAATCTCCCTCTGCTCCTCATAATACTGATAAACCAATTAAAATTGCAAGAAATATGATTACTACAAATCAATTCCAAAAATTTTTAATGCTTTTTACTAAAGAATGCTTAAAGATTGTGATATCAAATATGGATAGTTTGTTTTTCATTGTTAATTGCTCCTCAATATCTAAATTAATCGTATATTTTATTACAAAAAAAATAAATTCTTATTTTTTTGAATTAGTTTGATTTTTATACATGTCTTTTAATAGATCTTTATTAATTATTGGTTTATCACTTGTAAATGCTTTGTCATAAACTTCATAAATATTTTCTGTTTCTGAGTTAAATTTATCATCATAAACCACTTTACCTTTTTCTAAAAAAATTAAGCAATTAGCAAACTTTTCTAGTTCCTCAATTTGATGTGTGGTTATCAAAATGATTAGACCTAGGTTACCAGCTAATTCTTTTAAAAGTTCAATAAATTCCCTCTTAGCTTTAATGTCCACATTAGATGTTGGTTCATCCAAAAATAAGATTTTTGGTTTCGTAACCAAAACTGCAGCTAAAAGTGCTCTTTTTTGCATTCCACTTGAAAGTTGGCTAAATTTTGATTTCATTTGTTGACCCAAAGATAGTGCCTTAACTACATCTTTGAATAGATTTTTAAATTCTGCATGTTTTGCTTTCGGAAAAGTTAGTTGATAATTATATCAACAATAATCTATTATCTTAAAATCTTTGGGGAAGTTATTTTGATCTGGGAAGAACTCCATTTCTTTTAAATTATCTTTGCTAATTGATTCACCATCAATTAGAATCTCCCCTTCGTCAATGCGATATTCATTGAAAATTGCTTTGATAGTTGTGGTTTTCCCAGCCCCATTTGTTCCAACAAACCCAGCAATATCACCTTCATTTAAGGTAAATGAAATATCATCTAACACCAACACATCATCAAAAGATTTTTTCAAGTTTTTTACTTCTAATTTCATTAATCTACTCCCTTTTAAATATTATACATAAAAAACACTCACGGGTTTTGACAATTGACATTAAAATAAATCTGTAAATTTTTTTCACAATCAAATTAAAAACCTGCACTACTGCAGGTTTTCTTTACTTCAAAGTATTTTTAATCATTTTATTAATGATAGTTAAAGCAACATCAGGGTTAACATTTCCCCCAGTTTCTTTCATAAGTTGCCCCATTAAAGTTTTTTCAACTCTTTCTGGTCTGTTTTCATAATTTTCAACAATTAGAGTTTGATTTTGTTTAACAATTGGGATTAATAAATCTTCAATAACTTTAACATCACTTATCAATTTTAAGTTATTTTCCTCAACAACTTGTAAAACAGTCTTATCGCTTGCAAACACTATTGGTAACAATGTTTTTACATGTTTTGAAGAAATAACCCCTTGTTCTAATAAATTAATAATGTCACAAATATCTTGTGGTTGGAGTTGAGTTTTATCAATTGCTAAATTCTCCTTATTTAACAAGGCCTTAATATCAGCAGTCAAGTAATTTAAGACCTTAATCGGATCACACCCCAAGGCTACTGTGGCTTCAAAAAAGTTTGTTAACTCTAAACTTGCTAAGATGTAATTAACATCTTCAAGTTTCATTTTGTATTGTTCAACATAACGTTGGCGTTTTGTTGCGGCCAATTCAGGTGAACTTTTAATAATTCCTTCAATTCAAGATGGTGTTAACCTAATTGGAACAAGATTTGGTTCTCGAAAGTATTTATAATCAATGCCATCACTTTTTACTCTCATTAAAACTGTTTCTTGTGTGTTTTCATCAAAACGTCTTGTTTCTTGACCAATAGTTTCACCATTCAACAAGGCTTGACTTTGTCTTCTAATTTCAAATTCAACTGCTTTTTTAATGTTATTTAATGAGTTTAAATTTTTAATTTCAACTTTTGAACCAAAAGTTGGATTTCCATAAGGTCTTAAAGAAATATTAATATCACAACGTAATGAACCTTCATTCATTTTGACGTCACTTACTCCCAAAAACAATAAGATTTCACGCAAATTGTTCACATACTCAACTGCTTCTTCTGCTGAACGAATTTCAGGTTTTGAAACAATTTCAACTAAACCCACTCCACTACGGTTGTAATCAATATAGGTTAAATCACCAATATGATTTTGTTTGGCAGTATCTTCTTCAATGTGGAGTCTCTCAATACTAATAGTTTTTTTACTACCATCAGTTAAAGTTATTTCCAAAGCACCTTCACTACCAATTGGGTGAAATTGTTGAGTTATTTGAAATCCTTTAACTAAATCTGGGTAAAAATAGTTTTTACGATCAAATCTTAGTAAAGGGTTAATTTTCATGTTTAAAGCATGACACGCTAAAATTGCTAATTTAACTCCAGCTTCATTTACTGTTGGCAGTGCTCCAGGGTATCCTAAATCTACTGCACTTACTTGTGTATTTGGTTCTTCACCATAAGTCACAGGAGCAGGGGCAAACATTTTTGATTTTGTTTTTAATTCAACATGGTTTTCAATACCAATAATCACTTCAAAATTAGTCATTTGCAAATCCTCCTTGTTGCACTAAGCCTTCAACATACTTAGCAGCTTGTAGTACCAATAAATCTGCTGTTGGTTTAGCATTTAAATTGATGCCAATGGGCATTTCTTCTTTTTTAATGAAAGGAATAGTAATTGAAGGCATTCCATTAAAGTTTGCCAAAATTAGTAGATCTTGTAAGAAAACTTTTTCATCATCTTGACGATCTTCAACATCAACCCCAACAACCTCAGAAATTTTTGGAGCAATATCAAGTGCTGGAGGTAAAATTAAAATATCTACAAGTTCATATGCTTTTTGTAGTTCTTTAATAATTAAGGTTCTTACTTTTTTTGATTTTGCTAACAATAGTTCTTGGTTTTCTTTTCTTAATTGATAACTACCAATAACAAATCTTTTTTTAACATTCATTCCAAAACCACTTGCACGACTTTTTTTAATAGTTTCAATGTAATCTTTACCTTCAACTCGCTCACCAAAATTAATACCATCTAAATTTGAGTGAGTTGAAACAGCTTCTGAAAAAGAAATCATCATGTAAACAGCCGGTAAAGCATCAAGTAGTTTTTTACTAAAGTCAATTTCTATCACTTCATGGCCATCAGCTTTGATTTTTTGGTAAAGCTTTTCATAAGCTTTTGCTAACTTTCCATCAATATATTTTTGAACATCTTTAATGTAACCAAATTTGGCATTTTTATGTAAATCATTCAAATGACTTGCAAAATCTGCTGGATTGGCAATTGAAGTAAAATCTTTTTTATCAAACCCATATGTAGCATCACAAACTAGGGCCATATCTTCAACATTACGAGTAAAGTATCCTAAATGGTCTAAACTTGGAGCATAAGGAATAACTCCATACCTTGATAGACTACCATAAGTTGGTTTAAAACCAACAACTCCTACAAAACTTGCAGGTTTTCTAATTGAATCACCTGTATCTGAACCTGTAGCGAATGGAACATAACCTTTAGCTACTGCATAAGCACTCCCACTTGAACTACCTCCAGCAATGCGAGTGGTATCAAAAGGATTTGCTACTTTACCATTAAACCCAAATAAGCCAGTTCCTCCCATTCCTAATTCATCCAGAGTGGTTTTTCCAAGCAAGACTGTACTTTTATCTCTTAGTTTTTTAATAACAGTACTATCTTCAGTTGGTTGAAAATTACTTAGGATTTTTGAACCTGCAGTTGTTCTTAGATCCATGGTTCAAAAATTATCTTTTGCTAAATAAGGGATTCCACTTAAAATATTATCTTTATCAAAGTATTGCTCTAATTTTGAGTAATCTGGTTCCTCACAAATTGTCACTAAAAAATTTGAAGCAAAATCTTTTTGCATTGCTTGATAAACTGCTTTAATATAATCTCCCACTGAAATTGTTTTTGATTGGTATAATTTATGAATTTCAGTTATTGTTAAACCTAAAAGTTGCATCTACTTCACCACCTTACTAATAACAACATACCCATCTTTTTGTGCTGGAGCATTTGCTAGTAATTGTGCTTTTGAAATTGTAGTGATGTCATCATCACTGCGTAAATAAGTATTTTCAGTGGCAAAAGGATGGTGACTTTCTGGAACATTTTCAGTATCTATTAAAAAAACCTTTTCAAATTTACTTAAAATATCATTTTCAGTTTTTAAAATTTCATTTTTTTCATGTTCAGTTAATTCAATTAAAACATCATCTGCTAAAACTTGAACAAATTCCTTAGTTATCTTCATATTTTTATTCTCCTATAAGTTCTTTAAATTCTTCTTCATTGATTATTTTAACATTTAATTTTTGGGCCTTTTCTAATTTACTTCCAGCTTCACTTCCTGCCAGTAAATAATCAGTTTTTTTGCTGACACTATCAATTACTTTTGCTCCATGTTCTTCTAAAATACTTTTAAAGTGGTTCCGAGGTTTTGATAAAGTTCCAGTAATTACAAAACTTTTATTTGAAATTTCTTCATTAAATTTTGAACCAACATTACCTAAATAATCAGTATTCAAGCCTAAACTTTGCAACTCAGTAACTAAGTCCAAGTTGGCTTGGACTTTAAATCAGTCAACCACAGCTTGTGAAACAGTTGGTCCAATATCATGAATAGTGGCAATTGTGTCAAAATCTTGATTTTTTAAGTTTAAAATTGATTTAAAGTTTATTACCAATAACTGGGCTGTTTTTTTACCAACATATCTAATTCCTAAACCAAAGAAAAGTTTTTCAGCAGAATTTTGTTTAGTATTTTCAATGGCTTGCAATAAATTATCAACTGATTTTTCTCCCATATTATCTAATTCTAGTAAATTGGTTCTAACTGTTTTTAGTTTATAAATATCTGCAATGTTTTTAACAAAACCATTCTCATAAAGTTTTTCAATAATTTTAATACTTAAACCCTCAATGTTCATAGCTTCACGACTGGCAAAATGTTCTAATGAACGGATGATTTTTCTTGGACAAGAACTGTTAATACAATATTGATCCACTTCACCAACTGTTCTTTCTAAGGGAGAGTTACACTCTGGACAGTTTTGACTTTCTTGTCAAATAGGTAAATTAACAAAATTTTCATCCTTTATTGGTTCAATAATTTCTGGAATAATGTCTCCTGCTTTTTTAACTTTAACATTTGCTCCAACTCTAATATCTCTTTCCACAATAAAATCAGCATTATGTAAAGTGGCTGCTTGCACTGTAGTTCCTGCCAAACCCACTGGTTCTAGAACTGCATTATAAGTAATTCTCCCAGTTCTCCCTACAGTTGGAAAGATATCAAGGAGTTTGGTGGTTTTAACCTCTGCTGGAAATTTAAAGGCAATAGCTCACTTGGGAAATTTTGATGTGTAACCAATTTCTTCATATAAATCAAACTCATTAACCTTAATAACAACTCCATCAATTTCATAGTCCAAATCATGTCTTAAAGTGTTTAAGTAATTAACATGTTCAATTACAGCTTGAATATCTGGGCAATGTTGGCCTAAATTGTTCACTTTGAAATTCATTGATTGCAAGTGTGTCATTGATTGACTATGAGTTGAAATTTTTTCACGATTCATGTAATAATACAAAAAAGCATCTAAATTTCTTTCTGCAGCAATACTTGAGTCTAATTGACGCACAGTTCCAGCTGCTGCATTTCGGGGATTGGCAAATAGTGGTTCATCTTTTGCTTTTCTTTGAGCATTAATTTTGTTAAATTCAGTTTTATTTAAAAAGACCTCTCCCCTAATTTCAACATAATCATCTAAATCTGCTATCATTAGTGGCAAACTTTTGATTGTTTTAATGTTTGAAGTTACATCTTCTCCATAAACTCCATCACCTCTAGTTGCTGCAGTTTGTAGTTTTCCTTGTTTATAAATTAATGAAATTGATAGACCATCAATTTTTGGTTCAACAAAAAAACTATAAGGTTTTTGTTCTACCTCTTTTTTAATTTGTTTGTCAAAATTTAGTAAGTCTCCATCATTAAAGGCATTATCCAAACTTAGCATTGGAGTTTTATGCTGATATTTTTCAAATTTTTCTAACACTATGCCCCCAACTCTTTGAGTTGGTGAGTCACCAGTTATAAATTGTGGATACTGAGCTTCTAAGTCTTTTAACTCTAAAAATAATGCATCATATTCAGCATCATCAACAACAGGAGCATCTAAAACGTAATAAGCATGTGCTCAAATGTTTAGTTGGGTTTTTAGTTCCTTAATTCTTTTTTCAATCTTGTCCATACAAAAATCCTCTATTTAATTCAGTTATATTTTTTGATAATTTTTAATTGCTCTGGTTTACGAGCATCAACTTTGTTACACAACCAAATAACCAAGACATTGGCTACCACCATTCCTTGAATGATCATAATTATTCCATTGGAACTAGTCATACTTGGGTAAAAAAGGTTGATGAATTTTACAACAATTGGGTTATAAAATGTCAAATATGATATTAACATTAAATCGACACTATCTGTTAAAAAATCTTTTTTGAATTTTGCTCTCACAAAAAATCACACAAGTGCTACTACAAGTATTGCCAAAGCAATTATAAAAGTAGTAATATATCGAGCACTTTCTCACTTAATAATTGTTGTTCACACATAAATAAAGTTTAAGTAGTTGTTTTCTGAATCCACAAAGCTTGTACCAGAGTTCAAAGTCATTCCAATAGATATCACCATAAAAATACTTGGTAAAATCAAACTTACTAAGCGAATCCGGCTATCAACAAAGGTCTCAAACTTAGTAACTACTGAATAATTGTTGGTCATTGCTGCTGCAATGACTAATAATAGTAATAGTAGAGCTGAAAAAATAATAGCTTGGATGTACAATTTCAAGATAATGTTGTAAAAACAAATATCAATTAAAGCAAACATTGATATTTTTAAAATATCTTTGGTAAAGTTGCGAGTAAATTTTCTTTGAATTACAAAGAACAAACAATAAATTAAAAAGACAATGTGATAAGAACTATCTCATGAGAAGGAAATATAACCTCCCAGAACCATTCCAATAAATGTGGCTTTGTGTCTTTCTCGATAATCCATTGAAGTATAATTCAAAGTTAAAACTATGGCATAAAAAATTAGGTTAACAAACATAACTTCACCACTTCAAAAACTAAAGCCATAAATTGAAAGAACTAATTTTGTGGAAACAAAGAATACTAATGAAACCACTAGAGTGACATATTCCATTAATTTTGTTCTTTTTTTTGCAAATGATTCATACATTGTAATAAAAACTGATGTTGAAATAACAGCTTCAATGATAAAAGTAAAAGGAATAATAACATCTTGAATTTGATAAGTTGAAGCTCTGGAAAGAATCACAGCAGAAATTTGGAATGTTTGTCAACTTTCAAAAGGTTTGAAACCTAAAAAATTATAAAATGTTGAGTTATTAAAAAAGGATACAGGGTTATCTCTTAATCAATAAATTATTGAAAGGACATTTTTGTGTCTGGCAAAGTTTTCTGTTGCAAAATATTGATGACCAGCATAACTAATTCCTGCAATAACTGCTAAACAAATTAAAAATACTAATGATTTTTGTGAAATAAACCCAGCTGTTATTCAAAACTTTAAAAAAATTAAACAAAATATCAAGTAAATTATTGTAAGTGTAAATAAGTAATAGACAAAGAAAACATAAGGAATAACAGATATCAATTGTAACGGGAATGAAAAAATTGAAATAAAGGTAAAATAAGCAAAAAAACCACCAGCTATATATGAGAAGGGATTTGTTATTTTAAAGCGTAGTAGTTCAAAAATGATAGCTCCTGATGTATAGAAAATAAAAATCATCAAAGTTGAGATCAAAATTGGCACTCATATGTTTATGTTTGTCATATTATTCACCTAAAATAATTATAACATCTTAACTCCTTCCCCAATAAAAAGACTTATTTTTATCTAAAAAACCAAACTTTAAGTTTGGTTGCAATTATTCTTTACCTTTTAGTACATAAATTTTTGCATTTTTGGAAACAATTTCAACATGATCATTGTCAATATCTAAAGTATCTGTGAAATTTTTCTCATCAATTGCATACATAGCTGCAGCAAGTTGATTGGAGTTGTCAACAATTTCTTGTTTGTCAATTCCATATTCTTCAAAACGTTGTTGGCGCATTGCCTCAGCTTTTTTACTTAAAAAACTACTTATTATTGGTAGATTTTGAATGATACCATTCATCATTTTTGGAGAAAAAGCATATGCCATTAGTAGTAAACCAACTGTAGAAATAGCAATTGTTGAGAAGAACAAGGCCACTAGTGGTCCTAGTTTTGCATCTCCTGTGGCATATTCTGCCACACCTAAATATGGATTTAATAAGTAAACATTTAAAATACTTATTAAAATAATTGGAGTTATTAAGATTGCAAAATTATTAGCAACATATTTAAAGTTTGAATTATAAGTTGCATATTTTCACACATATGCCCATAAGTACATGTAACGAATTAATAAAGTAATTATTTTTAAACCATACATTACCCCCAAAGCAATGACTAAACAGTTTTCTCCCCCAAGTTGTAATGCATTAATAATATAAGTTATCACAAAAGCAGCCACAACATAACTAAATCCTAAGTAATTTTGGAATTTTGAAACTTCTGCATAGCGCCCTTTGGCTTGAATAATTGTAGTTTGAGCTTCACACATAATAATTAAAGCAGTTGTGGCTGCATAAAGAATTGAAAATCTTGGGTTAAAGAACATAAACTCAAAAACCCTAGTATCCATTATTGCCGAATCAGTTCCAGCACTTAAACTACTTGCTGCTAAATTTCCATATAAAGCACTAACAAAGTATGGTGATAATACTGCCATATTTATAAAAGTAAAGCCTGCAATTAAATATGTATAAAGTTCATATTTAACATAGCTTTCTCAACTCAAACGCCCCCGCTTGGTAACTAAGGTTACAAAGAATTCTCTAAAAGAGGTAATGAAATTAGTCATTATTAAGCGAGTGTTTACAGCAATCACCAAATAAAGTGACAAAGTTGATGAAACATTAAGTCCCAACACTAATGAAGCCACCAAGATATCGCTATTTAACAAAATACTTGTCCCCAAAGTTGAGATCATAATTTTGTTTTTTGTAGTAGATAAACGATAGGTATTGAATTCCCGATAATATTTTAATCAGACATTTTTTTTCTTGACATAAAAATAAATCATTAATCCTTTTAAAGGTCCATAAATAAACATTGATAAAAATGGAATAACTGGATTGACGTTTGTGACTCCCAACAAAATAAACATAATTGAGTAAACAATAATGTCAGTAAATAAAATCACAATTCTTCGCACTGTGTTTTTGTTTTCTGCTGCCAAAATATTTTCATAAACTGCAAAAAAGTAGGCAGTAAAGAAATTTTTTAAACTAAAAGTTAGAGTAATTCCCAATAAAACTCAATATGATGCTAAGGCAGCATTTGGACTAAGGTTACCCCCAATATCTGAACCAACAATGACAATCCCGATTTCTTTTCATGAATCTGGTGAAAATATTGGCCCACTAGCAGTTACCCCAGCATATAATGGATATGCCAAACTTGCCAGTACTGCTAAAATTAACCCTGAGATTGCTCCCTTACGATAATTTTTTTTAGCAGTTGAATAAATTTCATTAGCAGTAATTCAATCATTTTGAACAATTGGTTTAACTAATAAAATTGTAGTAGCAACTCCTAAAGCTGCATCTGCAGTCATTATTATCATTGAAAATGATGATACCAAGCGGATAAAACCATTAAATTGAGAACCAAATGTTGACAAAACAAAGAAAATAGTTAGAAATTGAATCACTGCATTTAATAGTGAGATCATTGTTCCAACAATTGTACTAAATATACCTTGTCTTGTAGATACCATAACCGTTCTCCATTTCTTACTTTTTTAATTTTACCATTTAAATGGTGGCTTTTGAATGAAATTCTTTCCCATTTAAATAACTCAAGTGATCTGTAAAGTTTTTAAACAATAATTTATAAGCCACTAATCCAATTCTTTTATCTGTATTTCTTGGTGCTCCATATTTAAAATCCCCAACTATTGGGCAATCATAAAAAGCACTAATGCAACGAATTTGGTGTTTTCGACCTGAAATTAATAACACTTCTAAAATATTGTTTTTCTCATCAAACCATCTGTGTAACTGCATACATTCTTTTGATTTCCCATTAGTTCGTTTGGAGAAAAACCCTCTTTTTTCAGCCTCACTATACTCAATGTAACCATGAATGCGACCCAGTTCAATGGTGTTATTAGTTAATTTAACAAGATAATATTTTTTAATTTTATCCTTATTTTTAATAGCATCAAGTAAAGAATCTAATGAAATTTTATTTTTAGCATAAATTACTAGTCCTTGAGTTAGTTTATCTAAACGATGAACATGACTTATAACAAATGAATTTTCAGCAGCAATATCATATTGGTTTGAACTTATCAAATAACTTTGCACCATAAGGTCCAAACAAATGTTATAGGGGGAATGCATTTCTAAGTTAGTAGGTTTATCAACTATCAAAAGGTTTTCATCTTCATAAATAATTTCTAATGTTGAAAAATCAACTAACTCCTCAGTTTGACGTTTGACCACAGATTCACTATCATAAACCTTGACTTCATCACCTAATTCAAGTTTTAATTTATGATCTTTAATTCTTTTGCCATTAACTTTAATTTTATTGGTGCGAAACCATTTATAAATTATTGATAAATTGGTGGCTTTAAAATTTTTCTTAATAAAGTTGAATAGTGTTTGACCTGCATCATTACTATTCACAGTTAGTATTGTCATAAACTTCTCCCTATAAGTACATTATTTATAATTACTATGAATGACAAGGCATTATTGAATAGATGGGTTCATCAACATGCCACAGTATTGCCTTTAGTTCATAAAAACACTCCACTAAAGACAAATCCAGCAACAGTATATGATAAAGCATGAGCATAATCACCAGTTATACCATAATGAACAAATCCAAAAGCGATGGCACTAGTTACAAATCCAAATCATCGATTTGAAGTATTAAGGTTTCAACAGTAGCGATAAACTATTTCTTCAATAAGTGGTGCGATTAAAACCGTATAAATAAAAATAGATAGAGCATAAATAGTCTTTTCTGTTCTGGTGGCATCATCACCCTTTAAAATACCTATAATTGAACTTTGATTATTTGAGTCAGTACTTGGAGCTCATAAATTCTCTAACTGGCTAACCCCAATTTGAGCCACAAATAAGACAAAGGCACCAACTAGAGCTGTTAAAAATAATGGTAAAAATCTTTTACTTAATGATTCTTTGAAATTCTTAACAAAATTTTTGTCAATAATAAAAACCATAAGCAAAACAGTACCACAACTAATAATCATAATCCAAATATTAAGCATTGCTTCAAGGAATTGATTTTTATTTAATAATTGACCAATAACCATTGACAGAGCAATTGCAAATGCAATTGGTAAAACTGAGTAAAAGAATAATCATGCCTTACCATTGTATATATAGTTTTTTTCTCTACCAATCAAAACAACAAACCCTACAAATATTGAAATAATTTGTAAAATTTGCACATAAGATGCAACACTTTGGTTTTCACTTTTACCAAGTCCAAAAACCAATGTAGCAATTACTGAAAAAGTAAATGGGATAATGATGGCTGTTACTACAAATATCATCCCATTAACCTTTCAATTGCCCTTATCAAACTCAAATTTATGTTCTAAACCATAGTATTTATTTTGAAATTTTTGAAATGAGTTTAGTTCTTTTTCTGGTTCTTGTTCATCAATTGGTATGAACTGTCCTAAATCTTCCATTTTAATCACCTGAATATATTTTACTTTATTTCCTTAAAAAACTCATTTCTTATGAAATGAGTTTAAATTTTTTTAGTCATTATGTCCTTCAAGCTTTTTAATTTCTGCTTGAACATCAGTTTGATCAAAATTTTTGGCTCCTAACTTTAAAGCAATTTCAGCAATAGTACATTGACTCATTGTTCCTTGTTTTAAAGTAAAGTTTAAAACATGACCTCCACTATTTAAATCGCTAGTTAAAAAATGAAAATGAACTCCCTCAACCCCAATGGTGTTTAAATAACGAGGTGTATAAAATCCCACTATTGTTCCAGTTTGATTTTGAAAGTGCATTTCACTTTGAACATCATTAATTTCAAACATTTTTTTATAAGGTTTTACTTGTTTTCTCACAGTTCTAGTAGAAACTTGTTCAAATTCACCTTCAATTTTAATTGCAATAATTTTTGAACTAGCTGTAGAATTTAAGATTTGGTCTAAAACTTCTGGCTGTTTAAGATTTGTAAGTTTGACTGTCGTTTCAGGAGTAAACTTACAAATTGACAAAAATGGTGAACGATAATTTTGGTCAACAATATTGACACTTCCATCAGCTAAAAGTTGGTAAAATACCCCATTTAAAACAATCATTTCTCCATCAAGAGAATCAAAAGTTCCTAAGCCAAAATCACCTTGATCTTTGAAATCAACATAGTTGATTTCTCCCTCATAATTTCCTTGAACTAATGAAGTAATTGTTGAATACTGAAATAATTTTGTAGGCATTTTTTATTCAACCCCTTCTAACAACATGTTTCCTAAAATAATGTTGTCAGCGTAGTCAATTGGTACATCAACCACAGCAACTCCCTTGTATGCAAGAGCTTCTCTTAAAATTTCACCTAATTGGGCAGGGTTATTTACTTTAAAACCTTTGGCTCCAAATGCTTCTGCATATTTTGCAAAATCTACATCTCCAAGAGTTGTAGCAGCTCCTTTACCATATTTAGCAACTTGTTGGAAATCAACCATATTGTAGGCTGAGTCATTTCAAATTATATGAGTAATATTTAGCTTTTCACGAACTGCTGTTTCAAGTTCTTGACCACTAAATAAGAAACCTCCATCTCCAGATAGCGAAATTACTTTTTTGCCAGGGTTTAAAAATGATCCAGCCATTGCTCATGGCAGGGCAACTCCAAGAGTTTGCATTCCATTTGAGAATAAAAGTTTTCTTGGTTCATATGACTTAAAGTTACGGGCCATTCAAATATAAATTGAACCAACATCTGTTGTAATAATGGTATTATTGTCTACTGTTGAGAATTTTTCATCATCAATTATTTGACGTAATTCTCACATAAATTGTAGTGGGTGAGTAATATCTTCATGATACTTAAATAGTTTGGTGATATTTTCAAATTTATCTTTTAATTTTGTCAAGAATTCTTCATTTTCTTTTGGAATTTGATAATTTTCCTTCTCTAATAGTTCAGATAGTTTTTTAATGGTTCTTTTAATACTACCAATTAATTCAATATGTGGTCGGTAATAATTGTCAATTTCAGAAATAACATAATCCATATGGTAAATTTTTTTATTAATGTCTTTATTTCAAATTTCAGGATCATATTCAATTGGGTCAAAACCAACAGTGATTACTAGGTCTGATTTATCAAGCAACAAGTCACCTGGTTGGTTTTTAAAGAGACCAACTCTTCCATAAAATGTGTCTTCTAAATGTTTTGGAATGATTCCAGCCCCTTGAAAAGTTTCTACAACCGGTAATTTAATTACTGATAATAATTCACGAATTGCAGCCACAGTTGGATCATCGCTAGCTCTCATACCCAATAGTAAAACAGGTAATTTTGCTTGTTTAATATCAGAAACTAATTGTTCTAACATTTCAAGATTGGCATGTCCCAATTTTACCAAAGTGGTTGGTTTTAATGGTTCAAACTCAGTTTCCTCAGTTGAAACATCAGCAGGAATAGATAAGAAAGTAGCTCCCTTTCTTCCAGAAATTGCTGTTTTATAAAGGTTTGTGATTGATTCACTAACATTGGCTGCTGATAAAACTTCTTCAGCAACTTTTGTTAGCGGAGTCATTGCTGCCACATTGTTCATGGCTTGATGTCTTCTTTTAGTCATGTCTTGTCTCTTAACATTTCCCCCAATTGCTAAAACAGGATCAGATTCACTGGTTGCAGTAACTAAACCAGTGGCCAGGTTTGAAACTCCAGGACCTGAAGTTACTAAAACAACTCCTGGTTTTCCTGAAATTCTTCCCATTCCTTGTGCAATTAAAGCTGCATTTTGTTCATGGCGACAAACTATTAGTTTGGGACCATTTTTACGATTGTCAATTTCATCAATAATTTTGTCAATTTTAGCTCCAGGTACTGTGAAAATATATTCAACCCCATGGTTGATTAAAGTATCAGCTACCAATGAAGCTCCTGTGTTTTTCTTTTTCATAATATTTACCTCTTATCTAATGCACTTTTAATTATATGACTATTACAAGAAAAAAATTTTTAAAGTTTCTTTTAACAATAACCCCAATATAACCTAAAAATACAATTAATTACCTCTCTCTAGTTATATTATACTCTAATCAGTGTTTTTTACTAAATCCCCAACTAACAAGGGTGCAAAAAAAATATCAAAAGAGCCTATTTCTAGTGCTCTTTTGAAAAAATAAAGAAGAAAATCTCGAGAATTTGTTTGCTTTAATCTAACTTTTAATCTTGACTCTTTTCATAATTAGATTTTTGCTGTGAACTTGGTCTCTTTTCAGCTCAATTGCTTTGCAATTGCTTAATCTCTGCCAGTGATTTAGCATTTTTAATTTTCCTCAAATAAGCTCTGGTTCCAGCAATATCATCAATTTTTTTAAACTTTAGTCTTTTTAAATATAAAGTTTTTGCAACAATTAAAATAATTAAAGTGCCAATAATTGTAAACATTAGTCCTAAAATTAGTCCAAGATTTGTCCCAATTCTTCAGTACAAATCATACTTACCAGCAAAGTAAACATCAACATAATCAAAATTTCAGGCTTGAACATATGATGCTTGTAAAAAGTTCATTGCTAAACGATTTGGCATAATGTAACTTAAACTATTTAAAACTTTAATATTAACAATTGAATAAAATGGGAACGTGCACCCCATAGCATTATAAGTAATCATATGAAAAGCTACAATTAAAATTTGACAAGCGACTGTGGACTTAATATAACTAAAACAAAAGTAAGTAAATAAAATACAAGTTAGCCAAAACAGAAGGTAAGCACCAAAAAAGATTGTTAGTGAAAACCAAGTTAGATAACGCAGTTGTTCAGTATATAATAACCCAACTCCAAAAAACAATATTGAACCAATAGTGTTAATAAGAAAATTAAATAACATGGTTGCAAAAATGTAAGTAAAACTACTTACTTTGTTATATGCAAGTCTTTGGTAAAACTGTTTTTGTTTATGAGTATTTAAACTTTTTAAATAAACAATTGTAGTATTGGTGATTGTTAAGGTCGCAATGGTAGCAGAAATCACAAAGGGATCTCCAACTCTAATTTCTAACCAAATTATTCCTAAACACAAAGCTAAAATTCATGACAAGAAAATATACATTGGTGATTTCCGATACAAGCCAAATTCTAATATCAAAATTTGTTTTATAACTTTACTATTTTTCATTTAGTTGATCCTCTTGTGCACGTAAATATTTTTTAAGTTCCTCTTTATTTTCCATAGTTTTAAATTTGGCTTGTAAATATTTTTTACTACGATGCATAATTCTTCTTAACTGTCTTTTTTTAGTTTTAGTGTGTTTAATATAAATAATACTTAAAATTATTATTCCCAAAACCAACACAAGTAGTAAAGAAACTACATATGGGATCCAGGCATTTTCATGATAACCTAAGTCTACTGCTGAACCATCTTGATTGACAATAATGAAATTTTTAGAATTCATCCATCCAGCACAAATAATATTTATTGAATAGCGATAAAAAATAAAGTAACTAGCAATTAATGTTAACTTGTGATCTGCAATTAAGTAAAATGGAATCACTAGGCCAAGTAGGTAAACACCAGTAAAGTAATGGAATTCCATTAAAGCTTCATTTAATTCTGGGTTTTTGAAAATTAAATTTAAGCACAAAGCAAATAAATTTGCAGTAAATAAAATTAGAAAATAAGCATAAATTACCATCCCCCAATTTATATTTGAGATTATGTAAATACTGCGCGAAAACAAAGTGGCATAACCAACAACTGCAGCCACATTAATCAAATTGATTGTGTGGTTGAATAAAAATAGTGACAAATATACTTGTAATCTTTGACGAAAACTATTGATTGATTCTAATTTAATAATTTGATTAACATTAGTAATATTTTTTGATAAGTTGTTCATTCCAGTTCTGACAGTAACAACCCCAACACAAGATCCTAAAATATAATTATCATATAAAAAACCATTTTCACTTCTAATTAACATCCAAATCGACAAAGTAATAACAATCAAAATGGTTCCGGAAAACAAATTTAAAATGTCTTTTCAATAATTGTTTCACTGGATTTTAAAAAGATGAGTGAAAATTTTTTGGTTATTTAATGTCAGCATCATTTATCAATCCCATCTTAATTTTTTCTAATTCCCTTTTGATAATTTGTTTTTTAATATTTTTAAGTTCTCTATCTTTTTTATAATCATAAATTTTAATAATGCCTTCACCAAGTTTAATTCTGTCTCATTTGAAATGCTTTTTAAAATCATTCTTTAGAAAGTCAATATATTCAGTTCAAACTCACTATAAATTTGAGCAATATTTTCATGCAAATGTAAGTGCTGCGACATCTCTTTGTCATAATTAAGAATTTTTTTAACTTCATAACGAATATTCTTAACAAGTTTTTTTGAAATATTAGGCTCATTGCCAATTGAGGTTAATAATTTTTTAATATTACCTGAGTGAAAGATGATGTTTTTAAAGGCAATCTTATCAACGTCACTCTTATTAATTTTCTCATTGGTTTCTAATTCCTTTAAGATGCTTTTTTCAATCTTTAGAATCTTCTTTTCTCTTTCTAAAAATTCTTTCAACAAAACTTCAAGTTCATTGTGTTGACGTTTTAAAGTGGGTTCATTTAAACTTGCCATAAATTTTAACTGGTAGGTATTAAAATCAAAATCTATCATATCTTTAATGTAAAAATCCTCAACAATATTTTTACTATCCAAACTGATAATCCGATTGCAAAGTTCTTTGACAATCATTTCATCAGCTGATAAAAATATTAGGAGAGCATTATTTTCTGCTTGATATTTTTTTAAAAAATTAATAATTTTGATTTTCTCATCTAACCCATGTGTTGAAGAAATTGCATCAACAATTAAAACCTTGGGACGTCGTAAAACTGCTAAAAACATTGAGATAATTTGGTGTCAAACATAACTGCATGATGAAATTTGTCTATTTCAAATTTCTGCTAAGTTAAAAGTCTCAATCAAATTATTGTATCATTCATCATCAATCACATTGTGAATGTACTTGAAAAGTTTAACAATATCCTTAGTTTTAAAACCATTTGGTCAGCTATTATGCCTAAATTGATATCCAATTTGTTTATGGATATCTTTAATATCAAAATTATACTGCACGTAACCACTACTTGGTAAGAGCTCATTTGTGATTAACTTAGCAATTGTGGTTTTCCCAGATCCATGAGGTCCAACTAAAGCTAGACAGTCATTTTCATATAATTTTAAATTTAGATTAGCTAATTGCAGATTTTTCTTATTATAAACTCCAATATCAGTTATTTTTACAACAAGTTTTTTAGACATCTTTTACTTTGTTGACATATTGCTTGGCAATTGCCACAATTTCTTCATAACTTGCTTTAATTGGAGCACCACCAAGATCTGCAGTTACTCCTGCAGCAATACAACCAGCTTTTAAGTAGTCATTAATGTTGCTTAAATCAATTCCTCCAGTAGCTATAAATTTAAATTCAGGATGTGGGTTATGAATAATTTTGATGTAGTCAGTTGGCATTGCAGTTGCTGGAAAGAATTTAATTAAATCAGCTCCAGCCTTTCATAAACTATACATTTCTGTTGGGGTAATTGCCCCAGCAATGCACAAAACATTTTTTGCTCTTGCTCATTTTACTAGTTCAACACTAGCAATTGGTGAAACCAAGTACTGAGCTCCAGCCATTAACGAGACTTCGGCTTGATCTGTGTTTAAGACTGTTCCTGCACCAATGAAAAGTTCAGGAAAATCTCGACGAGTTTTTGTAATTAACTCCAAGGCATTAGGAATAGTTAAAGTAATTTCAATAAACTTAATGCCTGCTTCATGACTGGCTTTGATAATTTTATATGCATGATCAAAGTCATTTGTTCTTACAATTGTTGATAATTTGGCTGCTTCTAAGGCAGCAATATGGTTTTTAATTTGACTCATTTGTTGATTACCTTTCTGTTATATAATTATTTTATAATAAATTGTGGGGTTCAGATGAAAAATAAAATAAGTAAACAATTTTTAAAAGCTATTAAAACAGAATTTAGTTTTTATCCTTCATTAGGCTTAGTTTCTAAAAAGAATTCAGGTTCTCATCAAGATATGAACTATCATACCTATTTAAAGAGCTTTAAAGTTTTCAAACCCTATTTTTTAGAAATTGATTATAATTTTACTCAAATTAAATCATTTGATGACTTAAAAACAATTGGTTATAAGTATGAGCAATTAATGTTTAACCTTACCAAAAACATCAATACCCACAAGGGTTTAATTTTTTGTGCTGGAATTTTCTATTATTGCTTTAAATTGCACCAAGCTACAGGCCAAGACTTACAAAGTATCATTATAAATTTTTGCAAACCATTAAGAAATATGCACAGACCTGCCTCAAAATCGATGTCTCAATGTAAAATTTACAGTTTAAAGCATGCAATTGATTATGCCCTAACAGGTTATGAGATTGTTTTTGAGGGCTATAAAGTCTATAAAGCTATTGCCCAACTTGATTTATCAACCAATCTAAAATATTTTACAATGCTGATTTGATTAACTCTTCATTTAGATGACTCAACTTTGATAAACAAAATCGGTTATCAAGAATGATTAAAAGTAAAACAAAATTATGAAAAAGTCTTCTCTGATTTATTAGAGCAAAAGCTAACTTGGGCTCAAATCATTAAAATCAACAACGAAGCTATCAGACAAAATATTTCACCTGGTGGTTGTGCTGATATACTTGTTCTAATTTTGTTTTTAGATAACATTAATTATTCTTAAAGATTAATTCAGGATGAGCAATTGCTCTTTGATGATATTTTTGGTCACAAATTATTTTGTAGGTCTTGGTTGAAACTAAATTCTTCAAGCTTTCAAAATAATTTTCATAAATTAGCTTTCGAACCAATGAAGCACTGGTTGCTTTTTTTGCTTCCGCTAATCTTGAAATTTGTTTTAACGCTAAACCATGTTCTTCTAAAACTTTATGTAAAGTTTCATTGTATAATTTTGTAGTTTCTGAAAAAGGTTCATCACCAACATAGCGAGTGATGTTTTTTTTACCTTCTAGTAAATCACAAAATAAATTTGCATCTAAGTTTGATTGCTCTTTAATTGCTTGCAAGTTAGACTGTAAAAAATAACTTGGGAAAAAGTTTTTAGAAATCAAGTACTCTGTACCTGGCAATAAAGTAACATTTTCAAATTCATTAATATTTGCCTTAATTATTTTGGTTCTTTCTGCATATGTAAAGAAAGAATTATCTTCTGCAACAGGAATTAAATAGACATGTTCATTTTCACTAGCTGCAGTTTTAATTAAGTAAAGATGTCCCAAAGTTAAAGGATTTGCATTTAAAACTATAAAAGCAGTTTTGTCTTTATACTCTAAACTTTGGATCATTTTTTTTATAATCTAAGTAGGTTTGGTTTTTTAATGCTAGAAAAACTATTACATCATTCTCATAAATTTTTTTAAAGTTTAAACTTGTAAAAATTTGTTTATTAATAAATTTTGTAATTACAAAAGCATTATCATAACCATTTGTAAAAATTTCTTTTACCATCATTGTGATTAAGGAATTTGTTAAATTCATACCACTATATTCTTCACCAATGGCAATATTTTTAATTAAGTTATTTAACTTGCTGCAAACTCCCACAATTTCATTTTCAATGGTAGCAATAATTGTAGTGTCAACATCAGTATAATTTAAATCAAATTGATTTAAAAAATCAGTTACTTGAATTTTTCTTTTTGCATTATTTAAATCCAGTTTTTCAAATTGAACTTGATCCATTAAAGATTAATGATAATTTCCTTTAACTTAGCAAAATAAACTTGCAATGTTTCTAAAAAATTATTCCTGTCTTTATTCATAATGCATTCACAAATTTTCAAATGATATTGACCCATATTAAAACTCCCATCAATAATTTTTAAATCTATTTGATAATAGATGTGACTAAAAATTATCTCTAAATTTCTAAATAGATTTTTTGTATATTTTTTATTTGATAAAGCAAAAACCAAAACATAAAACTTTTTATTTCAGGTTTTCACTAAGTCAACATTTGCCTTATCAATTTTTTTTAATTTACTATGAATGGTTTTTATAATATAAAAACCGCTGTTGTCAAGGTTTTCAAAAACATCCAAGAAGAGCATTTGCTTAATCTGAATTCTCAAGTCAGTAATTTCAATAACTTCTGCTTTGGAAAGCTCTTTGATTTCAGCACCCATTGATTTTTTTAAATTAATTACACCGTACTCACTAAGTTCTTTAAGAACTTCACGAATTTTAGTGCGAGAAACTCCATACTTTTCTGAGAGTTCTATTTCTTTCAAACGATCTCCTGGTTGTAAATCTCCTTGACTAATTTCTTTAACAATATCTTCTAAAATATATTTATGAGGTAAGACAAATTTGACATCCTCATTTAATTTTTGTTCTGTAAAATCTAGTAACTCTTCATAAGAATGAGTTTGTTTGTAAGCACAAACTTTTGCAGGTTGTTCACACAAAAAACATTTTCTGGGGAACTCTGCTAAATCTTGACGAGATAGTTTGTCAAAAATACTTCTGTAAACATCAATATCTATTAAAACACTTTTATCTCCAATTAGATCTTCAAATTTAAGAGACATTTTTTTAACTTCATATGGATCTGCATCATTCATTCAAATATAATAAACGTATCCTACCGAATCTTCAATGAAATCATAGTTAATACTTTCAAATCTTTTACTCATAAAGGAAAGGTATTCAAAAAAATACTTTTTAATAAATTCTTTTTTCTTTGGACCAGTTTTATTATCACCAGGAATATTTAACCCAAAAGTAACTATAAAACTTTGAGAATTTAGTTTGCTTTCCAATAGTAATGTCCTTTTACTTCTAGCCTCTAAAATTTGTTCTAACATATTTTTATCCTTTCACTTTATAGATAACATCAAGAACTGAACCATCTCGGGCTTCAACAATTGCCACTGGTGTTGAATAATCTCAATCAATTGGTTTTGGTTCACCAACAATTGTTTTGGCAAATTCTTTCATCTCTTGTAAACTCTTTAATTTTACACCAGCAGTAGTCAATTGTTCAATTAAATCTTTTCTTAATGGGTTTACCGCAATTCCAAAGTCTGTAACAACAATGTCCACTGTATTTCCTGGTGTAATGATTGAATTTACTTTATCAACCACACAACTTAATCGACCTCGAATTAATGGTAAGCAAATTATTGAGACTTTTGCACCTTCAGCAGTATCAGAATGACCTCCTGATGCTCCTCGAATTACTCCATCACTTCCGGTCATAACGTTTACATTGAAATCAACATCAACTTCTAGTGCACTCAAAATAACAAAGTCTAATTTATTAACAAATGGTGATTTGTTGTGTGGGTTTGCATACATTGAGGCAGAAATTTCATGATGGTCATCATTTTCATAAATTGACTCAACTGCTGTTAAATCAAAACATTGAGTGTCAAGAATACTTGTCACTAAACCTTGTTGATAGAGTTCAACTTGATGAGAAGTAATTCCTCCCAAACAAAATGATGCTTTAATTTGCTTTTCAATCATATGTTTTTTTAAATGCTTAACTGCTGATAGTGATGCTCCTCCAGTTCCCATTTGAATTGAAAAACCATTTTTAAATAAATCTGTGCTAGTAATAATTTTTGCAATACTTTCAGCAATGATTTCTTCTTTGGGGTTGGTGGTTAAACGAATGGCTCCACTCATAATTCCTTTTGGATCTCCAATTTCTTCAACACAAACAACAGCATCAACATGAGTTTGGGGAATTGAAATTACCTTATTGGGGAATTCTACTAAATTATCAGTTAGAATAACTGTATATTTTGCATATTGGGCATCAACCATTGCATAACCCAAACTACCGCAACGTGATTTACCCATCATTCCATTGGCATTTCCCATGCAATCGCTAGCACTAGCTGCCATAAATGCAACATCAATTTTTAAATCTCCAGATTCAATTGCTCGAGCACGGCCCCCATGACTTCTAATAATTAATGGTTTTTTACATTTACCTGCAGAAACAAACTGTCCTAGGGTGTCTCGACACCCACTTGCTTGTAAACTAGTGACAATTCCACTTTCAATATAACTTGTTAAAAAGTTGTGAGCATCTGTGAAACTACTGCTAGCAACAGTTAAATCTTTGATTTTTAATTCTTTAATTGCTTCCATCACTAATTTAACAGTTTTGTCACCATTTCTAAAGTGATGGTGGAATGAAATTGTCATCCCATTCTTTAAACCACTATTTTTAATTGCAGTTTTTAAATCGACCACTTTGTCTCGCACAATTCCTTTATTTGGAAGTTGAGTCAAGATTGAACTAAAATTTGAGGTTTTAGCCTGATTTTTATTAAAAGGTTCTAGCTCATAGTTGAGTTGACCTATTTTTTGTAAGTATTCTTTTGTCAGTTCTGGTTTTTTCATTATTCTGCACCTACCATTCCAAATTCTTTTGCAAGTTCAATGATCTCTAATTGTTTTTCAACAACAGGTTTATCAACCATAGCTCCTTTAAATAAGAAAACTCCTTTGTTGTTTTTTAAACTTTCTTCAAAAGCTGCTTTCATTTCTAGAGCATAATCTAATTCTGCTGGAGTTGGTTGATAAATTTTATTAATCAAATTAATTTGATTTGGGTGAATTACTGATTTACCATTAAATCCTAACCCTTTGATAAATTTAAATTCTTCATTAAAGCCTTCCACATCATTTGTGTTTGCATAAATAACATCAAACGCATCTATTTTTAAGGCTCTTGCTACATGTACCAAGTGTTGACGAGCATACAGTAACTCTTGACGATTTGGCAGTCTACTTCCTTTTAAATCAAGTAAATAATCCATACCTCCAAGGGCCACCCCAACAATGCGGGGACTAGATTTTGCAATTTCATAAGCATTTAAAATTCCTAAAGCACTTTCAAAAGCTAAAAAGATTTTAGTTTCACAAGTACTATGGTACTTTGTTTCATATTTTTTTAGCAATTCAATTAGTGCTTCTACATCTGCCACAGTTTCTACTTTTGGCATACGAATCATGTTTACTCTAGCACTAACACTAGCTTCAATGTCTTTCTCAAAGAAGGGAGTGTCAATTCCATTAATTCGCACACAAGTTTCTATTTGACTTGCATTGTAATCAATATCTTTTAAAATTTCAACCAACAACATGCGAGCAGCATCTTTTTCTGAAAAAGCCACTGCATCCTCTAAATCAAACATAATAGTATCAGGTTTGTAAAAGACAGCATCTCGGTATAGAGCAGGTTTATCTGCAGGTAAAAATAACATGTGTTTTCTAGGTTTAGTTCGAGAAAAGTTAGTCATTTTTTGCTAAATATCTTTCTATACCAGTTTTTACCCTTGCTCTAATTACTGCTGGAATAGCACCTTGGTCGTTTATTTCCACAAGCACACCATTCACTTTATAATCTTTTAAAATTCCTGCTACAATTGTTTTAATTTCTTCACCAAATTGTTGAATAAATTTTGAATCAACAATAATTTCATTTTCTTGAGTGGTGGTTGGAGTAATAGTTACTAACATGTCTCCACTTTCAACACTACCCACAATTATTTTCTTATCTTTTGTCATAATTTTATAAAACTCCTCCTAAATTTGTTACAATTTCATTACCTTCTGGTGGTCATTGAGCAAAAGCAATAGCTGCAAAGATTAGAATCATACTTCCAGCAATTCTACAAGTGATTTGTCCAAATGGCATTAAGTTCATTCTTTCACTTGCCCCTAAAACAGCAATAGCTCCAGATCCACCTTGGGCTGTCATACAAAGTCCAGCAGAAACTGCACTTTCAACAGCATTAAATTTAAACATTTTTGCAAATAACATTGGTCCAACTGTGGCACCAAGTACAAACAAGAATGAAATAAATAATGCTTCAGGGTTTAGGGCTTTAATAAATTCATCTAGGTGAATGTAAATAATTCCAACCCCAACCATTAATAATCAAGTTGTTTGTTTTGAAATAAATTTGTTAATTTTTTCAGCACTTAACTTCATATCAGTTGGAATTACATTGAATAAATTTAATAATAAACAAATAATAATCATTCAAGCAAAGTTCGGTACTAAAATTTTAATTCTTTCTTCTGTAAAAATAGCCTTTTCAAATAGATCACTTAGCATATAAATCATCAAAATCATTAATAAGGCTGATGCAATAGTATGATCATTTGCTTTGGCACTACGATCAACTGTATGAATATCATGAAGCATTAATTTTCCATTTCCTGATAGAGAAGGTTTTGCTTTACCAACACCATTGATTACTGCTGCAGCAATTACAGACATAATTGAAGCCAGAGTTGAAATGGCTAATGCTCTAGTTACTCACAGTTCATTGTCATAACCAAATTTCTCAGCAATTTTACCAATTGGTTGGATTCCTCCACCATTTCCATCACATAAAATTGGTAATGCATAATATAAGATTAAGTTTTTAACTGACATACCAGTCATTAATGATCCAACCAATCCCAGAGCAACCCCTAAAAGTGTTCCAGCAAGGATTAGTACAAAAAACCCTCCTGTGGCTTTGATAATCATTTTTCTTGGTATCAGCAATACTGCACCAACTAGTAAAACTGAAATATATAAACTCAAGAAATCTTGGTTTTTAAATCAAGCTTCAACTGATGCATAAACATGGTGTCCAACATTTCATTCAACACCTGCCAATTTACCAGGGTTTGAAATAACCCCAAAGTAAACTAGAAATGCTCCAACAAACATTGAACCCATAACTGCTCCACCAAAATATTTTTTTCAAATTGGGATTTTACTAAAAATAACCCCTGAAATGATTGCAATTGTAAGTAAAATTGCAGGACCATAAATCATATTGGCCTCAACAATTCCAGTTAAAATTGTTGCCACTAAAATTCCCACAAATGATAGATACATTCATAAGGGAATGGTTCAGATTTTTAAATTGACTCATTCTTTAAAAGATCATTGGCTACATTGGTGAATTTTAATTTGAGTATTGCTTTTTCATAATTCTCATCTATTTTTTAAACTCAAACAGTAGTCTTCTCAACGTAATCCCATAGGTTTTCAAAGCATATCACCACTTGCAAACAACTCTTTTTGAGCTGTACGAACCTTTTCTTGTTTTTCTTTTCCTTTATATTGAGAGAAATCTGCTTCTTTTTCGAGATTCTTTCAACTTCTTTTGTAATTAATTTTTGATATTTTATAATCGATGGTTGTCAAATTTATACGGATATTATTTTCATGAGCACTGGCAAGACCATCAATCAAATCTTGCTTAGCTAATGAAAGGTTTTTGAGAGCTACCTCAACTCCCTCATTTAAGTAAGCCTTTCTATTAATGAAATAATTTTTAACCTCTTCAATAACTTTTGGATCAGCATTATTTGCTGTTAATTTGGCAATTTTTGCCTGGTGTTTATTGTCAAGTTTTTCATTACTCTTTTCAAACTTAGCTTGAGTTTCTAGAATCTGTTTTTCTAGGATTTGGATTTGTTTTGCCTCATAGCGATCCAACTTTTCTTTACTTTTCTCAACCTTAAGTTGTTTGCGTTGCTTTTTATCCTTAAAAAAACTAGTTTCTTCATTGGTTAGCAATGACTTTATTTTTTATTCCTCCATTCTGAAATTCTTATCAAGAATCTACATTATTGTTATACGCTATTTTTCTTAAATTGTATACAATTTTTAAGGAGAAATTGAAAATTGTATACAATTTCTTAAAGTTGACATAAAAAAACACCTAATTTAATTAAGTGTTCAATAAACTCTTACACAATTTTGGCAATAGCTTCTCCCTGTTTTACCTTACCTGTTTTTAGAATTTCAATTTTTTTACCGTTCATTGATTCACTAGTGAAAACTAGTGGTGTTTGAATTGAAGGTACTTTTTTTGCAATTAAGTCTAGATCAACTTCTACAAGTAAATCTCCGGCCATAACTTTTTTATCTTGTTTGACTTTTACATCAAACCCTTCTCCATCAAGTGAAACTGTGTCCATTCCAATGTGTAGCAATGCTTCTACACCACTTTTATTCTTAATTCCATAGGCATGACCTGATGGAAAGACTGTTACAAGTGTTCCATCCATAGGTGCATAGAACTTACCATTTGCTGGTATAAAAGCTAGACCCTCACCTAGCATTCCTTCAGCAAATACTTCATCTTCTACTTTGCTTAATTCAATAATCTCACCGTCAACAGGTGCCATTATTTCTAAAGCTTTGTCTTTTGTAAATAATCCCATTTAAATTTCCTCCACTAGGAATATTATAATAGAATTTTTGTTAAAAAAATATCCTAAGTTTAAAATATTTGAACAACAATGTGTCATTAATAATGGGAAATGTCCATGTTACTTAAGATAAAGTTCTTATTTTACATCTCATTTAATTCTGGTTCTAACATTAACTTTATTACACATAGTATGAAGTATACACAAAATCCATTGTCATTTAAATCCAGTCCATGAGCAATTTTATTCCTGATATTCATTGGTTCTTTTGTCATCATCTCTTCAAACAATCAACATACATCTTCTCCGAGATAACTTTTTAATTCTGGTGATTTAAACATAAATGATAAAGCCTTAGTTTGTTCTATTGGAAAGCTATTTAAATTTGATGTTTGTCCACCATTTTGGTATACCACTTCTCTAAATCAATACTCAATCTGTGGGACAATAACATATAGTGCAATATAAAAGTCCCCACTTAAAAATAGTTTAAGTCCTTTATTTATAAAATACAGTCTCTTCTCTAATATTGATTCCTTTTTAAGCATATATTTTAATAAATCAACGTCAAAATGATTTTCAAACATCACTTCTGATAAACTGCCAAACACTATCATAATCTCATTAATATGATGAAACAAGGTATAACTCTCTTTGCTCTCTTCGCTATTTGTTGAGAATACTGTTTGTTCATTTTCGTTTATAATGCGTTTGTTAAAGAATTCAAAGAGTGGCATATTTTTCTTATTATGCTCTCTTATAGCTTGAATTTCTTTTCTAGTTACTAATGGTAAATGTTTAATAATAAATCTGATTTGATCAATTAAACTAAGGCAAGGAAATCCATTAGTAAGATTATTGATTATTGTCTTTGTTTCTTCAGGTAATAGATCTTTTAAATTTTCATTAAAAATAACCTTACTAGAATTAGGTATTTCTTCAAGTTGTCTTTTTAAATCATCTAGTCTCTTTTTGGCAATTGCAAGTTTTTCTTGAATGCCACATGAGTGACACAGTCTAACAATATCTTCATAAAGTTTAATTGCAACTTGCAGATTATTAGCATCTAAAACTTCAATTCTCTTTTGGGCAACTGTTTCATAAAATTCTGCTAGTTCTCTAGCAGTGTTTTTTTCACTTTCTTTATTTCCATTCTTTTGATAATACTTCATTTTTAAATCAAAGGCAGGAGGAAATATACAGTCAAATCCCATTTGGTTAAATTTTGAACGATTTGATTTTGCAGTATCTCCTTGGCCTTTAGAAAATTCAATCATATTGTCAATCTTTAACAATATATCTGGATTTTGATTAACATCTTTATAGTCTAATAAAGTGCTTATAGCTTTAACTAAAAATCAAAACTTCTTCACTGACAATTCTTCATCATCAGTAAAATTGGTTATCTCAACCCATTTCTTAAGTTTTTCTTTAATTTGAGTTTTCTCATCATTATTTGAGGTTCCCAGTACCATCCCAAGCATCTCTGAAATAAGTGTATACTGCACCTCGTTTTCTAATAAGATATCTACAATTTTTAAAAAGGCTTCCAAAGATTTTTTTGAAAATTCAACAAACCTTTTACCATCTTTACCCTTATAAATATCAAGTTTACCTGAAAAGTTTAAGTCATTTGGCATAAAGAAGATACCTGTTTTGAATGAAAATCCTATAATTGCAATCATAAAGTCATCAGTTGTGGTGTCAAATATCTTTTCCATTTCAATATATAGTTGATTTGGCTTTTCTTGAAAAACCTTATCAACATTTTTGTCATTAGCAACTTTATTTACAACATCTTCACATGCTTTTACGGCTACAATATCTAAAAACAGATCCTTCTTACTTTCAATAAAATTATTTATTCAATTGTCTTTCACGCATATCACATCACTTTCTTAATTAAGATAATAATATCACCTCAATTAACTTATCAATATTTTTTACGTAATTTACTAAAAAATATTCTTCCTGCCTTAAAAACACAAATTAAAAAATCTCAAAATAATTTGAGATTTATGAATTATTTAGTTTGCATTAATTTATGTACAAGTGCTAAAACTTCATCAGTAGTATCACATTCAAGTGCTTTGTTAGCAAGTTCTGCTGTTTCTTTTCTAGTTAATTTAGCCATAATGCTTCTAGCTTTTGTGATGCTAGTTGCAGACATAGAGTAAGCATCAAGTCCTAGCCCCATTAATAATGGTACTGCTTCAGGTTCTCCGGCCATTTCTCCACACATTCCAGCTCACTTACCATGTTTGTGAGCTCCATCAATTGTTAATTTTAAAAGTTTTAAAATAGCTGGGTTGTATGGTTGGTATAAATAAGTCACATGCTCACTCATACGGTCAGCAGCCATTGAATATTGAATTAAATCATTGGTTCCAACACTGAAAAAGTCAGCATATTTAGCAAATTGGTCTGCCAACACTGCTGCTGCTGGAATTTCAACCATCATTCCAATTTGTAAATCTTTTCCTACTGCTACTCCAGCTTTTTCAAGTTCTGCTTTACAGTCTAAAGTAAATTGTTTGGCAGTCTTAAATTCATCAACTGTAGCAATCATAGGAAACATAATTCCTACTGGTCCAAAAGCACTAGCTCTTAATAGTGCTCTAATTTGGTCTTTAAAAATGTCTTTGCGATCAAGAGTAAAACGAATGGCACGATATCCTAAAAATGGATTCATTTCTTCAGGGAATTTAAAGTAAGATAGTTTTTTGTCCCCACCAATATCTAAAGTTCTAATAATGGTTACTTTACCTTGCATATCTGTAACTACTTGTTTATAAGCTTCAAATTGTTCTTCTTCAGTTGGGAAGTGATCATTATCCATGTATAAAAACTCTGATCTAAATAATCCAATTCCTTCTCCACCATTTTCTAAGACAGCTGCAACATCTTTGGGGCTACCAATATTTCCTTCTAACACAAAGCCATCGAAACCATCTTTTGTTACTGTTTTTTTAGTTTTAAATTGTTCTAATTCTGCTTTTTCCTTTTTAAAAGTTTCTGCTTTTTTGGTTCAAACATCTGTTTTTTGAGGATTAATTTCAATTTCACCAGTTGCCCCATCCATTGCTAAAACATCAGTTGCACTAACTGCACTTAAAATAGTTTTTAAACCTAAAACTGCTGGAATTTCTAAACTTCTTGCCATAATGGCTGCATGTGAAGTTCTACCCCCAACATTACATGCAAAACCTTTAACATAAGCTGGATTTAGTTGGGCAGTTTGACTTGGAGTTAAGTCTTCTGCCACAATAATTACTTCCTCAGCAATTGAAGCTAAGTCAGCTACTGGTAAGTTTAAAATATAACGAATCAAACGATCTGTGACATCTTTTACGTCTGCAGCTCTTTCGCGGAAATAATCATCTTCCATTGCACTAAACATTGCAATGTATTTTTCAGCAACCTCTCCAATTGCTTTTGCACCATTATAACTTTGAGTTTTAATCAGGGTTTCAAACTCCTCTGTCAAGGCTGGGTCTTCTAAAATTGAAGCATGAGCTTCAAAAATTGCTGCTTTTTCTGCTCCTAATTTTTCTTGAGCTATTTTTTGCAAATTTTCTAAATCTGCTTTTGCCTTTGTAATAGCTTGACTAACATTTGCTAATTCAGCTGTAACATCCTTTGCTGTATCTTGTGGAATTACAATTGGTTGTTCATCTAAAATATAAACTTTTGCTACTGCCACACCAGCACTAGCACCAATTCCCATCATTTTATTTGCCATATTATCTATGTCCTCCTTAAGTAATCAACTATAATTATACACAAAATCCTTACCATTAAAATCATTTCAACAGAAAAAAAATACCTTTTCTCAGGTATTTGCATCATAAATTAGATAATTGAATTATCTTTCATTGATTGCTCAATTGCAGTAATTGCTTCTTTTTCATCTGCACCTTCTGCTTCAACTGTTATTTCAGATCCAGTTTTTACTGCAAGTGCCATAACGTTCATAATTGATTTTAAGTTAGCTTCTTTATCTCCACATTTTAATTTGATATCAGAAGCAAATTTTGATGCTTCTTTTGATAATACAGAAGCTGGTCTTGCATGTAATCCGACAGGGTCGGTAATAATTGCTTTGAATGAAGTCATTTAATCTTCCTCCTAACATTTATATTATATAGGTTTACAAGCATTTTTTTACAAAAAATACTATTTTTTTCACTGTTTTTAAATTCTAGTGCTTAATTTTTGACCAAACACTCGACTTTATTGGGATGCTTTTCACCCCAAAAGCAGGGTTTTTAAATGCTACTTTAATAAATCGGTCTAAAATTTGCTCAACCAGGCCATCACCAAACATTAAATGGCTAATACAATCTCCAATTTCAAGTCCTGAATCTAGTTTTTCAGGTTCCTTTTCAACAACCCCAGAACTAAACTTCTGACTGGTCATAACTCCTGGTGAATGGAAAAAGATGTTTTTTTCAATGGTATAAAGTTCTGGATCTAATTCACCAATAAAGCGACTTGGTCCTAATTCATTTCCACCTGTAATGTAAGACCTTTCACCAACAACATAAGAGATATACAAGAGTTCTTGTGCTCTAGTAATGGCAACATAAAAGGCTCTTCTTTCTTCTTCAAGCCCAGCAATAGAGCTTAGGCTCATTCTAGATGGGAAAACTTCTTGATTTAATCCTGCAATAAAAACAACTTTATTTTCAAGACCTTTGGCAGAGTGAATTGTTAATAAGCTAACTTTATTTGGCACTTCTGTTTCACTTTCTGTGCTTGTAACCAGGGAAATATCTTGTAAAAACTTGTTTACCCTAACAATTGATTGGGGTTCTTTTTCATAGTCAAAATCAAATTGGGTCATTTGGTCTAAAAAAGTTTTAATATTTTGCTCTACTTCAAAGTCATCTTTATTTTTAAGGTTTAATTTGTCTTTTAAACCTGACTTATTAATTAAGATTTTAGCAACTTCAACAAGTCTTTCATCATTTAGGTAAGCTGTCTCTGCTAATTTTAACATTTGACAAAACTCTGCTAAATGTTTGGTAATGTCATTTACCAAATCAGTTCTTTGGGTTAACAATTCATAAACACTAATTTCTTGAATTCGAGCTGCATCAAAAATCTTTTGAGCTGTTACTGTTCCTATTTTGGGAACAAATTTAAAAACTCTTTCAATAGCAGTATCTTCATGCAAGGCAACCATTTTCAACAATGCTATAACATCTTTAATCTCTTTTCTTTCTAAGAAACGAAAAGCCCCGACTAAACCATAAGGAATACCTGCATTGGCTAACTCTTTTTCAAATTCAATTGATCAAGCATTAGTTCGGTACAAAACATAAATATCTGCATAAGTATATGCACCTGAGTCCACAAGTCTCTTAATTTCTTGGGCTACAAATTTTGCTTCAAAATTTTTTGAAGCTGCTTCTTTAATTTGACATTTACTACCTTCACTATTAACTGTAAAAATATCTTTTTTAACTCTATTTTTATTGTTGTCAATAAATTTATTAGCAAGATCTAAAATGTTTTTTGTTGAACGATAATTTTGAGTTAGCATAATTGTTTTGGCATTCTTATAGTTTTGTTCAAAATCCAAAATAATACTTAATTTTGCACCTCTTCATGAATAAATGTTTTGGTCTGGGTCCCCCACCACTGTCAAACAATTTCGCGCACCAACAATTCAACGAATTAAATCAAATTGAGAATAGTTGGTATCTTGAAACTCATCAACCATAACATAATCAAAACGATTTTGTCACTTGCCCCTAATTTCTAGATTATCTTTAAATACAGCATGAACTTTTAAAATCAAATCATCAAAATCTACTTTGTCATTTTGTTCTAAATGATTTTGATAATAACGATAAACTTTTGCATAACGTTTATCTGCTGGCAAAATACTTTCTTTTTCAGCTTCATTTGGTTTAAGAAACTTATTTTTTCAAACACTGATTTTACCAATAATTCTGCTTTCTTCTTTTGCTTTGGGGTCATATGCATCAAGGTGCTTTAGACCATCTTTAACAATCCGCACCTGATCTGCATGGTCGATAATTTGAAAGTTTGGTGTTAAACCTGCTGCTTGAAAATCTTCTCTTAATACCCGCACACAAAAGGCATGAAAAGTCATAATATATGGTACAGTTGTTTGTTGAGTAAGTTTATATACTCTGTTCTTCATTTCATTTGCTGCCTTATTTGTAAATGTAACTGCTAGAATTTTTCTGGGATTAATTTTTTCATGGGCAATTAAGTAAGCAATTTTTGTTGTAATTACTCTTGTTTTACCACTTCCAGCCCCAGCAATTATCCTTAAAGGCACATCACTAGTAATAACACTGGATAGTTGTTGGTCATTTAAATCTGCTAAAATATTACTCATCATTTTGTTCCTCCAATCTTTGTGTTTCTTCTTCTATTTCTGGTTCCTTAAAAATTTCTTCAACTGGGATAATCCCAGGTTTTTTGTCCTCTAAATGAACATGAAATGTGACAGGTTCTGCTTCATTTATTATTGTAAATTGTTTTTCTGGTTTTTTTACACAAAATATTTTTAATTTATAATCAATACTTGATTGGTGATTTTTTTGTAAGTAGATTGTCACACAAACAAATAAGTATCAGCAAACATAAATTAAATACCCAATTCTTTGAATTAAATTAAGAGTTTCAGAAATATTCTCTTGACTAATGTTTTGGTTTTTACTCATAGCACTATAAACCACTATTGTGGTAATTTGACAAATTAATAAGATAAAACTGGGAATAAAAAGGTAATAGGTTTCTCTAGCTAAAAGTGCTAAAAAACCAATTTTTTTCTCATGTCGATCCAAACGTAAACCCAAAATTAATTTACCTAAAGTCATTCCTGCAAAAAAACTTGGTATAGTAACAAAGTAAAGCAAAATTACTAATAACCCAACAGCAGTGACAACTACTGCCCCAACTCAATCAGTAACTGGGTAAAAAATTAACAAAATTATTGATGGAATTGCTGTAATCACAACATCAAATAACCTAGCAAAAAAAATTCTTCCCAAGTGTGGTAGTTCTGCCCCTTGAGAAGTATTTTTGACTTCTAATTTATCAGTGTTGATTTCATTCATCATTATTTATCTCCAACTACTTATTTTTGGATATCTTTAAGATATTTTAAATAATTTTTACAAATTTCTGTAAACTTAGCATCTTTACTTTGTAAGAAAATTTTGTTTGCTTGTGTAAAGTCCTCAATTTTATTAACTACTTTTTTGTTAACAAAATCAATTGATTTTTTTAACAGAACTTTATTATCATAGTGTTTTATAGTTCATAATCAGATGTGTAACACTGATTTATAGTAAGCATAATATAGCTCATCTTTATACACTTTAAATTTACCCATTCTGCGATAATAATTAAAAATATGTGCCCACTGATTTACTGTATCAAAAGCAGAGTAATCTGGTTGTTGAATAATAATTTCTTCAATATATTTATCAGTTGCAATGTGCAGATAGTACTTTGTTTGGGTTAAAACCTTGTAGGTAAATAAAGCATCATATCTTACAAACCTTTGGAATTTAAAATTATATAATTGTAGAAGCTTAGTTCTAAATAATTTGTTAAACAAAATCAAGTTTGTGTATGCTAATGGTTCAGGCTCTTGTTCGAGTGCATAAAGTTTATCTAATTGTAAATAAGTTACTGTACCCACATCAACCATTCCAGATAACTTACCACTATATTCTAAAACATCAATATTAACATCTGGGTACTTTGCAAGATTTTGTGCAATTGTTTGAACAAAGTTATCTTCTAATGTATCTCCTTCATTAACAAATTTTATGTAATCACCTTCTGCAACAGAAATTGCAGTGTTGTAAGAAGCAGCTATTCCTTGTACTGAATTGTTCAAGACTAATTTAACATTTTCATGTTCTCAAAAAATATCCTTACCAAAGTTTTGTTTGGCATTTTCAACAATGCTGCGATCAAGCACCAAAATAATTTCAAAATCTTGATTACTTTGGCTTAAAATGCTTTGAAAGGTTTTCTCAAATACTGGTGTATTTTCTTTTGTTGCAATAATAAATGATAGTAACATTGGACCCAACTCCTTTTTTTAATTATAACAAAAATAGAGTGTAAATTTAGCAGGATTTGCGAATACCTCTATGATTGTGATTACTTTTAAATTAGTTTTAAATCTTAAAGTAAAGTAGCCAAAAAAAATTATTGTATTTTCTTGAGGTAATTTATTAAATAGCACCAATTTAAAAACCCACCACCGGTGGGTTTTTCTAGTTGCTTTAAATTATCAAAGCAACTAGATTTGCTGTAATATGAAAGTTGTTTTTTAAGCTCTTTTAAATTAATTTACCATCTTAAATAAATTTAATATTTCCAATGTGCATTTGAGCCTCTGCTCTAGCTCAATAAGCATTTCAAGCAGTTGACCAAACTTTTGTTTCAACTGAAATCATAATTAATAACTTAGTATCTTCTTCAATTCAAGCAGTTGATAATGTTCCTCAAGTTTCTTCTTCATTAACATTTTTATATGTTAATTTGAAAACTGATTTACTTGATCTACCATTCAAACTTATTTCTGAGTATTTAGGTTCATTATGACTAGCACCAGCAAAATCTTCGTTATCAATGCTGTCGCCATTTTCATTTTTTGAATCCTCAACTTTATTTACTAGATTTTCATCCTTGTTGATTGTAAAGTTATATTTATAATCACCTTGCACTCAATAGTAACCTGATAATTCATACTCCATTTTTGAGTACTTTTGCAAAAATTCTTCTCTTCCAAGATCAACATCAACTATAATTCAGTTGCTTTGAAAATCACTTTGTGTTGAATCATATGCATCACTTCTTGCAACATCAGTGCTAATTTCTGATATTTCACTCATTACATAGTCAAAGGTTATTTTCACCCCACCAGTATATCCAGAATTACTAGTGGCTTTTATTATTGCATATTCATAGTTAAGAACACTTACAAAAAAGTCTGAGGCCTTTAAATCAGTGTGTTCATTTTTACTTAAGACTCTGTCTTTAATTTCTTGGGTATTTACTTCAGAAATTTTACCTAAATCTTTGACATCAATAATACTGCTTAATTTTGGTAAGGCTTGTGTATCTTTAAGAACAATTTTTAAATTCTTGACCAACAATACTCCTTCAAATTTACTTTCATCATCCATATTGAACATCATCAAGTCTCCTGATGTTTCACCACCAACTTGTCGAGGTAAGTCTAGTAGTGCCACAAATCAACTATCATAGCTTTTAGTAAAAGATTTTGAAACTTCAACAAATTCTGCATTAGTTGAATTGTTTTTTAAAAGTTCACTCATAATATCAGTGGCAACAACCTTTTCATCATCTAACTTATCCATTATGTTGAATAAATTAATTTCCTGTGGTTCTAGTTTGATGTTGTTAAGATTAATTTTAGTTTTTTCATCTGGAGAGTAAATCTTGTCCTCAATTTTAAATGACTGATTTTCATTAGTTTTGCTAACTAAATTTGTTACTGTAGGTCCTGTCATTGACACTGCAGTTAATAATGATAATAATGTTTTCATAAACATTCCTCCTTATTTAGATTTATTTTTTTAGAAGTCCACAATAACAGAACCACTAGAAAAAAATATAAATCAACCAAGATAAATATCTAAATACTCATTCTCTTGGTCTGTCAAGTTTTTTGACCAACTATGGTCAAAATAAATTTTAATATGTAAATTGAAGACTCCAGTATCTCCATTTTCTAATAGTTTCTTTTTAATTATTTCAGTCTGTCCACAAAAATGCCTCTCACTAATCATTGCAGAAGAATCAACCACTTTGCAAAAATTGGTAGTTATTGTAGACTTCTCTTTAAATGGAGTTGGGTCATATCTGTTATACTCATCTTCTAACATAGAGTCAAACTTTTTAGTCAACTGGTTAAACGCTGGACTAATTGAAGTTGCTCTCATTTTAAGAATTTTTTTGGCAATATAATCTTCAATTTTTGTAAGAACAGAGTTATCATTTTCAATATAACCAATTCCTACTTCTGTTTCTAAAAAATTCTTATAGTCAGGAAATGTGTACCTATTCAAATCACTATAAACTTCATGTTTGATCTTGTAATCATTTACAGAGTTGTGATTTTCAATATATTTAACAAGATTTAAATTAGGCGTATTGTAGAAATTTAAGACTGGGATTTTTAAGTCGATTTT
Organism: Spiroplasma clarkii; assembly: GCF_002795265.1. NCBI lineage: Bacteria > Bacillati > Mycoplasmatota > Mollicutes > Entomoplasmatales > Spiroplasmataceae > Spiroplasma > Spiroplasma clarkii. The sequence continues at coordinate 1,443,895 of NZ_CP024870.1, forward strand.
AAATTTATAGACTGTGCTTGTTAGTGTTGAAATTTGATATTCATATCATCCAAAATCATATTCTCCAATTGTTACAATTTTTTCATCATTAACGCTAGTGTTTAGCAATGTGCATTTTTTATTCTCGAAATTTAAACATTCACGCTTCTTCTCTTCACCAAGAAATTTCAGTGAGACTTTAACTGTGTTTGTTTTTTCAAAGCCGGTTTTTTCCAAGACTTTTTCTCAAGCTGAGGTGAATAAGTCCTTAACATCATACTTTGAACTACTAAGTACATCTCATCTGTTTAGTTGAGTGTAACTCCTCATTTTTGATGGAGAATGAAATGTATCATACAATTTTGATTTAATGTTGTCTACAGTTTTATTCTTAATTTCTAAAACAACCTCATCTGGAAGTTCATAAATTTTATTAGTGATACTATGTTGTGGAGGTTTAGCACCACAACCCATTACAAGACTACACATAATTATTATTACTAAAAACAATCAACTATTTTTTTTAAATCGGTTCATTGTTCGGTACCCCCTTTATTTTTAAGAAACTTTGTTGTTGCAAAGTTCACTTAACTTTCAAGTAGGCAGATTAATACAGAGCTGTTTTTAAAACATACTTTCTTAAATTGATACAGCGCTTATATTTCTATAAGTAATTTTATCTTACCACTGTTTTTTATAAAAGTTTTTTTATTTTTAAAATTTTAGTAACTATCATTTAGTTACATTTCAACACTCATATACTCAATAGTAAGATAATCTTTGTGGTTATAAAAACTACCAAAGTATAACTCAAAGTCTTTTTTTAGTGGTCAATGAAGTCAACCTTCATCAATCTTGGAACTAATTGTAAAGACAATTTTTGAAACATTTTCATCAAGGAAAAACTTGTTCTTGATGTGTTCAATCTGACCACAAAAATGGTTTTCACTAATTTTAGCTTCTGGATTTATTATTTTACAAAACCCTTCCTTATTCTCTACTTCTTTATCTTGAAATATTTTTGAATCGTATCTGCCATACTCATCTTCTAACAAAGAGTCAAACTGCATAAATAAATGATTGAAAGCAGTACCGATTGATTCTGATCTCATTTTAATAATTTTTTTGGCAATATAATCTTCAATTTTTGTAAAAATTTTATAATCATTTTTTAATTCACCAAGTCCGATTTCAGTTTTAAGAAATTCATAATATCCACCTAACTGATAACTATATAACTCATATTGACTTCCAAAAATTTTAGTTTCATTTCAAAAGTTGTGATCTTCAATGTAATCATCTAGAGTTAATCAGTAATAACTGCGAAAATTTAAAATTGGAATTTTCAAATTTATGGTCAATTTGTATACTTTACTCTTTTCAGTTGAAACTTCATACACATAACTTCTCATATCATAATCTGCTATTTTCACTACTTGTGAATTTTTTAGATTAGTATTCAAAAGTGAACATTCTTGGTCATAGATAGTTACACACTTGTTTATTACTTTTTTGTCAACTTGTTTCATGGTAACTTTTACAGTTTTATAATGGACAATGTCATTTTCTTCAAATATGCTCATTCGTGCTTCAAGGAATGAGTCATGAATTATTGACTCAATGTTTGGTAAAAAGTTTTCTTTAAAAGTGGCACTATAAGTGATTTGTGGTTTTTCATCATCTCCAAAAAGTTTATAAAATGAATTACTTATATTTGCTTTGGTTTCATCTCTAATTTTTTCAACAATTTTATCTGGAAGTTCCATCAAAGGTCTTTCAGCTGGTGAACTGGCCTCAGTATCTCTTTTTGGTCCGCAACCAATTACAAGGCTACACATGATTATTATTACTAAAAACAATCAACTACTTTTTTTAAATCGGTTCATTGTTTGGTACCCCCTTTATTTTTAAGGAACTTTGTTGGTGCAAAGTTCACTTAATTTTCAAGTAGGTAGATTAATACAGAGCTGTTTTTTTAAAACATACTTTCTTAAATTGATACAGCGCTTATATTTCTATAAGTATTTTTATCTTATCACCATTATTCACAAAAGTTTTTTATTTTTAAGAATTATTTGAATTTAAAAGCAAAAAAAGAGCAAAAGCTCTTTTAAAAATGTCTTTAAAATAATAGATTTTTTGGTGTTCGAGGGAAAGCAATTACATCTCGAATATTTTGAGCTCCAGTAACATACATAATTAATCTTTCAAAACCAAGACCAAATCCAGCAGATTTGTAATAACCGAATTTTCTCAAGTCATTATATCAACCCAACTCTTTTGGATCAATTTTCATTTCATGACAACGAGCAATTAGTTTATCATAATCATCTTCTCTTTGACTTCCACCAACTAATTCACCAATTCCTGGAACTAGTAAATCAACTGCTGCTACTGTTTTTTGATCTGCATTTAATTTCATGTAAAATGCTTTAATTTCTTTTGGATAGTTTATGACAAAGGTTGGAGCTTTGTTAACTACTTCACACAAATAACGCTCATGTTCAGTGCCTAAATCTAACCCAAAGTAAACATTGTTATCTTCAAAAACATGGCCATTAGCAATGGCTGTTTGTAAAATTTCAATGACTTGTGCATATTCAGTGACAACAAATTTTGCATCTCTAACTTTTTCAAGTTTTTCAATTAAACCTGGTTCTAGGTTTTTATCACAAAATTCTAACTCTTCACTAACATTTTCAAACAAGTACCTAATAACTGCTTTTAACATAGCTTCAATTAGTTCAATGTTATCTTTTAGGTCACTAAAAGCCACTTCAGGTTCAATCATTCAAAACTCAGAAGCATGTCTTGAAGTATATGAATTTTCTGCTCTAAAAGTTGGTCCAAAAGTATAAACTTTTTTAAATGCCTGAGCATATGCTTCTGCATTTAATTGCCCAGAAACTGATAAAGCAGCTTTTTTACCAAAAAAATCTTCAGCATAGTTTGCATCTGTGCGAGTTGTTACAATAAATGCTTCTCCAGCACCTTCTGCATCATTTTCTGTAATAATTGGTGTTTGTACATATAAAAAATCATTCGAATTAAAAAATTGGTGTATTGCAAATGAAGCAGCACTTCTTATTTTAAAAATTGCTTGAAAAGTTTTTGTTCTTGCTCTTAAATGAGCAATTTCTCTTAAAAACTCTGGTGAGTGTTCTTTTTTTTGCAACGGGTAATCTTCCACACATTGAGCTAACAATTCACATTTAGTGGCTTGTAGTTCAAATGGTTGAGGTTTTCCTGGAGTTAACACTACTGTTCCAGTCACAGCAACTATTGCAGCAACTCGGGCTTCACTAATTTTACTAAATCCAGCCACATCAGCTTTATAAACTACTTGTACATCATTGATGCTTGTTCCATCATTAAGCACTAAAAAACCAATACTTTTTCCTTGACGATGGTTTCTTACTCGAGCTATTAACTCCACTTGTTTGCCAACCAACTTCTGGTGCTTGGCATATAATTCTTTAATATCCATAAATTTTCCTCTTTATTCTAATTCTAGCGATTTTTTATCTTTTTTATCTGTTATTGTTAGCAATTCTCATTTATCAACTAACTCTTTAAACCTTTTTTCATCAGGTGAGAATTTATTAATAAAACTAGCTATTTCATAATTAAACGATTTAAAATGTAATCTGATTGCTTGTGTATGCATTGAGTTGGTATAAATTTTATAATGATCTAAATCTATTTTTTTGGAACGAGCTAACATCAACTCATAAGAATCAGTTGGTGGTGTCACTGCATCATCAAGACTATGAGTAAAAAATGTTGGTACTAATGGATCTGATCCTTTATTTACCAATTTCAAAACATCAGTATTAATATAATCAGTATGGGGATTTTTTTTCTGGTGAACTTTAATTTGTTTAACAACAAAAGCATTACTTTTTCTTTTTCTAATAAATTTTAAGTAAACCAATTTAACATGTTTAAACAAAGTACCTATATTATTATAGGTACAATCTGAAATCACAAATTTTAAATTGAGTTCTTTTAACATATTTGCATAGCGAACTGAAACATAGTTGACTACAAAGGCACCCATACTTGTTCCCATTAAAGCCAATTCATCAACCTTTTTATTTTTTTTCAACCAAGCTATGGCTGCTAATAAATCTTTATATTCATCAATTGCTGTGGTGGTGGCTTTTTGTGAATCCCCATGACCGCGAAAATCAAAGGTTAAAATATTTCAACCCATTTCAGCAAAGACTTTGGCATGATGTAAGGAACAATTTTTATGTCCTGCAAATCAGTGGCAAGCAATAACTCACTTATTGCTACCAGGATTTGGTTCATAATCATAACCAACTATTTTCAAGTTATCTTCAGTATTAAACTCAATAACTTTAATATTTTTAAAATCAGTAATTTCTAGTTCTGGTCGTTTATAAAATTTCTTCACGATATTGTTAGTTCTTAGAATTGATTGTACTTTTGGGTCGACACCTTTACGCTTTCTTCTTGAAGGTTTAAAGGGCCTCTCCAATGACATATAAAATATATATAAAAACTTTCGAACATTATTCGTCAGTGTTTTTCCTTCCTTACCCATAGGCCTACCATTCTCCTAACTTTCTGCCTAAAACTATTTAATTCAAGAAATAATTACTTTTAGATTTCCTGTGATTGCTAATTTTTGATTTTGATTAAGATAGATTGCAGATTCTCCCATCTTAAAGTCAACTCCATTAATTGTTCCTGAACCTGCAATTACTGTTAATTGATATCATGGAATTTCAGGATTTACTGCAAAGTTTTGTCCAGGTTGATATAAAAATAATGAAAAATATGGTGAGTCAAAAATTGCCCCTTGTGCTTGTCTAACAATTACATCAGCACTATCTGGAATTTTAATATTTTTTAGTGAGTCTTCAATATGTAATTCCCTAGGTTTTTTTAAATCATCTAAATGATCATAATCATACAATCGGTAAGTGATGTCACTTGATCTTTGTAATTCGTAAACTGTAACTCCAGGTGTAATAGCGTGAATCTTTCCAGGTTCAACATATAAAAAGTCACCTGGAGCAATGTCTACTTCTTTTAAAACTTCTTTTCAAGCTCCCTGTTCAATGGCAGTAGTCATTTCTGCTTTGGTTTTGGCATTATGACCATAAATTAATTTAGCTCCAACTGGACAGTCTAAGATGTATCAACTTTCAGGTTTACCCAAGGAATTATGGTGTTTTAAAGCATATTCATCATCTGGGTGCACTTGAACTGATAAGTAATCATTTGCTGTAATAATTTTTACTAATAGTGGGTATTCTGCACGACTATCAGCAAATAAAGCTTTATTTTGATAAAATTCTTTTAAAGAAATGGTTTTTCCTAAATAGTCAACATAACCCATTCCATTTTCATGAGCTGATATAACTCATGCTTCACCAATTTTTTCATTAGGGATTGCAAAACCAAAATCTCTGAGTTTGCTTCCCCCTCAAATTCTTTCTGAAAAATATGGCTTAATTTTAAAGATACTGTTCATCTTACTTTACCTCATAATTTACAATTTATTCTTCTGTATTTAAATAGTGATACATCAACAAGTCATTAAAGTAGTTGAATGGCACTGAGTGTGAAATATGTCCTTTGTAAATAGCACGATCTGGATTATCTACAATCAGTGTGTGAACTGATGATAGGTATTGAGTAATATCATTTGATGCTACTTTTCCAGAAACATAAATAATTTTTCTCCCTAGTTCTCCAATTTTTTCAATAAATTGATCTAATCTAGTCGAATTCCCATATCTTGTGAAAAAGACAAAGACATCATCATCTGATGATGAGTTGATTCTATCTTTTAATATCTCTTGATCACTATCTAGTAAAAAGGCATTATATCCTTCTTTATAGAAGAAGTTTGATAACTCTGAAGCTGGTCCAGATAATAAGTTTTCTCAGTAACAGAAGAAAATTCTTCCTTTATTACATGCTTTTAAAATGTTTAATGATTCAAAGATTGAACGCTTTTCAATCAAAGCATAGTTTTGTTTAATTAAGTTAATATATCCTGAAACAACATTTTCATCATTTTTGGCAATGTTAATTTCTTGATTTTCCACATCATTTGCCAATGAAATGGCAAAGTCTCTAAATCCTTTAATATTTAATTTTTTTAATAAACCATAAATTGCACTATAACCAGTTCCAGCTTCTTGTGCCATTCTTTCAATTTTCATATTTGTTTCTACAATTTCTTTTAGGTGTGTTTTGATGAAATTCACAATTTTTAACTCTTTAGTTGTTAAATCTTTTTCATCAATTGTTGTTAATTTACTTAAAAATGATCTCATTTTTTAATTTTCTCTCCTTTGTAAATATTCTTGGGCCAATTGGGCCATCATTGCTGCATTATCAGTACAATATTGCAGACTTGGTAATGCTACAGTCAAATGATGTAATTTGGCAAATTTTTTGATAGTTTCTCTCAATTGCTTATTGGCAGAAACACCTCCAGCAAGTGACAATGTTTTTGGTTGAAAATTAGCTACGGCCTTCTCTAATTTAATAAGCAAATTTTTAATAGCAGTTGTTTGAAAACTTGCACAAAAGTCTGCTAAATTGATTTTTTCTTGATTTTGGTTATGCTTGTTTATTAAATTTAAACAAGCAGTTTTTAAACCAGAAAATGAAAAATTATAAGAACCATCTTGCAACACTAGTGGTAACTTATATTTATTTGGGTCCCCTTGTGTAGCCAATTTGTCAATTTTTGGTCCGCCCGGATAAGTTAATCCAAGTGCTCGGGCAACTTTGTCATAACATTCTCCAACAGCGTCATCTTGGGTTGTTCCCAAGATTTCAAATTCTAGTGGTTTTTTAAGTAGTTGTATTTGGGTATGACCCCCACTAACAACTAATGATATAACTGGATAGTCGAAATTGTTTTCAATTTTAGCAGCATAGATATGTCCTTGAATGTGATCCAAAGGCATCAGAGGCGCATTTAAATACATAGCCAAAGTTTGGGCTACTAGTTTTCCAACAATTAAACTACCTATCAAACCTGGATAAGCAGTGTAGGCAATCATTTCAATTGCATCAATTTCAAGTGCTGCAGTTGTTAAAGCTTCTTGCAGCACTCAAGCAAAGTTCTTCACATGTAATCGAGCAGCAAATTCAGGGATAACTCCCCCATATTCTTTGTGTTCATCAACTTGCGAGGAAACTATGTTTGCTCTTAAGACACCCTCAACAATGATGGCAACACTAAATTCATCACAACTTGATTCAATAGCGAGTATTTTCACTTTGATTGGTAAAAAGTAGCTAACTTATCTTGCTACTTTAACTCCAGTTTGTAAAGACAATTCAACCATGGTCATAAAGTTGTTTTGTCTTTCTTCTGCAGTTGTAACTTCTTTAGTAATAAAACTATCAGAAATTGTCAATAAACAAGCAGCTTGTTTATTGGTAACTATGGCATTTGCAAATAAAGCAAATGATTCCATTTCAACAACATCTAAGTTGTTTTTTGCTGCAAATGCCAATGAATCTTCATATCTGTAAAATACATCTGAAGAATGTGCTGTTCCAGTATGGGTTTTAATATTTAACTCGGCTGCTGTTTGTTCAATTAAGTTAAATAATTTTTCCCCAGCTGGAACTATATTACCATCAAGATTGGCAGCAATTTTTGCATAATTGCTTTCACCAAAAGCATCTTTAACATTGTAAATGTCATAAACATTTATTCCTGCTTTGTAACTTCCAGCTGACCCAATCCTTATGATACAGTCAACATCATAAAATTTAAATAATTCATATGAGTAAATCCCAATACTTGGGCAACCCATACCGCTTCCTGCAATGGTTATCTTCTTGCCTTTATATGTTCCAGTGTACATAAACATATTTCTAACATCATTTACCAGTTTAACATCTGTTAAATAGGTTTCAGCTATTTTTTTAGCTCTTAATGGATCTCCAGGCATTAAGACTACATTTGCTATGTCTTCTTTTTTTGCATTAATATGTGGTGTCATGTTTTTCACTCCTTATACTAGTATTCTAACACTTTTTACAAAAAATTTTCCAACTATTTGTATAAATGAAACTTTATTTCACTTGTATATATATTTTACATAGAAAATGGGGGTTTCAAGAGTTTTTTTAAAATAATCATCCATTCTTTAATGATGCACTTTTCTACAAGAACTTGGAAAAAAATTTAAATAAAAAAGACCCTATTTAAAGGGTCTTTTAATAGTCCATTTATCTGGCTGATTTGTCATATGGTACCCCAGATGCTGCTGGTGGTTTTGACATTCTTGATATTGCCATCATAGCAATTAATGAGAAGATAAATGGTAAAGCTTTAACTCAGTCTCCTTGTGGGAAACTTGTAACCATTACTGGTAATACATCAGCAATTGCAAAGAATAAGGCAAATATTGCTGAAAATAATGTAATAAATTTAATTCTTCATTGTCCAGCAATCATAATTGCAAGTCCTAAGAATCCAAATCCATTAACAGATCCATAAAATGATCCTGAGGTTCTGTTCATAACATAAAATGCTCCAGCAATCCCAGCAATAGCTGATGAAAGCATTACACATCAAAATCTATATTTTAAGACACTTATTCCGGCAGCTTCTAATGCATTTGGGTTTTCCCCAGCTGCTATATGTCTTTTACCTGTCCTTGTTAGGGAGAAGTAAATTCCCATTACTGCAATAATTATCATTGAGATAATTAAGTAAATTGTAAAGATATCATTTGAATCTAATGATATCTTAAATGAAAAGGTGTCAATTTTTGTTGGGTCTCCAATAACTCCTGAAGTTACTACAAAAAGACCAATTCCTTGTGCCAATAAGTTTATGGCAGTTCCTGAAATAATTTGATCACATTTCAGCTTCAATGAAGCAAAAATGTGTAATAGTGAAAATATTCCAGCAACAATAAATGCTGTTAAGAAACCAACAACCTGGGTTCAATCTGAACCACTATATAGTTTATTGGTTGTAATAGCAAAAGTTAAGGCTCCAATTGTCATGTATCCCTCAACCCCAAGGTTAACAACCCCAGATCTTTCAGAAAACATTGAAGCCAAAGCTGCTAGTAGGAAAACCACAAAGAAACTTGATGTTGTTCCCATTAAATAGGGAAATGTTCCTGAACTAAGTAGTGATATAGTCATTTTGCACCTCCGCTATTTTATTAAATAGTACTTCTTTTGCTTTGTTTTTATCAACAGTGTTTTTACCTTCGGCAAGTTGTTGTTTGCATTCAGTTTTAAAAGTTCCAATTTTTTTTCTAGCACTTACTAATGCTTCTTTACGTTTTTGGTTTTGCACTTTAATGTATTCATTAAGTTCAGCCACTTTTTTACCAAACTCTTGGTTTAGTCCATTCTTAATGGCTTTTGCTTGTGCTTTAAATTCTTCAATAGTAATTGAAGCATCTTTTGCTTTAGCTGCTTTTTTAAGTGCTACAATTTTTAAATTAGCTTCACTTTCTGCAATAACTGCTTGGTTTAAAATTACAATTGTATGATCTCTATTTAAGTTTTTAAAATATTTTGAAATTCCATACAATCCTGAGTTGTAGTACTTGTTGAAACCTTTTTCCTTCAACTCTTTGTTTTCAGCCTTTAACTCAGAAATAATTTTTGCATATTTGGTTATCTCATTTCTAACTTCTTCTTTAAAGATTTGTTTAGTGGTTTTAATTTCACCTTGAATTTTTGTAATTTCATGTTCAAAGTGAGCATTTGAAATTACAAATTTTGCATTGTTAATTTTAAACAACATATCAGCAACTAACTCATATTTTCCATCTTCATAATTTTCAATATAGTGAGCATAATCTTGCTTATATTCAATAATTGAAGATTTGAACATAATTTTATTTGCATTTAAGATTTTAATATCATTTTTTAATTCATTGATTTGTTCTTTTGAACCATTTTGTACTTTAACTTCTTTTAATTCTTTAGTTAAATCCAAAATTGATTGAGTATTGATTTTTTTGATTGAATCCATTTTTTCAATTTTTTTAGTTAAAATAGCTTTTTGTTCTAACTTAACTTTTTTAACATCTTCTTTGATTGTGGCTTTTAAAGCAACTAAACTATCTTTTAGTTCTTTTATTTTTTGAACCCCTGCAGCCACAAGTTGTGCATAAGCTTCACTTTTTTTGTATTCTAAATAGTTAGCTTCTGCAATTAGTAAATCATTATTTAATAGTGCAATTTTTTCTTCTGTTTGTCTTTTTAAGTTTAAAATGTATTCATCATTTTTTACTTTACTAATTAAAGCTCGATTCTCTTTAATTTTTTCATTGTTTTGACCAATTAATAATCTTAATTCAACATCCTTATTAATGTAGTTTTGGATTTTCATCATTAATATTGGTCTAAATTGCATAAACAGAATATAAATTGTGGCACAATACATAATTACTCCAGTAATTACATAACTCATTTCTTGAGAGGACATAGCCTCATCAGCAGCAGCTTGTGCTCCTGAGTTGATAATTCCTCATAACAATGCTACTGGAATTATCCCAATAACATTATTAAAAGCTACTAGTGCTACAGAAATTGCATCAAAACCTATGGTTGGCACCATATCTGTATAAAATGTCTGCTGCTTTTGAACATTGAAGTAGTAAAATATTCCTCCAAGGCTTATAAATAAACCTTGGAATGCTGTAGTCATAATAATAAACAAATTACCATTCACACCTGCATATTTTGCAGCTGTTTTTTGCTTACCAACCATATTAAACTTGTATCCAACAGTTGTGTAAGATAAAACAAATCAAGTTATTGCCACTGATATAAGTGCCATAACTAAACCAATAATTCAGGTGTTATCACTAATTGCTAGTCAATTTTGTTGTAATAAGTTAGCATTATTTTCACTAATTAATCATTTCATAATGTATCAAATAGTTCAGTTTAACATAATTGATGTTGCAACTTCGTGGATATTAAAGTAAACCTTTAATATTCCTGTTAGCACTGAAACTCCAATACCACAAATTAAGAAAACAACAAATACCATAAGCATAATTGATGAATCAAGACTTGTCACTGCAACTCCCTTATTTGTAGCAATATCTCTCAGAATTAAATAACATGCTGCAAATCCTAGAACAGCTTGTCCTGAACCTCCCATATTGAATAGTCCTACTTTGAACCCTAGCGCTAATCCCAGTCCCATAAAGATAAAGACTGTTGTGTAGTTCATTGTTCTTGAAACTTGGTTTCCTGTTTTTGAACCAAAGGTTGAAAATGCTTCTACAAACATTGTTGTAATGTAAGCAATCCCATTTCCACCAGTAATGTACACTGTGATACACCCTAAAACCAACCCAATTAAGATTGCTATAATTGAAGATTTTATATAGTGGAATTTATTTGTAAATCCAGGAGACTTAAGATATAAAGCAGTTTTTCGCTTTACAATTCATGTTTTTGTATTAAACTTCATTTTAATCTTCCCTTCCTAACATCATTTTTCCAACTTCTTCTCTTTTTGCACCTTTTCCAGGTAGTTCTCCAATTTTCTTACCAGCATTTAAAACAACAATTCTATCTGCAAGAGCAAGAACCTCAGAAAGCTCATAAGAAATTAATAAAATTGCTCGATTGTCTTTTTTTGCTTTTAAAATTTGAGCATGGATAAATTCAATTGATCCAACATCTAATCCACGGGTTGGTTGATAAATTACCAGTAAATCTGTTGGCCTAGTAATTTCTCGACCCAAAATAACTTTTTGTTGATTTCCTCCAGATAACTGTCTTGCAATTGCAAATCCAGCATCTGCATTTCTTACATCAAATTTTTGAATAATTGTTTGAGCATAAGCTTGTACAGCTCCTGAATTAATAATTTTTGCCTGACTAAATTTTGGATTGTCAATATCTTGTAACACTACATTTTGTGATACTGAAAAGTCTAAAACTAATCCGTGTTTGTGACGATCTTCAGGAACATGACTTATTTTTCATTTGCTATACCTTGAAGCGATTGAAGCATAGGTAATATCATGATTGTGAATCTTGACATTTCCTGAATAAACTTTTGACATTCCTGTAATTGCTTCAGCAATTTCTTGTTGTCCATTACCTTCAACTCCAGCAATTGCTACAACTTCTCCAGCATGAACATCTAAACTAAAGTTTTCTAAACCAATAACTTTGGTATTTGAAACTTTTTTCATTGTTAAGTTTTCAATTTTTAAAACAACTTCTTCACTTCTTGGACTGTAGTCATTTTTAGTTTCAACAACTTTTCTACCAACCATTGCTTCAGATAATTGTTCAACTGAAGTTTCTTTCATATCAAATGTTCCAATTACTTCTCCAAGGCGAATAACTGTAGCAGAATTTGCTACCTTTTTAATTTCTGCCATTTTGTGTGTAATTAGAATAATTGTCTTTCCATCTTTTTGTAATTCCAACATAACTTGTAATAACCCGTCAATCTCTTGGGGGGTTAGCACAGCAGTTGGTTCATCAAATACTAGTATATCTGCATCTCTATATAAGATTTTTAATATTTCTGCTTTTTGCTTCATTCCAACTGTAGCATTAGCAGTTGTTTTGTCTAAATCAATTCTTAAATTGTATTGATTCATTATTTTAGTAATTTTGTTTTTAATTTTTCTTGAATTTATGATTTCACCAGCAGTAGTCATTTCTGCACCAAGGGCAATATTTTCTCATAAAGTAAAGATGTCAACCATTTTAAAGTGTTGGTGGACCATCCCAATTCCTAGCCGATTAGCTTTAACAGGATTTGAGATAATTTCCTCTTTACCATTAATTTTGATAGTTCCTTTTGTTTGCTGATAAATACCAAATAAAACTGACATTAATGTCGATTTTCCAGCTCCATTTTCACCAACCAAAGCATGAATTTCACCTTTTTTTACTTTAAAATTTACTTCTTTATTGGCAACAATGGTTTTGTTAAATACCATTCAAATGTCTTCCATTTCAACAGCGTATTTTCCCATTCATTTTTCCTTTCTAAAATAAAAAAGAGTTCAATTTTTACTTATCTACTCTTCTTTATTTAAATTACTAAAGTATTTAAAATAATTAGATTATTTTTAAAATATTATTCAGTACCTAAAACAGCATTTGCATATTTCACAATATTTTCACCACCAATAATGGTTGCTTTTGCCTGAGGATCCTCTGGAAGTTTACCCATAGCAGTAAATAATTCTTTTGATGCTACAGTTAATCTTGATAATACTGAACTTCCACCTTCATTATCAGTTATGAACTCTCATAATTTAGTATATAGACCATCTTTTACAATCAGGTTTTTTTCATTTGTACCCATTGCTCCTCCAGCAAACAGTGTTTGATTTTCTCATGATTTTCCTTTTTCTGTTGCTGGATTAACTGCTACATCATCTCTTGTTAAAACAATATTTTCTTTATTTCAATATTCTTCAACAGCATCTTGAATTTCACTATTGTCTTTGTACTGACTTACATGTCCAAGTGCTAAAATAGTTGCTCCAACTAGATCTTTTTTTGCTGATGTGATAAAACGATCACTATAGTCGCTGTATGCTTCAACTTGATCAGTATCAACACCCACCACTTTTACATTCTTAGCACTATGCACTGGTGATGCTGCAGCCACTAATGTATCATATGTTTGCGGTCCAGCAACTGGCATTATAACATTTGCTCCTCGGTTAATTAGGTCATTTGAAATTGTTGCACCTTTACCTGCATCAAAACTACTTGTAAATCAAGAACTACTTTCACTAGTTGTTGTTCAGGCATTATTCCCAATAACAGCACTTTCATTTGCAAAATCAGCTTTTACGCGTTTATAACCTTGTGTTATTTGTGCTAATGCTGCTTGTTTAGTATCATCTAATTTGTTTCAATACTCTGCTGCTGCTAAGTAACCAACCATAAAGTTATCAACTGAACCTGGGAATGATTGTCCACCATATGTTCCTAACTTAACAGTTGGATTAGCTTCAGCTTGATTTTTGTTTGCATATCAAACAATTGAAGATAGACCTCCAAAGAATCCTGAGATATCCCCTCTAAATTGAATACCCACTTGATTTTCTTTTTCTGCATGGCCATTATCTAAAATAATTGTGCTTCCGCCAACAGTTTTCATTATGTCTGGTGCTTTATTTTTACCATCAAATGAATGGTGAAACCCTGGTAAAATTAGTGTTTTTGCACCTTTTTTAGCAGCATTATTGTATGCACTTTCCAATGCTGTTAAATCTCTTGGCTCAGAATAAGCAATTGAAGAGTAAATTTTTTCGCCTTTGTCATCTTTGTTTCCAATAAAATCATCTAAAAATTTGTTTCCTCCATTAAATGAACTTTCATTGAATGATTTATCGTTGATTTTTCCTGCATCTGTAATTAGTCAAATTTCGTTAAATCTGTCATTTGACCCACAAGCTATTACGCTTGCTGAACTTGAAGCAACGATTGTTGTTGCCATCAATGCTGATAATAGTTTTTTCATATATTCATGTCTCCTTATTGAGTTATGTTTTTCTTATAAATAGAGTGTAGATAAACTAAGAAATTTTTTATAAAAAAAGAGAAAGTAAGGCACCTTTTTCTCTAAAAGATAACAATATTTCCTCCCATTGTTTTAAACCAATTTACAATTTCTAAAACAACCTTTAAAAGTACGTTTCGTTTATTTACATTTTTATTATATCTTATCTAACAAGAATGTGTTGTAAATTTTAAAAAAAACTAAAAAATTTCCACCAATTAGTGGAGTTATATATTCTTTAAAAGGTAGCCCTTAAAACAAGTAATTACTATATAATAATTTCTAGGTGATTAAAATTATGGAATTTAAAACAATAAAACCCTACTTGAGAAAAAACTTACTTTGAATGGGTGCTGTGATTTTCAGTTTGATTACAATTAGTTTAATTGTAATCTTAGTTTTACCTTTAACAAAGCAAAATAAAGTGATTTTTGCTTCCCAATTTGCCTTAAATTTTTTAATAATGTATTTTGTGAGTTTTGTTTTAAATTCTAATCGTTCAGCTTTGACAATTTTTACAAATATTGAAACTACTACAGATTTAACTACAAATGAAGTTGAAGTTACTGTAAAAAAAAGTAACTTTGTTCACATTTTTATTCTTTTACTAACAATTGCAACTTTTTTTATTCAACTAACAAGTGGTGGGCTAATTCTCAAAATAGGTTTTGCCACTTATGCCCGTAATAACTGGTGAGTTTTTTTAATAGTTTTTGTTATAAACATTTTATATTTTTACCTATTTTTCAGTATTGATGTTTACTTGCTTGATAATAGTCCTCAGTTTAAAGCAGATTACTTAGAATTTTTAAAAGAATATAAAAGTCAAAAAGCAGCTTTTGAAGCAGCTCAAAAAATAGAGCAAGAAAAAGTAGAACCTAATTCAGAAGAATAGTTCTACTTTTTTAAAATAATCTTGTAAATGTTTTTCCCTAGATTATGAAATTTTTCTTCATATTCAGTAGGAATATTTGTTTTTAAGATATTTTGATCTGAATAAATATCTTGGTTATTATAAATAATTTCAAATTTTGAGTGATTAATTTGTTCTAAACTTGAAACATATAATTTATCATTATCTGTTTTAATTTCAATTAAACCCCCTGGTTTTAATAATTCATAATAAACTTCTAAAAACTTAATAAAAGTTAACCTTTTTTTAGCATGTCTTGCTTTAGGCCATGGGTCTGAAAAATTTAAGTAGATTCCAGCCAATGAATTGGGAGCAAAAATCTCTAAAAGGTTTTCAGCATAGCAGTTTAAAAATTTTAAATTACTAAAACCACTTGGTAAAATGGTTAGCGCTTTTTTTAAAGCAACTCCAATTACAGTGGTTTCTTTTTCCATACCAATAAAATTACGTTCAGGATAAGTTAGGGAGTTATTAATAATAAACTGTCCTTTGCCACAGCCAATTTCTAAATAACATGGCTTATTTGGGTCAGCAAATAATTTACTTGGTGTTAAAACACCTTCATTAAAAATCATATATTGTTGATTAACTGCTATAAAATCTTTGGTTCAATTTTTATTTCTTAATCTCATAATATTCCTTTACTATATTTGATTGATAAATGCTAATCCAATTGAGAAGAAAGCTGTTGCTGATAAGATATCAATGATGGTAGTCACTATTGGTGTAGTAACAGCAGCTGGATCTAATTTACAAACTTTTGCAATAATTGGTAAAGTTCCCCCAATTAATTTAGAAACAACAATTGATAAAAACATTGAGACAGTTAGTGTTGAAATAGTAAATCATAAGATTTTTTCATCTAAGTTACCTTCAAATTGAATTGCATAAACAATAATCATTCTCAAAATATTTGTGACTGAAACTATGGTTCCACAAATTAATCCAACTCGAAGTTCTTTTCACATGACTCTACCAAAATCTCTGCTTTGAACTTCATTTAAAGAAATTGCTCGCACCAACATTGTTGAAGATTGACCTCCAGCAATTCCACTAGTACTTGACAAGACTGTAATTAAAGGTGCTAGCAAAATTGTCACAAAATCATTTGGGTTTCAATCATCTGCTTGTCTTGGACTTGCTTTTATGTAAATTGAAATAAAAACTGTAATAATGACTTGTGTAATTGTTGCTGATAGCATTAAAAATAAGAGAGAAAAGATTCTTGAACGAACCATTTTTCAAACACTAGTTTTAAAGTAAGTGTCTTCAATTGGAGCAATTCCAGCCATTTTGTGAATGTCTTCAGTAACTTCTTCATCAATTACTTCAATTACATCATCAACTGTAATTATTCCTACCAATTTATTTTCTGAATTAATTATTGGTAAGTTGTTTAAACCATATTTTTTAAATTGATTAATTACTTCTTCTTGGTCTGTAGTAGTATAAGCATACACTACCCTATCTTTCATAATGGTTTCAACACTGCTGTCACCATCTGAAAAAAATAAAGTTCTAATGTCAACATAACCCTTTAAGTTATTTAGTTCATCAACAACAAAAAAGTCTGTTACATTTTCAACATCATCTTTTTGTTTTTGAATTGTACTAATGGCTTCTTTTACTGTTTGACCTGTATTTAAAATTAAAAAGTCAACTGACATGATACTTCCAGCAGTGTCATCATCATAGTTTAAGATATGATTAATATCTAAACGTGATTCAGGAGTTGTAGCTTTTAAGATTTTTTTAACAATGTTGGCTGGTAATTCTTCAAGAATTTCAACCACATCATCTGTAAAGATTTCATCAAATAACTCTCTAATTTCAACACTTGTATACTGGTCAATTATTTCTTCTTGCACAGTATTATCTAAGTAAGTGAATATTTCAGCACTATCTTCAGTGGGTAAAAACCTCAAGATTAAAATTAAATCCTTAATTTTAAAGTCTTTAATAGCTTCAGCCACATCAGCTGGATAATACATTTCTGCTATATTTCTAATTCCAGCAATATTGTTGACTTTGAGGTGTTCTTCAAATTCCTCTTTTATCTTGGATGCTGGTGATTCAATTTTTTCCATAAAATTCCTCTTTTCATACTACTTGTTTAGTAAATATCTTAACTCATTGTCAATAACCAATTTTGGTTTTGTTCCTAAACCTATTAATTCGCCAAATAATAATTCAATTCCTAGGTTTTTTAGAGTTTTAAAGATCATATAACTGTTAACATCTGGAGCAATAACTTGTGCTTCAATTTTAACAGCAATTTTTGCTATATTTTGAACTATGTCTTTATTTTGTTTTAATAAGTTTATTTTATTACAAATACTTCGTTCAATGAATAAATAATTTGGATTATAAATTGGAATTAATCCAAATTCAGTGTTTTCAGCTCCAAATTGCAATAAAGCTGTTTTAAGACCTTGATTTTTTAACAGTTTAATATTTTGACTCATGATTTTTGCATTGTCAACATCAACTTGGGCATCAAAACATAAAACTAATTTATTTGGATTAATTTTATGATACCTTAATTGAGCTAAAAACTTTTTAACATCAAAGTCTGAACTCGCTAAAAACCTTGCATCATACTCAACAAAGCATAATTGTTTTTGCAAACTATTTCTTTTAATATCTTTAACTGAGTTCATTGCTAAAAATCTTTTAAATAATGAACTCAAACCATATTCTTCAACTAGGTTTTTATAAACTTCAAAGTTTTGCGAAGAAACTTCATTTCCTTCAATCAAACTTCCCACAAAATAAGCTGAATACTCCTTGGTTTTAGTATTATAAATTGACTCAAAATATGGGGTTGCATTATTTAAAGGTACTAATTCATTTAAAGTTAAAAGTTTTTTTGCCTTAATTTTTTCATTTAAAACTTCAAAAGGATCTACAAAGTAAACTGTCTCATCAGAATGATTAAGCTTTTTGAGATTAGCTGTGTGATTTAATTCAAACAAATGCTCTAAATTATTTGAGTTAATTCCATAAATTGAAACATAACTATTAACTTTAATTGAAATTTTAAAGTCCTTAAAAATAAATTGTTTTTTAATTTCTGTTAAACAGTCTTCTACTTTTCTAGCAAATAATCTTTTTTCTTCTTCTGAAGTCACTTTTTCAAAACTATCAATTGGTACAAACATTGCATAAGTTTTGTAATTTGGTTTAAAAAATAAAGCCTCATTAAATTCATGACTTAAAATTTCATAAGAGTCATGAGCAAATTCAGTGGTGATTTTTTCTCGCACCACATTGCTTATTTTGTTTTCCAAAGTATCATAACCCTTAATAAAATAGGTCAAATACATTCCATAGCGAATTTTTTCGGCATCAATTTTTTTTAACAATTCATCATGTGCAGACGATTGATTTAAGAAGTAATCATCATCATATTTAACCACTGTTTGTAATCTTAAAGCATGCACATAAATTTGTTCAACAATTGTTAAACACCCATAGGTTAAATAACCAACTGCTAATCAAACTAAAATTGTCATTAAAAAGTTAAAGTACTGAATGTCATAAATTTTTGTAGCTGTTGCAAATAAAGCAGCTACTAGTGAGACAATGGTTGTCAATGATCACATACTCCACTTTGAAAGCTTTTTAGTAAAAAACCCAATTCAATATAAAATAAAGGGAACTAGATAGGCTACTACAACCACAATAATCAGTTCTTGGTTTTCAATAGCTCCATAATATTGAGGGAAAAGGTTGGGAAACAAAACTGTCCCTAGCACATTACAAGCAACAACTCCAACTGAAGAATAAACTGAAATAAAGAATAAAGAAACTCAATATAAAAAAATAGGTAATAAAACTGTAAGGTTTAACCACTCAGGATTATTTAAAGAAATTGCTAAAACAATAATTCCAAATAAAGAAACCACTCCTAGACCAAATCCAAGTAAAAATTCATAATAAATTTTAATTTTTTCAAAAATATGTCGTGAAAGCCCTCAGGTAATCACATAAACTATAAAGGTGATTGTTGTGTAAGAAAGACAAGCAATTAAAGCAATAAAAATATTCATTTTTGCTCACTTTCCTTTCTTAAATAACAATTAAACATAAAAAAATGGTGGAGATGGCGGGAATCGAACCCGCGTCCAAAATACTCCGACCCATAACGTCTACAGTTTAGTCTCTTCTAACTTACACTATAAACCAACAGAAGAAACTAGATTTAATTCATAGCGTTGATAATTAAATTTCAAAATCGCTTATTATCAAAATCACAATTTCTATTGTGCTAGGTAATACGTATCTAAATTGAAGCACAAGTACAATTCAATACGTTGAATGCTATTAATCTTAAAGATTAATTAAGCTGCTAAAGCAACCCCAGCTGATGCATTATTGATCATAAATGCTGGCATTTCAAATTCGTTTTTGTTTTTGTTTGCATTTTATCAAACCTAGAAGTATTAAGGTTTACCAAACCACTGCAGTCATGGGTTAAACATATCCTGTCGAAGCCAGGACATCCCCATACATTAATTATAAAAGATTTTTGAACCTTTTTATAGGTTTTTTAAAAATATCTGAGTGAAATTTGTAAACTATTAATGTGTTGTATATAATAAGTTTAGAAGGAGTAAAAAAATGTTTGAAAAAAGATTAAAAGTTGGAAAGACAATGATGATAACTGGCTTAGCACTGCAAATTGTGGCAGTTGCAATTCCATTGATATTTGCAATTGTACTACTTGCCACTATAGCAAATTGAAAATTTGGAGAATTTGATATTTTGAATGATACATTAGTATTAGAATTATTGCTAACAGTTGCTTTGATAGTTTTAGTTTACACACTTGCCTTTTCCTTAGTAGCTACAATTGTAGTTTTGATAAATGCAGCTCGACTTGCAAAATCAAACTACCGAGAACAAACAAGAGCTTTAGTAAATATTTGTTTTAGTATTTTTGGACTAACAGTATTTTCATCTTTTATTGGTTTTGTTGGAGGAGTTTGACCAACAGTGTTTATGATTATCCCAGCAGGAATAGGTTTTGGTGGAGCAATTATCGGACTTATAAATATTAAAGGAGCCCCAGTCAATGTTGAACCAGATAAAGAGACAACAAGACAAGAAGTTTTTAAAATGGCCTTTGTACTTAGTTTAGTGACAACTATTTTTAGTGCAATATTTATCATTCCACTAATTTGGATGATTCCAATGACAATTTATTGTAATAAATACAGTAAAGATAAAGAAGATCATTTAGCATTTGCAATCTTAATGTTGATTTTTGTAAATACCCATTCAGGAATTATGTTACTTATCCCAACTGATGAAAATCAATCAAGTGTTGATGCTACTGGTTCTACTGAACCACCATTAATTGTTGATATTGAGTAAAAATCTCCCTTTTAAGGGGGATTTTTAAATTAACCCTTAATAACCTAATTAATTAAAATATTTTATAGAAATTGCACTTTTTAAAATATAATTAAAATGTATTTAGTTATATTAGGAGGAAAAAATGAATAAAGATAGAAAAGTTATGCTGATTATTGCACTATTATTAAATTTGATAATGCCAACTATTTTTTTATTGCTTACAATATGGTTTTTTATTTCAAGTGTCTCATCTGAAATGATGCTGTTACCATTACTGACACTAGTTCCAACAATTTGCTACTTGCCATTAATTGCATATAACATTAAAATTTTTCGCGATGATAGTCCACATCTTATATTTGGCATATTAGTAATTATTGTTGGTAATTTTATTGCTGGGATTCTAATCTTAATAATGCCATCAACAACAAGAGGAGGAACAGCACCAGAACAATCAGTACCTCTAGAAGAACTAGAACTAGAAGTTGATTTAGATTAATAAATAATTAAATTTTAAATTTACAATCTCAAGAAATGGAGTTGATTAATTTGAATTTTAGTAAAAAAGGCCTAAAAATAGACCAAATTTTTTCTATTATTGGACTAACACTAAATTTATTAGTTCTTATTTCTGCTTTCATTTTTTGATTCACTTATTTTATTAAGGCTCTTAAAAATATAGGTTCAGCCAACTATTTTGGGAGATGAAACATGTTTGATCCAAATTTTGTTGCAATCATAATGGGTTATGAGCTTGTTTTACTATTAGTATGTATTGGTTCAAATGCTTTGCTTTTCTATTGAATTACTAAAACTTTTAAAACAAAAAGTTACTCAGTGGTGAAAGCTGCTGGTTTAGCAACTAGTTCATTTTTTGCTATTATCTTATTTTTTGCTATTTTTGTTAATATCTTGGCGATAAGTACGAATTATTTTCACAATTTAAGTGTCTGGGCAGCCTTACTACTTCCTTCAACAATCATTGGTCTAATTGGTGGGATATTTATGATTAAAAATGCTGGGGTAGTTTATAGTGAGAGTTGTCCTGAAGTAAATGTTAGTTCTGAACTCAGAACAATAGTTTATCTAAACAACATTATCTACACCTGCTTTTTGGCATGTTTTATCATACCTCTACTTTGAGTAATTCCCATGCTGATTTATACAAAAAGAAATATTAATAGTGATAAAGACCATATTGTTTTTGGGGTTTGTATGATAATTTTTTTAAATATTTTTTCAGGTATTCTCTACTTGATCTCAATGAAGTATCCAGAAGTTTAGTTTTTAAAAATCACAAAAAAACAGCAATTAATTGCTGCTTTTTTTTACTCAAATGCTGATTTTGCATCATTGTAAAATTGTCTTAATTTGTCACATGATTTTTGAATACCTTCAAGTTCACTTGGTTCTAGTTTTCATTCAATTACTTGTTCAATTCCCTGAGAACCAATTACACAAGGTACACTAATGTAAATACCTTTTTGACCATACTCACCATTTAAATAAGCACCAACCATTAAAGTTAGTTTTGAATCCTCTAAAATTGAATCCACAATTCTAGTTAAACAGGCTCCAATTCCATAATATGTAGCTCTTTTTAACTCAATGATTTCATAAGCCAAGTTTGCAGCTTCATCTCGAACACTTTCAAGTTCTGCTCTTGAAATTTTACCTTCTTCAACATACTCATCAATGGTTTTACCCATCACAACAGATCTACTTCAAATTGCCACAGATGAATCACCATGCTCACCTAAAAGGTAAGCTTTAACTGACTTTGGAGCAACTCCAAGTTTTTCTCCTAAAAGTTTTCTCAATCTTGATGAATCTAGTGTAGTTCCTGATGAAATAACCTTGTTTGGTTCAAATCCAGTTACTTTTTGATAAACCATTATTAAAATATCAACCGGATTTGAAGCAATTAATGTGATACCACTAAATCCAGATCCTTTAACCTGAAGACCAATTTCTTTCATAATTTTTGCATTATCTTTAATCATATCTAAACGACTTTCCCCTGTTTTTTGGGGTCTTCCTGCTGTAATCACTACAACATCTGCATCACTACAATCTTGATAATTTCCTACCTTCATTGAACTAAAGGGTTTAGGTAATACTGAGTGAGAATCAGACAAGTCAATTACATTTCCTTCAGCAACATCCTCATTTACATCAATTAAAACATAATGTTGGGCAATTCCCTGGTTGATTGCTGAATAAACAAAACTTGTTCCAACAGCTCCACAACCAATTAAAACTATTTTTCTACCACTTATCATTTTTATCACTCCTCATCCTTATTGTATCGTCATTGCTAATTTTTAACTGAATAAGATTTTCCTAATTTAGTCTCTAAAAGAATATAAAAAAGCAGGATAAATCCTGCTTTTGCATTGTTTGCTATTTTTGAATCTTTTCTGCTCTTTGAGCTGCCAAGATTTCACGCATATGTGGTTTAATAACTTCTTGTTCACCACCATATACTACATGAACACTATCACCTTTAGCAATAATTCCTGTAGCTCCTCCCAGAGACATGATTCCATCTTTATTTACTATTGATGAATCAACCACTGTTAGACGAAGTCTTGAAGCACAAGAATCAACAGCTTTAATGTTAGCTTCACCACCTAAAAATTCAATGATTTTTGTAGCTTTAGCAATTTGATCTTCAGATTTTGAAGATTTACCACCTTTTTTAGCTTTGAAATCTGCTTTTTTAAATAGTTGAGCTTCACCACTTGAAGTGTCTCTTCCTGGAACCATAACTTTTCCATATTTAACAGCAAAGTAGAAGGCAAAGAAGTAGCATGGTGCCATCAACGCTGCAATTCATAATGCATGGTATCAGTTTGTTCCCATTTGGTTAGGAACTAGTCCAAAGACAATAAAGTCAATGAATCCTCCTGAAACAGTCATAGTAATATGCACTTGCATTAATCCCATTAATAAGAATGAAATTGATGCTAATGGCATATGCACTCCATAGAATAATCATGGAGCTAAGAATAAGAATGTAAACTCTATTGGTTCAGTAATACCTGTTAAGAAACAAGTGAATGCTGCAGAGAAGTAAATTCCCATAACAGCTTTTCTATTTTCTTTAGGTACATTTAATCACATTGCAACTGCTGCTGCAGGTAATGCTAGTAGCATAAATCCAAATTTTCCTGATTGGAATCTTCCTAAATTTAGACCCATTTGGGCAATATCAGTAAATTTAACTGTTTTTTGGGCTAAAACTGCAAACATAATTGTTTGGTCGCCCATTGTTCCCCATAAGTTACTTGAATCAAATGTGTCATAAAATGCTTTTCGAACTACACTTAGTTGTGCAGTTCCTGTATCACTTAACCCTAAGGCTGCAAAGAATGATGGTGAGAAATCAGCTTTTAATTTTTCAAGATTTATCACTCCACTCTCTGCAATTTTATTCAAGTATGTATCTAAGAATGTATCAGAAATTGATCCTCCAGCTTCTGATCATCATAATGGTGCATAAAACACGTGGTGTAGTCCAAATGGAATTAATGAACGTTCAATAATTTCAAAAATTCATGAATCTACTCCACCTGGTAATTTACCAGAGTTAACTCCAAATCATTGTAATCCAATGGCAATCCCTGGTCACACAAACATAAAAATGAATGCAAGTGGAATAACTGCCACAAATACAACAATTGGTACTAATTTACTTCCTGAGAAGAAACTAATAAATGCTGGTAGTTGTGTTTTGTGAAATCTATTGTAAACAATCGCTGAAATTGCTCCAACAAAGATAGCGGCAAAAACCCCAGTGTTTAGTGATGTAATTCCTACATTTTGTGTAATTGAAGCAGCTGGTATGCTATTTCATCATAACAATTTGTATGTAACTGAGTCATCTGTTGTAATTAAACCTCTTTGAATTCCATTTAAAACTAGGAATCCTACAACTGCTGTAATTGCAGCAA
This sequence comes from Spiroplasma clarkii, assembly GCF_002795265.1. Classification (NCBI taxonomy): domain Bacteria; kingdom Bacillati; phylum Mycoplasmatota; class Mollicutes; order Entomoplasmatales; family Spiroplasmataceae; genus Spiroplasma; species Spiroplasma clarkii. The sequence continues at coordinate 1,468,646 of NZ_CP024870.1, forward strand.
CTCCAGAATCTTCTGTATAGGCAATTGCCACAGAAATTGCAAATAAAATTGGCAAGTTTCCAAAACAAACATCACCCATCTGGTTCATAACAGATCCCAGATATCAACCAAATGAGCCTTGGTCAGTGTTAGCAGCAATAGTTGCCCCAACCCCTAAGAAAACACCGGCAATTGGTAGTAAAGCAATTGGCAATAAGAATGCCTTGCTTAATTTTGAAAAAATACCAGACATTGAGTTTCTAAAAGTAACCCAACCATTATTTTTTACGCCTTCGGCCTTTACTTTTTTTTGGCCTTCAGTTTTTAAAACTTTATCTGACATAATTTTTCCTTTTAACTTTCTATGTACTAAGGTACATTTTAATTATATCGTAAATGGAAAAAATTCATTCTTTTAAAAATTTTTTGGTAATACACGTAAAAAAATAAAAATGTATTAAGCTACAAGCCCCATAAAGCAAGCAAAGCCAAATACAAAACAAACTACTATACTAAACATTAAAAAATGTCTCTTGGTAAATGATCAAATCCCAGTTAAACCACCAACTTGGGCTTCTTTTAGGGTAACTCTTTGGTCAACAATCTCACGCCTGTTGAGAATAATTTTAATAATTGCTAAAATAACTCCAATTAAAATTAATACACTACCACTAACTATATATATTATGTCTTTTGTGTCCATAAAATCACCACTTATCTAATTTTGTTTAGACGTCTTTCAACATCTCTTTTCTTAATTGTTTCTCTTTTATCAATTAGCTTTTTACCTTTTGCTAAACCAATTTCAAGCTTAGCATAATTACCTTTTAAATACAATTTTAAAGGTACTAGAGTTAACTTTTCTAATTGAATTCTTTTTAGTATTTTTTTAATTTCATCTTTGTGCAGTAAGAGCACTCTATTTCTTGTGGGATCCAACTTAATATTGTGGGCATATTCATAGTTTTTTATATTCATGTTCAAAATCTCAACTTGTCCCCGACGAATTAAAATAAAAGATTCATTAATGGCTACTTCTTTAGCTCTAATCGACTTGATTTCAGGACCAGTTAAAACAATCCCAGCTTCTCAGGTTGCTAAAATTTCATAGTCAAAAAACGCTTTTTTATTTTTAACAATTACATGTTCACCCATTAAGTTCACCTCAAAATTCTTTATGCTAAAACAAAGTCAATTACTCTTTTCTTCATATCAGCATTTTTAACTTTAATCTTGACTTTTTGACCCAATCTAAACACTCGGTTTTGTTTATCCACCATGATATTCATTTTTTCATCAAAGACAAAATCTGGTAATTCACTAATGTGAATTAAACCTTCCACACAATTATCTAGTTGGACAAAAAGACCAAATTTTAAAACTGCAGCCACTATTCCTTCAAACTCAACTCCAATATATTTTGTCATATATTCTGCCATACAAACTTTATTAACTTCGCGTTCAGCATTGACTGCATTTTTTTCAGTATCATTAATTATTGTACAGGCTTTTTGAATAAACTTAGCATTTTGTTCTAAACGAAATGGTCGCAAATCTTTATCAATTAGATATTGCTTTAAGTAACGGTGCACAATTAGATCACTATATCGACGAATTGGACTTGTAAAATGAGTGTAACACTCACTAGCTAATCCAAAATGGCCAATGTTTTCTAAGTCATACCTGGCCTTTTCCATAAATTTTAACAAGGTCACATTAATAACATCTCTTTCAGTCTTGTCTGCAACTTGTTTGTCAATTTGTTCTAAGGCATTTTTGATTGTTTTTGGATTAATTTTATCAAGTTCAGTTAATTTTACATTAATACCTAAAGCTCTTAAAATTTGGTGTCATTCTAGGAGGTTTTCTTCTTTTGGTTCACCATGATCTCTATACAAAAATGGTAGTTCTTTTTCAAAAACTATGCTTGCCACACACTCATTGGCACTAACCATAAAGTTTTCAATTAGTTTTTCACTAGTTCCACGTTCTCTTTGCAAAATATCAATGACATTACTTTCACTATCTAAAATAATTTTTGGTTCTGGAATATCAAAATCTATTGAACCTCTACTACTTCTTTCCATGTCAATTAATTCATGCAACTCTTTGGCAACTAATAACATTTCAATAATTTCAGGTTGTCTAGTTGATTGGTTTGAGGCAAATAGTTCATTAACTTCACTATAAGTTAAACGAGCTTTTGAGTTCATAATTGATTCATAAACTCGGCTATTCACCATAACTCCATCTTTATCAAATTCCATTTCTGCCACTAGACATAATTTGTCCTCATTTGGGTTTAAACTACAAACTCCATTAGATAACTTTTCTGGTAACATTGGAATTACCTTGTTTACCAAATAAACTGAGTTACCCCTGAATAGAGCTGTATTATCTAAAGAACTTAATGGACGAACATAATAGCTAACATCTGCAATTGCTACAAGAAGTTTATAACCATTTTTGGTGCGCTCAACGTAAATTGCATCATCTAAATCTTTTGAATCTGATCCATCAATTGTCACTAAATTTAAGTCTTTGATAATTTTTTTACGACGAGTCACTAACTGGTCATTGTAGTCAATTGGTTGAGCCACTTCATTGGCTTCACTAATTGTTAAATCATTGAAATCTGGATTAATATTAAATTCATAAGCAATTGAATAAATTCGGTCAACTGCCTTATTGGCATCACCAATTACTTTTTGAATTCTTGTAAATAGTTTCTTATCTCGAACCTCAAGAATTCTCAGCTTTACAATCATGTCTTTTTTGACACCAAAGTCTCTTGAATTAACCATAACTATGCGGTAATTTTTAAATCCTGGCTCATTGGAGATGAAATCTAAAAATCGCCCATCATAGCTGGGTTGAATTTCACCAATTAATGATGTTTTTGTACGGTTGGCAACTTTAATGACTTCAGCTTTTTCTCTTCCATCTTGTTCTTTTTCGATCTTAAAAATAACTTCATCAGTTGTCAAACTGCCATTTAAAGAAGTTGGGGGTACAAAATAGTCATTTTCTGGGAGTCTTAAATCCTTAATAAATCCAAACCCTTTATCATTAATACGAATGGTTCCTAGGTGAAATTCTTCACCAATTTTGAAAATATAATTGTCTTTGGTTCATGCCACAATGCGTTCATCATGCAATTCTCTCAAAGCATTTGTGACTTGGTCTTTGTCAAAGTTAAATTTTGTTATTAAAGTATTCAACTGCATTGGTGTATTGTTACTAATTTTTTCTAAAATTAAATTCTTCATATGATCACTACATATCCTTCTAATAAAAAAACGCTATTAACTAGCACTGATAACAACGTTTGTAATTATACCAATAACAATTGTAATGATAAACATAGCGATCCCTAAACCTAACATTCACATTGACAATGTTTTGTCGCTTCCTCTTTCTTTTGAATTAGAAAACAATTCATCATTTCCACCATTTAATGCACTTAATCCTGTTTGAGAGGTTTTATTTTGAATCATACCCACTGTAATCATCAACAATGAAACTACTAAGGCTACAATTTCAAATGCAAAAATTATGTAATTTGCTGATTTAATTTCTGCTGTACTTGCTAAAAAGTTAAACATACCTTCGCCTCCATTTCCTTATAATCATACTATAATTATTTAGTTTTTTCTAGAAAATATCTATCATTTCCAAGAAACTAAATTTGATAGGTTAATTCCTGGTTTTGGGTCTTTTAAAAATTAAATGTGAAATATTATGTTACTAATGAAAATTGAGTTTTTGATACAAGTAACAATTTTCATTCTTGGGTTGTTATTGGTTAATACTATCTAATTGTATCAAGACTTTACCTAAAAATGTTTAGGAAAAAAATATTTTTACAAGTTTTAGGTATCTTGTAATACCCCTAATTTAGTTTATAATCAAATCTAGGTGATTATTAATGCAATGACTTGATGTAGTCTTTAAATTTTTAGCAAAAATCTTCAAAAGTGATGCTTTTAAAAAAAAGTACAAGACCAAACCTGAGAAGAAATTTTTAAAGTGCTTAAATAGCAGTAATTGACAAGTTATTGATTTAAGAAATGAATTAAGTTATCAAGAGAACCACATTAGTGGGACTATTAATATTTCAAAGCTCTTTTTTAGAAATAACTATTACAAAAAAATTGACCGCACTAAAAAGGTCTTAATCTTAAATCGTGATTTTCATAGTGATTTAGATATCTACAAGATTTTAAAGCAAAAAAGTTTTAAAGTTTATATCTTAACCAAAAACTACTATGATCTTGTGAATGATCCTATAATTGATCGCTTAGTTAATGTAATTGTTTATTAATGCATAATTAATTTGAAAAAAATAAAAGGTGGTAAATAATTACCACCTTTTTCTTAGTTGGGTCTTATTGTCCAGACCACTTTAAGAACTATTTTTGTGAAAATAATTCGACTACAGGTACTCCAAGTCCCTCAGCGATTTTTTCAACAGCTTTTAATGAAATGTTTCTTCTACCTCTCTCGGTGTCAGAAATGTAATTTCTGTGTAGACCAACTTTAAAGCTTAATTCTTCTTGTGTTAAACCGCTTTTAAGTCTGATATATTTCATGTTTGAGCTAAATAATTCAATTAAATCTTTCTTCATATTTATTCACCAATGCTTTCTGCTATTTTGGTTATAATCTTAAATAAATTACTAACTCCCGACTTTGTGATGTTAACCCCTTCTTCATTCATCTTTACTTCTAAATCTGAATATGAAGCTGTAGGGTTTTGTAAACGTAAATTTGCTAAAACTTGTGCTTTAACAGATAATTCCCCCAATAAGTGCTTGTTCTTTATTAATGTTATCTGTTGTACTTGTTTTAGACCTGTTGATGAGGTTTTTTGTTGGTTGTAAATGTCAATGTTTCCAACCCGGTTGATACTATTTGCTAAATCCCTGCTGATTCTAATATTTTCAAATTTCATTGCAGATTTTCCCGCATCTACGAATTTTAAGAAGTCCGACACATGTGTCGATTTCTTCACATAACAAACGTATTTGCTTTTTTTTGCAATTACTTTAAAGTTAAATTCAAAATCATTTAATATTCTACAGATGTACTCTGCAGAGTGTAAATCTTTAAATTGAAATTCTAGGTGGTAATTACTAGTTTCTGGAGAGTTAACACTCCCTGATGCAACAAATACCCCCGAAATATATGCTCTAATCAAACTCTTATTTATATCTTCATTATTAATTATTACCTCTATTATTTTATCACTATTTTCGAAATCATATAAGGAATTTTTAATAAGAAACTCTTTTATATTATCAACCAATGTTAGTTGAAAAATCTTTTTACGAGTTATCATCTGAGTTTGTAGAATGGAGATTTCAATTTTACCATTGTAGACACTTTTAAGTAGCATAAAGATGTTTCTGATAATGGCATTTGATGTTGAAGTTAAAACCAGTTGAAATCCATTGTTTGTGTAAATTAATTCGCCATTATGCTTAATAAATCCAGAAATAAACATTAATGCTTGTTCTGGGGAAAAAGTATGGGCAACTATTTCTTCTTTGACTTCCTTGGCAAACGACATGAACTGCTACTCCTTAATTTACTTATCTTTTTTTAAAGTTTTATCTAATTTCTCTTTTGCTTTTTGTTCTTTTAGCTTAATTTTGCTAATTTTTTCATTGTTGTCTTCACTTTTAACAACTTTAGTTCCAGCAGCTGCTTTAGCTGCATCTTCTGTATAAAAGTATTGTTTTTCAAAAATGAATCCAGGTTTTCTAAATAGATATGGTGCAACAAATTGAGCAATAACTGCTAAAACTATCCCAAATAGGGCAGTCATTGCCACTAATAAGACTGAAAGTAAATGATGATCTTTAATAAATAAGTTATTGATTGGTCTTTCAATTTCAATAATCATTCTAACTAGGTTTCAAGCAAAGAAATACATTCCTGCTTCAACTCCAGCTTTAACCACATGATAATTATTTGGGTTATTAGTATTAACTAAAACTTTCCCTTTTTGTCATTGAGATTTTGTTATAGTTGATATACTTTTTATTTTAGCCCAGATATTTTCATCTATCTCTGGTAGTTTGTTATTAATTTCATCAATTTTATCTTGATATTCTGCGACTGCTTCTAAATCAGTATTTTTATAATAGGCTTTTTGTCAGATATCAGTTTTTTTCATATAAAATAACTCTTCTTTAGTTACTCCATCTTTATTTGATTTTGCAATTACATTATATTTTTTTGGTTCAAATTTTTCACTTTTCACAATTTTATCTAATGGAATTGCTGTTGCTTTCACTGGAAATGACAAAGGATCATTTCTTCAAGGTGTGTTTTTTGTCATGTATTTAATTGCTGGAATTAAAAACACTATTAACGCTCAAAGAATCACAAAACTAATTGATTCATATAAGAAAATTGGTTGCATTACATACCATTCTCCACTAACTAATGAGATTCCATTAATTTCTGTTCCATCTTTACCCACAAATGCTTTTGTCATATTATCTCTAATAAATCCTGGCAATCAAGATAAGGCTCCTTCGTTGTATAAACCAGCTGGTTTTCCAAAAATTTCATGATTGAAGAAGTTTCCTCAACGACCAACGGCTTGACTAACTAAAATTTGAGGAAGGATACAGTCCATATAGACTCAAATTGAGACTCTCTCTCTTCTCCCCATAAGGTAGAACACTAGGATTCCAAACCCTGCTCCAAATAAAATTGCTCCATGAATTGACATACCAGCTTCTCAAAAAGCAAATAAACTTCAAAATGAATTTGAAGAACCTAGTTTTCCAAAAAATGAACCACCAAATAGTCCGGCCGGAACTGCTCCAACTGCTCCCATCATTAGTCTTTCAATTTTGAGTCCTTTTCTCTTAAATTGATAAGCTGCAAATAAAATGGCAATAATTACCCCCATTGTCATTGTAAATGCATAGACATGAAATCCACCATAATCAGAACTAACTGTCCTTAAACTTTCAACAGTAATAAAGCTATTATCATCTCATGTTTCCATTGCTATCACTCCTAACTTATTAAGTTTAACATAAAAAAACTACTAAACCTTAGAATTTGTCAATGATTTTTTGTGTTTTTAAAATAAAAACCTTGATTTAATCAAGGTTTTCAATATAACGAACTGCATTTTGTCCTGCTAATGCACCATCTGCAACAGCTGTAGCTATTTGTCTAAAAGGAGTGTTGCGGACATCCCCTGCAGTGAAAAGACCTTCAATGCTTGTTTGCATGTTAATATCTGCCACAATTTGCTTGTCTTGGTTCAATAAATTAGTGTCTGTAATGTAATCTACAACAGGGTTTTGCCCAATAAATGGGAAAACTCCAACTGCTTTGATTTCTGAAACTTCATTAGTTAAAACATTTTTAATTCTAACCCCAGTTACTCCTTCATTTGCAGTACCAGTAATTTCTTCAACAACACTATCATAATGGAACACTATTTTTGGGTTTTCTTCAGCTTTTTTAAGTGATTTTGTATCAACTCTAAACTGTTTACGACGATGAACAATGTGTACTACTGACCCAAAACGAGTTAAGTAATTTCCTTCTTCAATAGCAGAGTACCCACCCCCAACAACAACTATTGGTTTATCTTTAAATCTAGGACCAGGTCCATCACAAGTTGCACAATATGACACCCCTTTACCATAATATTCTTTTTCACCAGGAACTCCTAAATGATTTTCTTTAGTACCTGTAGCTAAGATTAAGACTTTGCTGGTGATAACTCTACCATTTTCAAGAGTAATGTTAAAAATGTCAGTTTTTTCAAAACTTTTTAAACCTGAATATTCAATTTTAGCTCCCAATGCCAATGCTTGTTCTTCAAAGCTTTTTGCCAAAGTAAATCCATCAACTTTTTTAAAACCAGGGTAATTTTCAATTTCATAAGTATAGATAACCTTACCACCAACAACAGTTTTTTCTAAAATCAAGACATTTAAGCCTGATCTTCCAATATAAATACCAGCACTTAATCCTGCAGGACCTGCTCCTGCAATAACAACATCAAAGTCCGTTTCTACATTAATAAGATTTTTCATACAATCATCTTTCCTCTCTTCATTTATTTGGTGCAATAAATTGTGCAAAACTAAACAATAATAATCCTAAAATAATGGCCAATCCTAAAACCACATGATTGCTAATTGGGGCATTTTTTAGTGGTAATTCAAATGGTGTTCTAAAACTATCTAACACTGATCGAATAATTCCATAAATTGTGACATAAAGTCCTGTTTTTGCTCCAATCCTTAAAATAGTTAATTGATATGGATTGTTAGCTTGGGTCAATTTACTTGAATCAGTTGTCCAGAGATTTCTTCACAAAGATTTATCCCTTTTTTCAGTTGCAAAATTTCTTTTAAATTCACTTTTTGCTATATTTTTAAATTTTTTAAATTCTGTTTTGTTTAATTTTTGTTTTGTAACTTTATCTTGTTTGGTAGCAATACTTTCAACCAACTTAGCTTTACCATCATTATACCTTTTTAAGGCCTTTAATCGATTTTCTCTATGTTGATTAATTTCTTGTTGAAACTGTTGAGCCACTGTCTCATCAACTTCATAAGCATAATATGCTTTTTTTCATATATTACTTTTGCTTAAAAAAAGTAATTCTTTATTAATCATATCACTTTGTTTTGTAGTTTTTTTACGATTATAAATTACTTCAAAATAATTTGGCAACACCTTAATAGCATCTATTGGTAATGGTTTTGCTCTTGTTGGAAAAGCCAGAGGGTCAAGTTTTCAAGGTTTTTTGCTAATTAATTTAAACAATAATGGTACTAAAAAAACTATGATAATTCAGGCTGTTAGTGTAGCAAAAGACTCATATAAAAATAAAGGTTGACGATAAACTAGTGCATCAACAGGTGCTCCTGATGCAGAATCATAAAAGTAAAAGAGTCTTTGCCAAATAAAATTTGGCAACCATTGGTATTTTTCAATATCAATTGGTTTTCCCAAAAGTTCATGGTTAAACAAGTTACCTCATCTCCCAATTGCTTGTCCCAAAAACATGTGTGGAATAATAGCATCTGCATAAACTCAAATTGAAATGTTATGACGATATTTTACTCGTGAAAATCATAAGTAACCAGCAAAACTACCAAATAAGAGTGAGGCAAAAATACTTAAACCAGGTTCTCAAAAGAAAAAAACCCGATACCAGACAATATTTGTTCCCAATTTACCAAATAATGAGCCTCCAACTAAGGCAGCTGGAATCATAATATAAATTGAGTGCATAAATTCTCTCATAGGTACTTTTTTGATAGCAAAAGTTGTAGCAGCTGCAGCAATGGTTGTTAAAATTCCTGCAATTGCTAAAACTCCATATAGAAAAGAAAGGGTTTCACCATTCCCAGTATTAATTCACTGATCTCAATAAGGATTGTTTGTTAAAATATTAGTTTTCATCTCGAAATTGTTGCAGCCTTTCAGTTAATAAATCTGCATCATCTTTATATAAACCACTTTGAGAGATTTTTAGTTTTGAAACAGCCACTTCAATGATATTTTGAATATTACGTCCAGATGAAACTGGAATTTTTATATAAGGGATGTTTTGATCTAAAATGCGGTAAGTTTGAAATGATTTACCTAAACGCTCTGAATCATCAACACCATCTTTTTTGAAAATAGATAACTCAATTACTAAGTCAATTGGTGACTCATCCATAATTACTTTATAACCATTAGTTTTAGCAACATCAATAATACCAATACCCCTAACCTCAACTAAGTTTTTTAAAATTACATGACTTCTACCAAATAAACTACCATTCTTTTTGGTAATAACAATACGGTCATCACCAACAAACAAGTGGTTAGATTTAACCAATTCCATTGCTAGCTCTGATTTACCAATTCCTGATTCCCCAATAAAAATTACACCTTTACCAAAAACATTAATTAATGAGGCATGCATTTCAGTTTGAGGTGATAAAAAATCATCTAAAATATCTAAAATAGCCTTTGAAAGGATTGCTGTTGAATCCCCACCCAAAACTACTGGGAAGTTTTTTTCTTTGGCAATTTTAAAGAAAAGTTCATCTGTAAATTTTGTTGTTAATAAAATTCCTGGGAATTTTTTTGAAAGTAACTGCTCATAACGAGCTCTTCTTTCTTGTTCATTAAATTGCATTATGTAATTTAGTTCCTTTGTTGACATTAAAATTAATCGATGGGATTTTTCACCTTTTTCAAAATAACCTGTTAATTCTAAACCAGCCCTATTTAAACCATAAGTGTCTATTTGTTGATCCATTTTGTCAGCACCACTAATTATTTCAAGATTTAAGGTACTTACTATTTTATTTAAAGTTAACTTTTTCAAACCACTATCCCCCTACTAAATGTATTATAACTTAAATATTGTAAAAATAACTACTATCTATTTCAAAAAAGCAGATAGAATTTGCCATTTAGTGATTTAAAAACCCCACCAAATTGGTGGGGTGAGCTTAAATTTTTGCTTTATTTTGCAGTATCTTTCATAATAGGATTTCTTTCAACTGTTTGCTCTCTATTTTTATCCATTGAATACTCTAAAATAAAAGTTACATCAATAAAATTCAATTTTAAATTCATTGCTGCCCTTTTCTCAATTCTAGTTCATCCACCAGACTTTATTATTTACCCAAGAGCACTACTAGCTGATTTGGAAAACACTTGAGATGAATCACTTTGTGGATCAAAGTAGACTGTTCCATCAGTACCGACTTCTAACATTTGTAATACAAAGGTTCCTTGAGAACCACTATTAAGCAAAAGATGTCTTTTAGTAGATAACTTATCAGTTTGCAATGAGAGTATTTGGTTGAAACTATTGATTTCAGTTGGTGTTTTACAATAATATACACCACCAAAACTATCTCAAGGATTAATACCTGTCCCATCATCACCAGTTGCTGTTAAAAAGACTTTTGGATTACCTAAATCTGGAAGATTTGGAACTACATATGTTGAGGGTATTACTCCTCAGGCCTTATGAAATGATTTAATCCCTTTAATTGTATTAAAGTAGATTGCAGATCCAAGTGCAGTTTCATGCAATTGTTGATCTTTATTAAATTTTTCACCTGATACTGCTAAAACTCATTCCATATTAATGGTATTTAGTTGAACTTGATAATCATCAGTTACTTTAAGCACAATGTTTTGTAGTGCCACACTACCATTCATGAAATTGTCTCTTTCAAACAAGTCATTCATAGCTAGTTTTTCTGAATCATCCAAGGTTTGATAATAAGTTTTAAGATCAGTTTGATAATTGTTGATTTCTGTTTTTGCTTGGTCATTTAATAAACTGTAAACACTGTCATTAACCTTGGTTCCTGGTTTACCATCAAAATGGTAACTTGCACCATTAGTTTCTAACTTTGAAAAAAGAGGTTGGTGCAAAGGGTTAACTCCACTAGCATCATTATTTTCATATGTTTTCACTAGTCTATCTGATGTACTCACTTTTGAACCAAGAGTTTCACTTAAAACTTCAACATCTTTCAAATCAAATTCTGACTGTCTAAATGGACCCACAGATTCTTTTAAAATTGAGTCCAAACTTGTCTTAAATTCAGAACTTCCTTGGTAATGTCTTTGCAATTTTCCAGTTCTAGTAATATCGTAATACATTTCAAACATTTTAGATTTTTCATCAGTTCCAGCATACAAGTCCTCATGTTTTCATCAGGTCAATGTTGGCTTAGCTATATTTTTATAACTTTCTTGAACTTTTTTGTAAACATCAGCAAGATGCTTAATAATTTCTGCAGAATCAGAAATTACCAAACTTAAACCAGGTTTAATATCTTTTGATACTTGCCCACCATTACTACCCTTGTGTTTGTAAGAGATTTTGACATTTGTTCTTACGTCTGCTAAAAATACACTTTTACTGTCTTCACCTGAAGCTCCTAATTCTTCAATAATGTAGTTTACTTTAATAGAATTTTCATCAAATCCAATTTCTGAAACTATTGACTCATTATTTGTCAGAACATCAAATTTGTTTGAATCAGTTGAAATTTTATTGATTGAACTTGTCAATACTTCAGTTTCTAAAATTCCTTTTAACTTAGTTGTAATTTTTTCAAGTTCAGCTGCTCCAATTGGGGGTTGTTCTGTAGCTTCAGTATTAGACCTATTAACCCCATTTTTCTCTAATGAGTCCCTTGAAAATATGTCAGCTGAATTTGCTTCAGCTTTAAAATTAAATTTTTCAGAACGTGAAGTAAAGTGTTCAGTAACTACACGGGCAATTTCTGCATTAAATTCTGTTATTAGTTCATGTATACTTTCATCCTCACCCTCAACTATAGGTTTTTTAGGGCCACACGCAAGTACAGTAGAACTTGTACCTGCAACAAGACCCACTATACCTAAAATACTTAATATTTTTCTCATTCATTTCCCTCCCGACGGTGTTTGGGAAAAATAAAAAAAATTCCCAACACAATCACTCTTATTTTACACCTAAAATAGGGCTTTACACATAAAAGTTTTATATAGGCTCCCACTCCATTTTGACATTAATTAATTTTGTAATATAAACAAAAAAACTCACTTTTTAAAAGTGAGTTTCAAGGTTAAACCACCACATTAGATTGACTGAACATCTTGAAAGTGGTTTTTTCTTTTTGTAGTCAAACACCACACCATTTCTTCAGGTCACATTTTTAATAATGGTAAAACTGCTTTATATGCAGAATATGTTAAAGTTACATAAATTGGTAATGCAATTGGTAACTTAATTAATTTAACAATTAGATCTAACCAGGCTGCATTACCTACATATGACATCATTCAAATTTGATTAAACAAAAGACTTTGGAATGTGAAAGGAAGAGCATACAAAACTAGAATTTTTAAAAAAACTCGGTTTTTGCTATTTGAAAAGAATACTAAAGCACCAAAGAAACCTAAAATTACTTTATTTAGCATATACCCAGCATGAAAACCAAAGGCATTTGGGATAAAATTCCCCATTGCATCAATTGAAATTGCAGAGATTACCCCACATAATGGACCAAAAATCATTCCTAATAAGAAAATAATTCAATCTCCTAATGCTAAACGAATATTTCCAAAAATTGGAATTGAATAACTAATAAGATTGGTCAAAATTACACTGACCGCTGCAAATAAAGAGATTACTGTAATGTGTCTAATGGTAATCTTTTTAAAGGTAAAGTCCTCCATTGCTAAAGCTATTACAAAAACACAAACAATTAAAATTGCTGCGACAATATTGGTTATTAAATAAATCATTATTTCTTTCCTCCAAACCACTCATATACTAAGGGGACAAAATATAAACTCCCACAAATTAAAAGATTTTTTTTGAAATTTTCTTGTAAAAACTCTTCTCAGTTCTCAACCTTGTTAACTTCATTAACTAGGCTTAAATCCCAAGCTTTTGGATGAGTAAAGGTAGTTACAAAAAAATCTTTACAACTATTTTTTAGAAGTTTAACCATTTCACTTTGTTCTTTACCAGTACTAGAAGCAAATAAAATTGTAAAATCATGAATGTTTGGCAAGGAATTAATCAATTCTTGTGCTCCATTGAGATTGTGACAACCATCAATTATAAAAGCCGGATTAGATCTTAATTGAGTCATTCTCCCTAATGGTGGTTTTGTTTGCTGATTAAATTCTATCCCAAATATTTTTAAAACCTCTTGAGCAATAGCCTTGTTGTATTTTTGATATGAACTTTCAGGAACATAATCTGGGCAGTAAACAATTTCATTATTTGTAAACTTCTTTAAGAGAATATCATACTTTTGGTTGTTTGTTGAGGTAAATATTTTTGAATTTGCTTTTACGATTTTAATCTTATTAGCAATAATGCTTTCAATATTTTTACCCAAAATTTCTTCATGGTCAAAACCAATTGATGTTAAACAAACTGCAATTTGGTTTGCAAAGCAATCTGTGCTGTCAAGCACTCCGCCAATCCCTGCTTCAACAATTGCAATTTTGATATTGCATCTATTAAAATAGACAATAGCTAAAAAAGTTCAAATTTCAAAAAAAGTTAATTCATATTCTTTAATTAATTCTTGATATTCTTCCATTAAACCCACTAAATCAGCATCACTAATCATTGTACCATTAACTTGAATGCGTTCATTTTGATATAAAAATGCTGGGGAGAAAAAGAACCCCACCTTAAATTGATGTTCAACTAAATTTTGATAAATAAAAGTGGCTGTTGAACCCTTTCCATTGGTACCAACAACATTTATCACTTGAAAATTATTTTGTGGGTCATTAAGTTTTGCTAACAATTTTTTAAGATTATAATTTTTTTTAAACAAAACAGAAGATGGAATGAAATTATCTTTTACACTAATCATTTAAAATTGCTCTCAAATATTTTGCTGTAAAGCTAGTTTGACTTGTAGCAACTTGTTCAGGTGTACCTGTAGCCATAATTTGGCCTCCACCCATTCCACCTTCTGGACCTAAATCAATTAAATAATCTGAAACCTTAATGAAATCAAGGTTGTGTTCAATCGTTAGAACTGTATTACCCTGATCTACTAAAATATTTAATACTTCAATTAAACGTTTTACATCATCAACATGTAAACCAGTTGTTGGCTCATCAAGTAAAAATAAAGTTTTACCAGTTGATCTTTTCAGCAAGAAGGTTGACAGTTTTACCCTTTGGGCTTCTCCACCTGATAAAGTGGTGGCATTTTGCCCCAACTTAATATAACCTAAACCTACTGAAATGATTGTGTCTAACTTTTCTTTTATTTTAGGTACATTTTCAAAGAATTGACCTGCTTCATCAACTGTCATATTTAAAACATCTCAAATGTTTTTTGATTTAAATTTAACTTGCAAAGTTTCATCATTGTAACGTTTACCTTCACAAACTTCACAAACCACTTCAACAAATCCCAAGAATTGCATGTCAACTCTAACTAATCCATCTCCTTGACAGGCATCACAACGACCTCCAGTAACATTAAAACTAAATCTCCCTTTTTTATAACCACGAATTTTAGCTTCAGTGGTTTCAGCAAATAGATCTCTTATGTCATCAAAAACTGATGTGTAAGTTGCAGGATTTGATCGTGGAGTTTTCCCAATGGGGTCTTGAGAAATATAAATAATTTTATCAATATTTTCATAACCTTTAATTTTTTTAAATTTTCCAGGTTTAATTAACTCACCATTAATTAATTTTCTCAAACCTTTGTAAACTATTTCTTCAACCAAAGTTGACTTACCACTACCACTAACTCCTGTAATTGTCACAAATTTACCTAAAGGAATTGTGACATCAATGTTTTTTAAATTATTTTCTGCAGCTCCAACAATTTCAAGCTTTAAACCATTACCTCCACGTCTCTTTTTAGGAACAGGAATTTGTAATTTTTTTGAAAGGTATTGTCCAGTTAGTGAGTTTGGAGCTGCACAAATTTGGTCAAAGTTCCCTTGTGCCACTATTTCTCCACCATTTAATCCAGCTCCTGGACCAATATCCACAATTCAATCTGCTTCTTTCATAGTATCTTCATCATGCTCAACCACAATTAAGGTATTACCTAAATCTCTTAGTTTTTTTAAAGTATGAATTAACTTATCATTATCTCTTTGGTGTAAACCAATTGATGGTTCATCAAGTACATAAAGTACTCCTGATAATTTTGAACCAAGTTGTTTGGCAAGACGGATTCTTTGAGCTTCCCCACCTGATAAAGTGGTGGCACTTCTTGATAAAGTTAAATAATTTAAACCAACTTCATTTAAAAAACTAATTCTTGAAAGTAATTGGTTTAAAACAAGGGCGGCAATCTTTGTTTGTTGCTCAGTTAATTGTAAAGATAACAAAAATTGTAAATTTTCTTCAATAGTCATCTCAACAAACTCTGCAATATTTTTATCATTTATTTTGACACAAAGAGCTGTTTCATTTAAACGACGACCTTGACAAGTTTTACAAACTTTTGAAGCCATATATTTACCATAATATTTACGAGCTTCTTCAGATTTAGTTTCAACAAAACGTCGCTCAATAATGCTGCCAACTCCTTCAAGATAGTCACTTGAACGAATTGTATTTCCCCCAGAAGTTTCAATTTTTACCTCAATTTTCTCATCACTACCTCATAACAACATGTCAATTTGATGATCATTTAAATCACTTAGAGGTTTACTTAAATCAATTCTGTAATAGTTACATAAAATTTCAAATTTTTGTCATTCAATGTTTTGAGTATCTACTAAATTTTTATAATATATTACTCCACCTTGACGAATTGAAAGATTTAAGTCTGGAATAATTAAGCTTGGATCTGCTTCTAAATTAACTCCAAGTCCTGAACATATTTCACAAGCTCCTGATTTCTTATTAAACGAAAATAAGTTTGGTTCTAAGTTTGGAATTATAAAACCACATTTACTACATGAATATTTAGTTGAATATAGTTTTGATGCTGCATCATTATTTGGATAAAAAACCAAAATTAACCCATTTGAGTAGGTTAATCCAACTTCAATAGCTGAATAAATTCTTGATTGCAGTTCTTCATCTTCTGCTTTGTAAACTAGACGGTCAACTACAATTTCAATGTTGTGGCGTTTATTTTGTTCTAAATCAATATCTTCTTCAAGACTTCGCAATTGTCCATCAATTTGAACTCTAATAAAACCTTCTTTTTTTAATTTGATAAATAAATCTTTAAAAGTTCCTTTTTTATCTCGCACAACTGGTGCTAAAATATAAATTTGTTCATCTTCAGGGGTTTCTCTTTTAATTGCATTAATAATTTCTTTTAGTGAAGAACTAGTAATGGCACCATGCCCATTTATACAAAATGGAGTCCCGACATTTGCATACATTAAACGTAAGTGATCGTGAATTTCTGTAGTGGTTCCCACAGTTGATCTAGGGTTATGACTTGTGGTTTTTTGATCAATTGAAATTGCTGGACTTAATCCTTCAATATCATCAACATCTGGTTTTTCTACTGATTTTAAAAATTGACGTGAAAATGAAGAAAGTGATTCAATGTATCTTCTTTCTCCTTCAGCATAAATTGTATTAAAAGCCAGTGATGATTTCCCACTACCTGATAGTCCAGTGAAAACTATCAATTTATTTTTTGGCAGCTCAATATCAACATTTTTTAGATTGTGTTCTCTTGCACCTTTTACTATAATTTTGTCTAAAATCATTTTATATTCCCCCTTATTCAGCTGAAACTTCAATAATTAAATCACGCAATTCTGCAGCTTTTTCATAATTTTGTTCTTTAGCAGCAGTTAACATTTCAACTCTTAATTCTTCTATTAATTTTTCCTTTTCTGTTAACTTAATTTTTTTCTTACCTTTTGCTAATTCTGCAACTTTGTTTTTTAAAGTTGCATTTAAACCAAAGTCACTAATTTTTTTAATAATAGTTTTTGGTGTAATGTTATTTGTAACATTATAAGCTTCTTGTTTGCTACGACGACGATTAGTTTCTTCAATTGCTTCTTCCATAGCTTTTGAAATTGTATCTGCAAAAAAGATAACTCTTCCTTCAGCATTACGAGCTGCTCGACCAACTGTTTGAATTAAACTACGAGCATTTCTCAAGAAACCTTGTTTATCTGCTTCTAAAATACAAACTAAACTTACTTCTGGAATATCAATTCCCTCTCTTAATAAGTTTACCCCAACAATGACATCATATACTCCTCTTCTTAAATCCAACAGAATTTGGTTTCTTTCTAAGGTTTTTAATTCTGAATGTAAATAGGCCACTTTAATATTTCTTTCTTGTAAAAAACTTGTAATATCTTCAGATTGTTTGATTGTAATTGCAGTAATAAAAACTTTTTGACTCTTTTTAACAATTTGGTGGATATTTTCAATGATGACTTCCATCTGATTGTGTGTTGGTAAGATATCAATAACTGGGTCTAGTAGCCCAGTTGGTCGAATAATTTGTTCAGCTACTTCATGGTTTGTTAGTTCTAGTTCATAGTCACCTGGTGTGGCTGATGTGTAAATTACTTGATCTAAGCGATTGCTAAATTCTTCAAAATTTAGCGGACGATTGTCAAGGGCACTTGGTAGTCGAAAGCCATGTTTTACTAAAGTTTCTTTACGACTAAGATCTGTATTATACATTCCTCGAACCTGAGGAATCATCATGTGTGATTCATCAATAATGGTTAAAAAATCCTTACCAAAAAAATCCAATAAACTATATGGTGCTACTCCTGGTGCTCGAAAGTCTAAATGAGCTGAGTAGTTTTCAATCCCAGCACAAATTCCAAATTCTGATAAAGTCTCCATATCATAGCGGGTTCTTTTTTCTAAACGATCAGCTTCAATCATTTTACCTTCATCTAATAGTTCTTTAACTCTGAGGTCAAGCTCAACTTCAATATTTTTAACAACCTTTTTAATTAAATCCATGTCTGTTACATATGCTGAAGCTGGAAAGATTGTAAATAATCTTAGTTTTTCTTTAACTGTGTTATTTAAAACATCCACAATATCTAGGGCTTCGATTTCATCACCAAACATTGAAATACGCAAATTATATTCATCAGTTCAACTTGGTGAAATTTTAATTACATCACCCTTAGTGGCAAAAGTCCCCATTTCTGTGGCTGTATCATTTCTTGTATAACCAGTTTGCACTAAAAAAGACAATAGTTCTTTTTTAGAGATTTTTTGTCCAACATTAAGTTCAAAAAAGATTTGACTGTATTCATCTGGGTTTCGAGTAGCATAAATTGCAGCTACTGAAGCCACTACAATAACATCATTTCTAGTAGTTAAAGCATTTAAGGCACTTAACCTCATCATGTCTAAGTCACGGTTGATACGGGCATCTTTATCAATGTATAAGTCTCGGGCCGGTAAATAAGCTTCAGGCTGAAAAAAGTCAAAGTTAGAAACATAGTATTCAACCCTATTATTTGGGAAAAGTTCTTTTAACTCAATGTACAATTGCATTGCCAAAGTTTTATTATGTGCTAAAACCAAAGTTGGTTTATTAATACTTTTAACAATATTTGCCATTGTAAAAGTTTTACCAGTACCTGTAGCACCAAGTAAAACTTGGTGCTTTACTCCAGCAGTTAATCCTTGTAAAAGTTTAACAATTGCTTGAGGTTGATCACCACTTGGAGTAAAATTACTAACAAGTTCAAATTCTTTATATTCTTTCATTAAATTCACCTCCAAAAAAACTAGAATCATTCAAACACTTACATTGTCTAATATTAGTGTTAAAAAAGCAACATATTTTAAGTAAATGTTACTTGAAATAAATCTTAATTAATTATATCTCTTTTGCTTGGATTAAATTGGAAATCTATGAATTAAAAATATTTTTTCAGTTTTTTTGTTTTAACAATAACAGTGTTGTCAGCCAAGAAAACCAAAGTTCAATAGAAATTAATGGTTTTTTTATATATAATATGAGTAATACTAGATTTGTATTACTAAACGTTTGAAAATTAAAATTTGTTCTAGGAGGAGATAGCATGAACAAATTATTAACTTTTTTAGGAATTATCAGTTTAACTACTAGCTTTAGTGCTAGCGTTTTAGCGTGCTCGCCAAAAAGCACAAATAAGGAATCAGACAATACAAGTTTAAATCAATTAATCACAGAATTTAATGCAGCTGTTTCTAAAATAGTTTCTGATCACATAATTGAAAAAGCTAAAAGATTCAATATTGAGACTGAAGCTACTGGTATTTTCTCAATTAATGGACTTGAGAAATACGGAAAGACAGTTATTGATGGTGTAGAAAAGGCACCAAGTACTGCACTTGGTCCAGCAGAAATTAAAAAAATTGTTGATAAATTTATCCTACTTTTAGATACACAAACATTAGAAAAAGAAATTGAGAACTTAGCCAAAGGTTTAAACCAGTTTGACATTCTTATAAATAATGGTGTTATTGTTAAAGACATTGGTTTTGATACAAGCTCGATTGAAATTAATTACACAAGATCTACTGAAGTCACTATTGATGCATTGTTTATGGCAGATATTAAAACAAAGCTTTTAGTATCATACCAGTATATTGGTTTTAAAAATGAACTAATTGGAAAAACCCTTTCTTCAAATTTAAGTCTGGTTTTAACTAATAATTCAGGAGTAAAAGAAGAACTTGATCAAGTTTATACAGACCTTGAAAATGCTTATCTTTTAGGAAATGAATTAAGTTGATGAACAGATAAAACCTTAAATTATGCTGTTGCTGATAGAAGTAAAATATTTGAAATGTATAATGACAACATTAGAATTGGTAAGCTTAACACTTATTATAAAGATAAAAATTTTGAAACCTTATTAAACAATAGTATCCAAGTTGAGGGTGAGTGATTAACAAATACAAAGTTTCTTTTAGAAAATGTTGAAATTTTAAATGAACAGATTGATGCAAAAGTTGGTGCTGATACAAGAGAAGTTAGAACCTATGAAAAAGGAGCAAGTGGAGTTGATTCACTGCACAAACCATTATTTTCAAAATTTGAAGAAAACGATTCTGAAATCAGTTTTGTAAATAGTGGTAAACAAAAAAATAATAAAGAAATCTACAACTTACTAAATAATAATGACACTAAAGCTAGCATTCAAAATTACCAAAATACATTAAAAAATGATTTAAACAAGCAAAGTAAAGCAGTTAGTTCATTAAATGAACTGTTTGAAAGAGATAACTTTATGAATGGTTCAGTGGTTTTACAAAAGATCAAATTAGAAATTAACAAAGACTACTCAATAGATTTAAATCCTGTTACTATGAAATGAATCCTTGCAGTATCAGGTGAAAAGTGGGATAAAAATAAAAGTCTTAATCAAACTCAACTTGGTGATGCAATGTACTTCAATACAGCTATGGGAATTAAATCCTATCTAGATGTTTTGGGTGTAAAACCCTCAACCAAGTCAATTGAAAGTGCAGAACTGGGTAATCCAAAAGTCTTTTTAACAGCAACTGGAGGCAGTGGTTCGGGTAATAATATTTGAACAGACTTAAATGGATGAGTCATTCACTTATCAATAAGAAATTCTTATATCGAACTTCACAATATTCTTTCATTGAAAACTGATAAATTATCAGATAAAAGACAATTGCTACTGACTCAAGGCTATCAAGGTGTTTTTGAACTACTAATTTGGGGTGTGGATAAAGATGGTCAAGTTACTTTTAATACAAATTTCTTTAACTACACAATTACTGGTAAAAATGAAGGCAATCAATTAACTGTTGGAAACACTTCAGGAGATCCTCTAAAAGTTGCTTTCAATTTGAGACTAAACTTTATTGATGTGACTTTTATTCTAGATTATTCCAACTCATCACCTGGACAGAAATTGAGAAATCAACTTCTTATGACAGATAATTAGAATTCAACACTAAGATAAATACACTAAACCCACCAATTGGTGGGTTTTTAAATAAATCATAGGGTTGATATAAAGTCAAATATATTTTTTATTATATGATGTGAAAATCTTAAAATTTTTATTTTTTAAATAGTTTTTTTATTATAATAATTATGAATTATTAAATGAGTAATTCACATGAAAGAAGGTAAAATCTTAGAATTTTTTAACAATCCTAACAATATAATGCCAAAGTATTTTTGTATTTAGATTCATAATTATGAATTAAAAATCAACTAATACTGAAAATACTTTAATTGTATTGGGTATCAATAATGCATGGGAAAAATAATATGTTTAAAAAATTATTAAGTATAGTTGGAATTGGTGCAGTAACTGCATCTGCCACTACCCCATTCATTTCACAAACCAAGAGTTGTGAAAGTGAATTTATCAAACAAAAAAATAGATCAGATTTGACTAGAAATTTTGTTCCTGCAAAATTTAAAGAAATGGTTTTTGATTACAAAAAGCTATCAATAAATAATAAAAAATAATTGCTACAGATCTTGATATCATAGACACAATGACTATTGAAGCTGCAAAAATTGCTTAAGCAACATTTATATATGATTATAGAAATGAAATTTTAAATTCTAGACTACCAATTACAAAATACTTTAATGAAATAATGAATAATGCATTAGCTCTAGTTTCTGTACTTGCATCATCTAGTGGTGGAAAAGTAGTAGTTCCTAATTTAGAATTTACTGAAATTATTGAAAAAGAAGTTTCGAAGTAATTTGGAGTTAGTAAAGGAAATTCAGGAACTACCTATAATGGAATTTCAAAAATAATTAGAGAATTAACTAATTTCCATTGTTGGGGTTATTTTAAATAATTCAACAACACAACATCAATTAGTTACCTAAGCATTTATAAGGAGGATTAATAATGAGAAAAATTTTAAATGTATTTGGAGGGTTGGGAATACTTGCACTAACCACCAACAGTGTTGTTTCATGCAACTTATTTGAACTTGAAGCAACACCTAGTGAAAATAAAGATGACAGAGAAGAAAGACCTTGATGGTTTCCAGAAAAAGTGACAAATCAACATGGACTTGAGCAATCAGTTGATGATAATTCAATAGATCTATGAAAAAATTATTACAATTATTACTCAATGGTTAGCTCAACTCTGGAGTCATATTTTGATTATATACTTGATTGATCAGATCGCAGACTCATTTATCTTGAAAACTACAATGACTTTTGTGAAATCTTCAACAAAAAAAATCTTAATGAAGCAAAAGAAGAAATTATTGGCACAACTGACACCTGAAAAGATTGATATTTTGCTGGTAAATTTATTACCACAAACTTTAAATCAAATGATGAAAATTTATTAACTGAGATAGGAAACACTTTACAAAATTATGAAGACAATGAATATTTAGTTGTGAACACTATTGAAGTTAATGATAAAGATGGCCTATTGACAGGTTTGAACCAATCATATTTTTACTTTAAAAAGCACAACAACCAACTATGAGATTTTTTTGGTAATAGTCTAAATGGCAATGAACCATACTATTATTTTAAAACTGCAAAAAATAATGAAAAAGAGATATTTAGAGGAGGAATGGAAAAATTAAACAAACCATTTATAGATTATCTATGGTTTTATGGGAATATGGATTCAATAGATTCATATAATGTAATTACAAAAACTAAATAATATATAAAACAAGAATCTAGATTTAATCTAGATTCTTTATTTAATATAACCAACTTATTGTTTGAATACACCAACAAATTATGTTAAATCCTAAAATTTTTTATTTTTAATGACAAAATCCTAAAATTTTTATTTTTTAAAATGGTTTTTTATGGATTTTTTTATTATAATAATTATGAATTATTAAGTAAGTAATTCACATGAAAGAAGGTAAAATCTTAGAATTTTTTTAACAATCCTAGCAATATAATACCAAAGTATTTTTGTATTTAGATTCATAATTATGAATTAAAAATCAACTAATACTGAAAATACTTTAATTGTATTGGGTATCAATAATTTATAGGAGAGAATAATATGTTTAAAAAATTATTAAGTATAGTTGGAACGGGTGCAGTAGTTGCATCTGCCACTACCCCATTCATTTCACAAACCAAGAGTTATGAGAGTGAGTTTATCAAACAAGAATATAAATCGGAGGTTTCAGACTTTACTGCAGATTTTGTTCCTACGAAATTTATGGCAATGATTTCTGACTATAATAGTCTATCAACAAGTAATAAGAAAATAATTGCAGCAAAACTAGATATCATGGACACAATGACTATTGATGTTGCAAAAAATTACTTGAGCAATATTAATATAAAATTTATACATGATTATAGAAATGAAATTTTGGACTTGTTCAATTCATTTGTTATAAAACCAAGGAATAATGATCTGCAATCAGAATTATTTACAAACATTGATTGAAAACAAATTGAGAGGTTCATTAGTATCGACTTCACAAACTCAAATGATTTTTCTATTGATAGTAGCACATATGGTCCATCACATTGATGAACAGCACTTTGAGATTGAGGCTATAAATTCGAATTTGGTGGAGGTATCATTAACATTGAGAGGGTTGCTTTAACAATTTATAATGCCTACGGCTTTGATTTTGACCAATTGATATCAACACTAAAAGTAGGTGATGAAATTCTTAGAAACATGTTTTTACCAAAAGAGTCATACATAAGCATAGATACATTTAGCTTATTAATTAAAAAATTTCAAACTCAAATTTCAAATTCTGGACTACCAGTTACAAAATACTTTAATCAAATAATAGATACTGCATCTGCCCTAACTTCTATGCTTATATCACAAGGTGCTGGAGAAATGGCAGTAACGGAACTTGCTGAATATATTCAAGAGGAAGTTTCAAACCAATTTGGAATTAACGTAGAGGACTTAAGAACTACCTACAATGATATTTCAAAAATAATTTGAGAAATGACTGATACACTAAATCAAATAACCCTTGTAATTGATAAAATGTATACTGACTTACCTGATTTTATAGTAGACTTTATACTTGGTTCATTTGTAAGAATTGCAAAACAAATGATAGCTGCAGAGAATCATTCAGGAAATGGTGTATATATCAAATTTCAAAAATTTATATTTCCACAAGGCTTTAAGGGAAGATAAATAGAAAAGTTTATAACTAATTTCTATTATTGGGTTATTTTAAATAATTCAACAATACAATATTAATTAGTTACCTAAACATTTATGAGGAGAATTAATAATGAGAAAAATTTTAAATGTACTTGGTGGGTTGGGAATACTTGCACTAACCACCAACAGTGTTGTTTCATGCAACTTATTTGAATTTCATGCAACACCTAGTGAAAACAAGGATGACAATGAAAAGAGACCTTGATGGTTTCCAGAAAAAGTGACAGATCAATATGGACTTGAACATTCAGTTGAAGAAGATTCAATAGATCTATGAAGAAATTATGACAATTACAGCTCAATGGTTAATTCGACTCTGGGGTCATATTTACGTTATACACTTGATTGACCAGATCATAAACTCATTTATCTTGAAAACTACAATGACTTTTGTGAAATCTTCAATAAAAAAAATCTTAGTGAAGCAAAGGAAGAAATTATTAGTACATTTGACTATTGAAATGATTGACATTTTGCTGGTAAATTTATTACCACAAACTTTAAATCAAATGATGAAAATTTATTAACTGAGATAGAAAACACTTTACAAAATTATGATGACAATGAATATTTAGTTGTGAACACTATTGAGTTTAATGACAAAGATGGTCTATTGACAGGTTTGGACCAATCATATTTTTACTTTAAAAAGCACAATAACCAACTATGAGATTTTTTTGGTAATAGTTTAAGTGGGAATGAACCATACTATTATTTAAAAACTACAAGAAATAATGAGAAAGAGATGTTTAGATCTTGAATGGAAAAATTAAACAGACCATTTATAGATAACCTGTGGTTTTATGGATTTGTAGACCCAGTAGATTCATATCATGTAATTACAAAAACTAAATAATATATAGAACAAGAATCTAGATTTAATCTAGATTCTTTACTTAATATAATCAACTTATTGTTTGAACATATGGACAAATTAAACCATAAAATTTTTTATTTTCAATGACAAAATCCTAAAATTTTTATTTTCTCAAATAATTTTTTTATGGATTTTTTTATTATAATAATTATGAATTATTAAATGAGTAATTCACATGAAAGAAGGTCAAGTCTTAGAATTTTTTAACAATCCTAACAATATAACACCAAAGTATTTTTGTATTTAGATTCATAATTATGAATTAAAAATCAACTAATACTGAAAATACTTTAATTGTATTGGGTATCAATAATGCATAGGAGAAAATAATATGTTTAAAAAATTATTAAGTATAGTTGGAATTGGTGCAGTAATTGCATCTGCCACTACCCCATTCATTTCACAAACCAAGAGTTATGAAAGTGAATTTATCAAACAAAAATATAAATCAGAGTTTTCAGATTTAGCTGCAAATTTTGTTCCTGCAAAATTTAAGACAATGATTTCTGACTATAGCAATCTATCAACAAGTAATAAGAAAATAATTGCAGCAAAACTAGATATCATGGACACAATGACTGCTCAAAATGCTGTAATATATTTAAAAAATATTAACAATAACTTTATACAAACCCATCAAGCAGAAATACTTTCAATGTATAATACATTTGTTGTTGATATTAATAAAAAAGAACAAGGTTTAAAGTTTTGAAAAGAAATTAACTGATCAAAATTGAGAGATTATCTTGATGTAAAATTTAGTGATTCAAATGATTTCACTGTAAGTTATAGTGTTTATGGACCAGCACATTGATGAACAGCACTTTGAGATTGAGGTTGAAAAATTGAATTTGGCAGTGGCATCATAAATGCTGAGAGACTCGCAATGACAATTTATACCAATTATGGATTTAAATATAAGGACTTAAAAGATCTACTTGATAGTGGTATTTTATATCTTAAAGACATATTTCAACCAGGAGAATCAAAATTAACAGTTAATGAGTTGAAAAATAATTTTATAACATTTAAAGAGAAACTTACAAAATCTAGTTTACCAATAACAACCAAGTTTTATGATACATTAGATAATCTAGTTAGTTCACTTGAAAACGCTATTGCAAATGATCAAGTTACTGATTCAACCTCAGTAAGTGAAATAGCATCTGTAATTGAAACTGAGGTTGCAAAAAAATTTGATATCCCCAAAACAGACCTGAGCCAAAAATATAATGAGTTATCTAGTTCTATAACTGAAATTACAAAAACTCTTACCACTGTTGAAGAGACTATGGATATATTTTATAAATACCTACCTGATATAGTTGTTGATTTTCTAGTGTTTGTTTTTACTTATACTGTACAAGCTATGATAGATGCCGAAGGAACACCAGGCACTGGTGTCCAGTTTAAATTTCAACAATTTGTAATTCCCCTAGGATTTGAGGGGAGATAGTTCAATATAATCTTGATATTTTCAAAGTAGAGTATTTAAAACAATCAATTTTGATAATTATAAGGAGGTAAAAATATGAAAAAAATTTTAAGCATAACTACAAGCTTAGCAATACCAACATTAATGATTTCAAATGTAGCATCATGTTCATTGCTAAACTTTGATTATGTTCCAACAAGACCAGCAGAATAAAGACCGAGATGGTTCCCAGAAAGAGTCAAAGACCAATATGGAGCAAGTTTTAGTGTCAGAAATGATTCTCTAAAACTTTGAAGAAACTATTATAATTTTAAAAATTTAATAAGATCTCTCCTTTACTCATTGAGTCTTTCACAACTTGGACCAAGTCTCTATAGTTTTGTATATTTTAAAAATTATCAAAGTTTCTACAACACTATCAACAATAAAACTAAACCTGAAATAGTTAGCATCTTAGCTGTTGGTGGCGAAGAAGAGGCAATAAGCGACTGAAAATTTAATGGACATATTCTCTCAACAAATTTTAAAACTAGTGACGAGTCTTTATTTAAAGATATTGTAAATCATCTTAAAACTTATGATAATGATGAATACCTTATTGTGAATACACAAGAAACTTGTAATGAAGACAATAAATTACTAGAGCTGAATATGAATTTTTTCTATTTTGTAAAAGAGGATGGAATCATAAAAGATTATTTGAAAACTAATGTGGACAATATTGAAAATTATTACTTCAATACAGCTGTCTATGAAAATGATGAGGAATCTTATTTAAAAAAACACCTGGAACACGGGGCAGTATTTTTTGATAACCTCTGAATTTATCCTACTGATGATAAAATAACTCAAAAGATAATAACTTTAAAAAAATAGATTAATAAAATCTGGGGTATTCCCAGATTTTATTATGATTTATCTATTTGCTTTTCACTAGCTTCACTATAACGGTTACCCAATAATTCAATAGAATCTAAATGTTTTTGAATTTCTTTAAGTTCTTCAGGACTAAATTCAACTGTAATTGCTTCTAAATTTTTTTCAAGATGTTCAATTTTTTTTGTTCCCGGAATTCGCACAAATCATGGTTTTTGGGCCAAGATTCATCCCAGTGCTACTCCAACAGGAGTAGTGCTTTTCTTTATTGCTAATTCCTTAACATAATCTACTAACTTCATATTCTCTGCTAAATATTCTGGGTTATTAAACCTTGGGACAGTATTTCTAAAATCACCTTCTGGGAAAATGTGTCCAGGAGTAACTGTTCCAGTTAAAAACCCTTTTCCTAATGGACTAAATGGAACAAAACCAATCTGAAGTTCTTCAAGAGTGGGAATTATTTCTTTTTCAGCATCTCTTCAAAACATTGAGTATTCACTTTGCAATGCAGTGAGTGAACATACTTGGTGTGCTTTACGTATTGTTCTTGGTGAAGCTTCACTAAGACCTCAATATTTTACTTTACCACTTGCAATCACGCTTTTCATTTCTGTAGCAACAACCTCAATTGGGGTCTTTGGATCAACTCGGTGTTGGTAATATAGGTCAATGTAATCTGTTTGCAAACGTTTTAAACTACCTTCAAGAGCTTCTCTCATTGTTTTTGGAGAACTATCTAATCCTTTAATTTCTCTTCCCTCATATTTAAAACCAAACTTTGTAGCAATTACTACTTTATCTCTAAAATCTTTGACAGCTTCTCCTAAAATTTCTTCATTATCAAAAGGTCCATAAATTTCAGCAGTGTCAAAAAAGGTAACACCCTTTTTGTATGCTTCTCTAATAAAGGTAATTGCTTCTTCTTTTGTGGGAAATGGTGGTTGAGAAAAACTAAGTCCCATACATCCTAAACCAATTTCAGATACTTGCAATTCTTTCCCTAAAGTTCTTTGCTTCATAATTTCAACTTCCTTCTGTATTGTGCTTAAGCACTATTATTGTATTTGATTAAAGTTACTTGAAGGCAAGTAAAAATCGAAAAAAATTAAATTTTTTTCGATTCTATTCTATTTCTTTTTTCATCCAAATATGCTCAATGCCTGCATCAATATCAGTTTCACCAAAGGCTATATAACCAAGTTTTTCATAAAATTTTTGAACCGGTTTTTGAGCATGAATATGAATAAACTTAATTTTAAAAACTTCTTTTAAATAAGTTTCAATATAATTTAACATTTGAGCAGCATAACCTTTGTTTCTAAACTGTTGTAAAACAGCCACTCTGCCAATTTGTCATTGTTGGTTAATTTGCAAAAATCTAGCACAACAAATTGTTTTTTGATCATTATCAAACCCAATAATATGAAATGAACTTTGATCAAAATCATCTAATTCGATTTCTGGTGCAATATTTTGTTCTTGGATAAAGACATTTTCTCTAATTTGTTTAGCTGTTTCATACACTGGGTTATCAATACCAAAATCAACCAAAAAATTTATTTCACTCATAATTTACCTCACAATTATTTTATAGATAATTTTTGCTTTTTATAATAATATTTTTAACAAAGAGAGGTCCATCGCTGTATTTAATTCTGACATGTAACTTGAGAGATGTTAATCCACAAATTGGTTGTTCTTTAGCAAACAAGCCAAAGTTATATTGCTGACATTTATGGCCATAGTAAAAGCCCCTGTTAATAGGGGCTTTAATTAATTTGTTCTTAATTTTAAACTCTTGATATATAAAACATTTTAGCTCTTTCTGGTTCACTTAAATTACTTGAAGTATATTGCAAAATGAAATAAATATTAATAAAATTTAGCTTTATGTGGAAGGCGAGTTTCAAATTAAAAAATGAGTTACTATGCACAATTTCTTGTCTTTCTGGGACATGTTTAACTGAATATCAATGATTAAATGTTGGGTGAGGTATTATTTGATCATTATTTGCATCCACAACATTCATTGATAAATCAAAAATACCTTGATAGCCAGCAGTTAATAGTAAATGCCTTTTGTTTGATAAAGAATCATTTCTAAGTGAGAGTATGTTATTTAATTTGACTCCTGAAGAAGTATTCCCAACCACAAAATTGGATGTACCAAAAAGGTTTCAAAAATTACTTTCTCGATTATCATTCCCAGTTGCTGTTAAAAATACTTTTTGCTTTTTCTCAACATTATCCACAGTATAATTTATCTCTTTGGTTGATGGTTTCACACCAAAAATATTATGAAAACCTCGTATGCCACTTATGACATTGTAATAAATTGCAGTTCCAATTGATGTTCTGTTTAACTGAGCAGTACCATCAAATTTTTCACCTGATACTGCCAATATCCAATTCATAATCACAGTGTTTAAAGTAATTGAATAATCATCAGTAATTTTAAACTGGGGATTTTGTAAAGCAACACTACCATTCATAAAGTTGTCTCTTTCAAATAGTTCTGTAAACCTATCTTCTTCAAAAACTTCATTACTAAAGTGATCTTTTAAATTCTTTTGATAATCTAAGATTGGGGTTCTAATGGTAGCATTTAGTAATGAAAACAATTCCAAATTAACCTTCTGTACTCCTAGATTTACAAAATTAATTGGTCCATCAAGTTCTTTTAATTGTGAAAAAATTGGTTGGTGAAGCAGGTCATTTTCACTTTCATCAAATCCGTAGTATCTTGATTGTCCCTGCTTTAAATCTACTTGCGAAATAAGAGTTTCATTAGCTATTATTAAATTTTCAACAATAAACTCTGAGTCAACAAACCAATCAGCATTACCTTTTTGAAGAGTGTTTAAGGTATCCTTAAATTTATCACTTCTATAGTGATCTTTAAGTCTTCAGCTTCTAGTTTTATCATAATACATTTCAAATATTTTGTATTCATCATTTTTAAGATAGTCAAATGTGCTGCTATTTCACCAACTGATTTTTGGATTCCCAGTTACATGTGCTCTTTCAATTTGAACATAAAGGTTATCTAGGGATTCTTTTGCATCATTATTATCTAGTGCAAAAATAGTTTGTTTTGTAATAATATTTTTATTAACAATTTCTTTACTTGCATTTATTAATTGAAATTCAAGATTAAGTTCTATTTTTATATCAGACATAAAAAGCAAAGCACCGCTTGCAGCCTTTTCTGTATAACTTATTTTAATTGAATTTCTATTAAAGCTAATATCTTTGACTATTTTACCATCCACAATTAAAATATCATAATGATTTGAAGAAAGAACTATTTTATTAACCAAATCAATTAACTCATTAATTTCTAAAATGGTAGCAAATCTTTCAATAATACCATTCGCTTTTTCTTGAGTAAGTGGTATTCCTGGATATTCATGATTGTCTTTTCTAGTTGTTCCATAGGTCTGCAACTCACTTCTTGAAAATATACCTTTACTCTCTGTCATAATATTTAATTGATGTGTATATTTTGAGAGATGTTCACTGACCACTTGTTCAATACGCAAGGTTAATTCATCAATTAATCCACTAATCTTTGGTTCATAACTGAGGTGCTTGCTTTTGGCGCGTAAGCTAAAACACTTGTACCAATGTTTGCAATAATACCCGCGACACCAAAAAAACTTAATAGTTTTTTCATATTATTCCCTCCAAAAGAATCAACTTGATTTCAGCTGTAGCTTATTATAAAATTGTTCCACATCAAATCAAGAGTAATCTTTTATATTATACACCTAAAAGTTGAACTTTACTACCCCTAGGTTGTGCAAGTTTAGTTCAAATAAAAAACCAACACACTCTTTTTAAGAAGTGCTGGTTCATTTAAAAGGTAAAGGGTCAATTGGTTTTATTAACCACTTAATTTATTTTTAGAACTCTTCATATATGTGAAGGGCTTTGTATAAATCATCATAGTCTTTTATAAAATCTAAGTCCAATATTTGCAAAAAGCTATTTGTAAAATTGGTTTGGTTAATTAAATTTGTTTTAATGTAACTTTTGATTACTTCAAGATCAGGTGCATACTTATTATCAATTGTCATGCTTTCTAAAAGTGAATCCAAATTTGTTCATGAAGCTGTAGCTTTTTTTCTAGCTTTTGAAAACACTTCATAAATTGGGTTAACCAAATTTATTTCTTCATCATTTAATAAATCTAATTTAAAAGAATTATAAACTTGATCTAGCATATCAATAACTAGATTTCTTGATACACCACAATTTCTTGGAAAGGTTTCATCAAAATGATTAAAGAACTGTTTGACTTGTACACTATCATTCATGAGAAATGCTCTTTCATTAATGTAAACATAGACCTTGGGCATACCTATAATTTTCCCATCTTCATCTCTTGTTTCTAAACCATCTGTTGTTATTTTAATTGAACCCCTGACTGAATTTTTTTTATCCATTATTATCTCCTCATATCTGCATTGTAAGTTTTTTGACTTTTCACTTTTAGTTTGTGATGAACTACTTAAAATTTTAAAAAGAAAACTTACGAGGTTATATTATCGCAATGAAGTGAAAAAAATTATTTATTTGAATTTAATTTTTTTAACAAAAAAAATCTCAAAAGAGATTTTTTAAAAAATTAAATTAGCTTGTTAAATTGATTTACATATTCTTTACGCATATCAATTTCATAGTTAGTAATTCTATTTGCAAACCCTTGCAATGCTTTTTCTTTTTCATTATTATATGTTTCTTTCAAAGCACGTTTTTTATATTTGTCTGCATTTGTAGAATTTGTTTGATACTCTGTTTGAATTGCTTTTAGTTGAGATTGTTTGTTTGCTTTTTGTTCTTGAATGAATTTTGTAAAGTCACCCATTTTTGCTTTAACCCCAACTTTTTCTGCACCAACAACTTCTTGATAAGCTTTTTTAGCTCCTAGCAATTGTTCTTTTAAAGTATTGTTAATAGGATCAAACTGTGTTTTTAAAGATTCAATTTGTTGTTGATACCCCTGAGCTTCTTTTTCATCAGTTGATGCTTTAATATTGTTTTTTAAAGTTTTAATTTGTTGAGCTAAGGCATATTTTTTATCCTTTGCATCTGTTTTGTAATTTACACATAAATTTACATAAGCTTCTTTAACTGATCCAAGTTTTCCTAAAGTAGCTACAAGTCATAGACCATAAACTACAACTGAAACTGTGGTTCCAATTAAAATTGCCAAGAAGAAGTAGAAAGTTTGCACTCCATATGGTACTGCTCCAAGGATTGCTACAATGGGTCCTCCATGAGCTGCATAGTTTTCAACTTTCAATGCTCCAGCAATTGCCCCAGCAATTGCACTTCCTAAAACATTACATGCAATAGCACGTTTTGGATCACGAATTGCAAAGGGAATGGCACCCTCTGAGATACCAATCATCCCCATAATTAGTGCTGAGATTCCAGCAGCTTTTTCTTCACGGGTAAAGAATCTTTTAAATAAGACAGCACTTAACCCCATTCCAAGTGGAGCTACTGGAATGGCTGCAGCCATTGCTCCCATTGGGTAGTAAATTTTTTGTACAACTAGGGCACTAGAAGTTACAAAGGCAATTTTGTTTACAGGTCCACCCATATCAAAACCAGCCATTGCTCCTAAAAGAATTCCCAGACCAAGTCCAAGACCTATTCCAAATTGATCTGAAGTATAACCTTTTTCGATTGCAGCAGACAATTTGTCCATAACAAATCCAATTGGCCCTCCAAGTACATACATAAATAATACACAAATTGCAATGCTTCCTACAATTGGTATAAAGAAAATTGGCATTGCAGCTCTTAATGATTTTGGAACTCTTCATGAGTTTACTCATAAAGTAAAGTACCCTACCAATAGTCCTGCAATGATTGCTCCAATGAATCCCATTGGAGTTGTAACAGTATTCATACCAAACATTGGTACAAATTTTGAAGCATCATTTCCAATAAATCCACCAACAAGTGCTGGCGCAATTGCAGCACGTCCTCCAATTGAGTTAGCAATAAATGCTGCTAAAATTGGAATCATTAAAGTAAAGGCTGCCCCTCCAATTTGTTCCATTGCTCATAATGGATTGTGAGGGTATTCATTATTTACTCCAGTAGTTGAAGCACCAGCACCTCAAATTGCTTTAGCAATTCCCAGTGAAGCTGCAATTAAAACTCCCCCAGCAATAATGATTGGAATCATATAACTTATTCCGGCAAGAATATGTTTAATAACACCTTGTCTATCTTTTTTAGTTTCAGTTGTAAAATCTTGATCTGCTTTCATAACGACTGCTTGTGCTTGAGCATCAGCCACTACTTTAAGCGGTTCTTTAATTGCTCGGGCAACATGAGTTTGATAAACTCTTTTCCCAACAAATCTACTTTTATCAACATTTGTATCTGTTGCTAAAATTACTAGATCAGCATTTTTAATTTCAGCAGCAGTTAGTTCAGTGCCCACTCCTTTTGAGCCTTGTGTTTCAACTCTGATTTGATAACCTGCATTTGTCAATTCAGATAATAGTTTTTCTTCGGCCATATAAGTGTGAGCAACACCAACAACACAAGCTGTTACTGCAACTATTGAAAGACTCTTAGTTTTTTCTTTGGTTACTTTTTTTTCTTCTTTATTAGCATCAACTAGATCTAATAATTTAATTACACTTTGTTCGGTTTTTGCTTTTTGTAAATCTTCTTTAAATTTAGTTTTTGTTAATTTAACTGCAATTGCACTAAGAATTTCTAAGTGTTTTGCTGCTGAATTGTCTGGTATTAACAAAGCAATTGCCATTGTTGTTGGTTTACCATCCATTGACTCTCACTCAATTTGTGAGTTACTGCGCACAACTATAATTTGTGGCTCAATTAAATTTTTAAGTTTAGTGTGTGGTATTGCAAAACCATCTTCAAATGCTGTAGAACCTTCTGCTTCACGGGCTTTAAATCCCTCAACAACTGCATTAGCATCTGTTAATAATTTTAACTCTACAGCTTTTTTACCAATAAAATCAAAAAGATCTTCTTTAGTGGTTATGTCAACATCTAAATATACTTTTATGTTATCCATTGTATTTCTCCTTTTAAAATCAAATTAACTCTTTAAACTGTTTTCTACATATATCTCCCCCCAATACAAAGAATTTTAACTCCTAAATTAGGTTAAACAATTTCAACACTTGAAATTAATTCATAAATTTGTTTCTTGCTTTTTGCTGCTAGTAAATTATTTTTAAATTCAGCATCCGCTAATTTACGAGCCACACTACTTAGCATCTTTAAATGAATTGAACTTGAACCTTTTTCAGGTATTGCTAAAGCAATGAACAATGAAGTATCTTCACCATCTAGTGAGTCCCATTCAATACCTGTATTATTTTTTAAAATACAAATTCCTGGGTAATTTATTTTTTCTGCTTTAGCATGGGGAATTCCAATTCCATTAATAAAGGCAGTAGAACCTTCTGCTTCTCTATTTCAAAATTCCTGAATCATCATTTCAGTATCATCACAATAATTATTTTTGTAAAAATAGCTGGCTAATTTTTCAAAAACTTCTGCCTTGGTTTTTAATGTAGTGCCCAAAATAATACTACTTTCATTAAATATTTTTGAATCTATCATTTCTGAACCTCCTTAATTTTAAATGTTACAATTTCATTTGGTTTAACAACAACCTTGCTACAATTCATGTGTAAAATCTTTTCTCTAAGATCACATTGATCAAAATTAATTAATTCACCATTAAGTAAAAAACTAACTGCAATATTTTTGTCAAGGGGATTAAACCCCCTGACAATTACTTCATTACCTTGATTTGATTTCACAATTGCTTTAATTACAAAATCTTTACAAGTTGTTGTTAAAATTTTTTTATTTGGATATATAATCTTGTCACCCTTAGATAAGAATCTATCAAAACTTTTAAACAAGTTATTGTAATTTTGTTTTTGATAATACAATGGACTTGTTATAAATTCTTTAGCATTTTGTGCAGGATTAATATCTTTTCTTAAATCTATTCTAAATTTAAACTTAAATTTAGTGCTGATTAATTTTGCTTGTGGTGTTTTAATACTAAATTCACTAGTACCACTAGCTCTTCCAGGTCTCCACAGTAAATTATTTCTCCCCAAATAACTTACACTGCGATATAAAGTTATGGCAACAGTAGAGTCATCTAATCTTTGAAATTCATTTAAACCATTATTGTAGATTGCAAATTGATCTTTTTTTGCAATAAAACTTTCAAATGAATGAATGTCAACTGGTGCTTCTTTTCAACCCTCTTTTTCTCAATAATTAATTTCATGATTTGCTTCTTTGGCGGTGACGCTATAACATTGATCACTAATTAATTCATTAGAGTTTTTCATAAACTCAAATAAAATCCTTCATCTAATTTCAGATGTTGGATTAATTGTGTTGACTTCCAAGTCAACTATTTTTTTATCAAAGACATGGAACTTTAAATGAAATTCTTGATTAACTATTTTTTTAACTTTACTATTTTTATAAATTTGGTAAACAATTTTACAAGTAATTATTTTACTACCACAATCTTTTTCTTTAAGAATTTCAAATGAAGTAAGAGTACTAATTATTTTTGGTTCATTTTGTTCTGGAGAAAAATCATATGAGTCACCACAATCTTTTTCTGCTTCAAAATAAATTTTAAAATGATTTGCCACTTCAATTTTATTTTTGATACAGCAAATCTTAAAATCTAGATCACTTGAATTTAAAATTTGAACCTCTTCATTTACAACTTCAAATCTTAAAATTTCAAAACCATGAAGCTTTAACTTATAGATAAAAATATCAAACTCATAAAATCCATTTGCTTTAATTGATTTTTCTCCACTTGCTCCTGATACTGTGATACTACCTTCATTGTGAAATTTTTTACTGAGAATTGTGAATTTAAATTCCTTATCCTTTGAATTTTTCAAATTAATATTTTTATGTTTTGAAAATATTTTTAGTTTTTTGTTATAAACAACATCATGTAATTCTTGGTTAAAGATAATAAATTCTTCATCATAATTT
The DNA here is from genome assembly GCF_002795265.1 of Spiroplasma clarkii. NCBI lineage: Bacteria > Bacillati > Mycoplasmatota > Mollicutes > Entomoplasmatales > Spiroplasmataceae > Spiroplasma > Spiroplasma clarkii. The sequence goes on from NZ_CP024870.1 coordinate 1,505,521, forward strand.
ACTTTTGACTTACAAATATTTTTAAGAATTTTTGTTTGCAAAGTTTTTGTAATATCTAGTGCTTGAGAAATTCTATTTTTAATATCTGCATTGGTCTGGTCACTATTGCAACCTCCAAGACTGTCATGAGCTTGGCACTCAAGAATTTTTCTTAATGCCTTCTCATAAAAAATTGTTTGATACCTTCTTGTCAAAAAATAATTGTAAACCATTAATGGTTCTAAATTATAAAACAGTTCCATCTCTGCTTCTTTAATTAAATTTTTAATATATTGTCTTTGTGAACCTATCGTTCGATGAATTCTTGAAAGGTAAGGTTTTTTTAACTCACCTTCAATAGTTTCAATATTGCGAGAGTTTGAATGAATTGCTCTCATAAATTTTTCATAGTTTGAAATCAGTCAGTCATCTTTTGATTTCAAATTTAATTCGTTTACAAATGCTACTAAATTTGCTGGGGGAGGCGCTTGGTCTCCACCGAGTGGAATTAAAATTTCTTTAGTAATCCCTTGGCTTTTTTCCTTAATTTCATTAATAATTTCTTTAGTGTTTTCCAAAAAGTTTTTTGCATTTAATTTTACTTGATTTTCACTCACTGAATTATAATTGAAGTTTGATCCAAAAGATAAGTAACCATACATCATGTTGTAAGCTAATACTTTTGTCCCATCAATTCCTTTTCAAAAACTAATGAGCTTTTTGTCATCCAACATTTCTTTTGATATTCCTCTTCAATAAATGAAATCAGAAATTCCTAAACTTTTATAAATTTGGGGCATTTGGTTATTGTGCCCAAATGAATCTGGAACATATGCTACCATCATTGGTTCTGCACCAAATTCTCTACACCTGTTCATTCCATAAATTAAATTTCGCACAATGGCTTCTGAACTTGAATTAAATAGATCAGGTTGAGTGTATCAAGGTCCAATTATTAATCTTTCAGTTTCTAAAAAATGTTTAACCAAACCTAGGTTGGCACTTTTATATTTTAAATAATCATCAATTACTGAGACTTGACCATCAAGAGTAAATTTTGAAATTTCATTGTTAGACATCATCCTCAAGATTTCATCTAAATATTCACATAACAAAATATCACTTTCTTGTTTTGTGAAATATCATTCTTTGTCCCAATGAGTATGAGGCACAATGTGCATTTTTCATTTAGTCATTTTCCATCCCCCAAAATGTTATTTTTTTTGTTTAATTTCCTCTTCAAGTCTGTGCAAAGTTTCTTGATAATTTGCTTTGAAGTTTAATTTTTCAGCCTTAGTTTTTTCTTTATCAGCTTTTATTTGTTGTTTATATTCTGCTTTCTTTTCAAGTTTTGCAGCTTTTTCTTCAGGAGTAAGTTTTTTGCATGCTTTTTTAATTACTATGATTGGGGTGGCAAAGAAGGTGTAAATTCCAATACCCCATTGACAAACCATTTGTCATGAATTTTTTCAATAAATGACTCAGTTTTTTCAAAACTTACTTCAATATACTTTTTGCTTTTTGGTTAAGTTTTTAAAAACTAAACCAGGTTTTTTAAACATAAGTTTAAAGTTTATAGCAAAAATTATTCTTTTTTCACGAGCTGCTGTTCTTTCTTGTAAGTAAAGTTCATACTCTTCTCCTGTAATTTTTCTTTTTAAAACTCCAACTAAAAGAGCAGTTACAATTATTCCCAGTAAAATTGGTGCAATTCAAGATAGAGGTCATCATGGTCCTTTAATATATCCTAAAAATACTCCAATTGGTGAACCAAGTCCTGCTGCAAATTTTACATTAAGTAAAGTAACTCCAACACCGGCCACAACACTCCCAATTACATTGGCAAAGATTACTCTAATTGGATCAGATGCTGCAAATGGTATGGCACCTTCAGTGATACCAACAATTCCTGTTCCAAAAGCAGCTCCACCCATGATTCTTTCATTTTTTGTAAATTTATTTTTAAAGAGTACGGTACCCAATCACATTCCTAATGGTGGGACTGAAATTGCAGCTTGTGAAGCTGTTCCAGGTACAAAGTTTGCATCTCAATAACCAAGTCCATTAGCTAATGCTTCTGCTAAGGTTTGGTAAAATATTACTGTTCCAAAAACTAGTGCAGTTTTGTTTAGTGGTCCTCCAAGGTCAAAGGCAATCATAATTGAAATTACCATTGCAATAACAATACCTGTACCTTGAAATTTATTTTGAATATTATTTAAACCATCAAACATTCCTAATACCATTCAAGCAATCGGTCCTCCAATTGCAAATTTTACTAAACAAGCCATTGCTAAAGTTGAAATGATAGGAATGATCATAATTGGTACAATTGGTTGTAAGAATTTTGGTCAGTGAATACTTTTTAAGAACTTAACTAAATATCCAGTTAAGATACCCACAATAATTGCACCAATAAATCCTGCTCCAGGTTCAATAACTGATTGTTCTGAAACATGAACTTCAACTCCCAACATAGAGTTGTCATTGATAATTCAACCAGCAATTAGTGCTGGGGCCAATCCTGGACGATCAGCAATTGAGTAGGCTACAAATCCTGCAAAGATTGGAATCATTAGTTTAAATCCTAGTCCCCCAATTTGCATTAAGAAATTTGGAAACATTCTAGTTCAAAGAACTCAATTTTCTCCATAATCTCCTAAATTATCTACATATTCAGTTTGAAAAGCACAAATATTTGCTATTGCCATTAATAGTCCGCTTGCAATTGTTAGTGGTAACATTCAACTTATTCCAGTCATTAAATGACTTAATATTCCTGCTTTTTTAGTTTTACCAAAAGTTACAAAACCTTTTTTTGTACCTTTTCCTCCAAGTACTTCAGCATATTTTATAGCCTCTTCAATTAAATTTTGAGGATCTTTTATTGCTGGTTTTATACTTGTAACATATACTTTTTTTCCATTAAATCTTGTTGTGTCAATTTTAATATCTGAAACAATAATAACTAAATCTGCTTGAGCAATTTGTTCAATCGAGATTTCATTTTCAATGCCTATAGTTCCTTGGGTTTCAACATGAATGTCATAACCTAATTCAATAGCTTTGTTTTTTAAGCTATCTGCTGCCATATAGGTATGTGCAACACCTGCTGCACATGCTGTAATGGCAACTATTTTTTTAACTTCATTTTTTGCCATTTTTTATCTCTCCATTAATGTTTCTATGTAAAATAAGGTTGGTTCAGTTTCAAATGATTTTTTGGGACCAAATGAAAATAAATAACGAACTCAATACTGATTTGAGGTCATTTGTTCAGTTTGTAAACTTCAAATAGCACTAGTATCAATAGCACTATATTTAGTTTCATCACTTGATGGTATTGTTGGTAAATTATTCTCTTGTATTGCAACTTCTTCACCATTTACTGAAACTGGTGTTTTTTCAATGGTTTTATCTGGTTCACTTCCAGGTAACTGTGATAATCAAGTATCTGTACTTACTGCATAAATATCTGAAAGTCTAACTGTAAAGTGATGTGCTGCAACTAGTTTTAAAATTGCTTCAGTTGCAGTTTGATTCTCAACTGTATAATCAGTTTCTGAACCTGTTAAAACATTTTTACTGGTTTGAATATTGGTAACTAAATACCCTGCTAATAGATTTGTTAATCCATCTGCTCATAATTTTGACTTTTCAACAGTTTGTTCTTCTTTTGGGGAATCATCAAATACCATTTTAAAGTTTGTTGCAGTTACTCTAGCAACATTAGTTGCTTCACTAGGACTGGCAAGTACTTGTGAATTAACACTATTAAAAATTCCTGATAATTGAACCACTGAAATTGGTGGAACTTTTCATGAGCAACTCACTAAACTAGTGGGAGTTGCCCCAATTAATGTTCCACTTAGTAAACTTAAAATCAGTTTTCTCATATATATCCCTCCTCTTAATAATGATAATATATTGTTGAAACCCCTTGCTATTTTCCGTATGATTTGGAATAATATTCTTGGAGGTAGCCTAATGATTTTAAAAATTTCTGATATGAATGCCAAAGAGTTGGATTTCTATTATTATTGTCGTAAGAACATTGATATAGTCATAGATAAACCCTTAAATGAAGTTGCTAAAAAATTTGGCTGTGGAGTTAGTTTTATCTATAGTTTTTTTGAAAAAAATAATATTTTAGGAGTAAAGGACTTTGTCAAAATCTTGGTTGAAGAAAAATGTGCTGATGATTTTGAAAAACAACAACTATTAGAGCTAACAACCGACAATAAGCTCTGAAAACCAACTATTGCAACAATTAATGAACTAAAAACTGAATATAGTAATGCCATTGATCAATATGAAAAGATTGAAATAATTGCTGAATTAATTAATAAGTGTGAGAATGTTTATGGACTAGGTTTTGGTTACTCAGAACTTGCCGTTAAAGATTTTCTGGGATTTTTAACACATTGTAAAAAATCAGTTCACACTATTAATTATGATTTTAACCATGATATTACAAACTACATTAAACCAAATTCCCTGGTGATTTTTTACTCAGTTAGATTTATACAAAAAAAATACTCAGATATTATTGAAAAACTCAATCGAATAAAAAATTGTCACTTAGTTTTAGTGACCAATGGAAGTGTTCAAAATCCAAATATTAGTGTAATTTATCGAATTGAAAATGCAATTAAATACCAAGAGACTTTTGGTGATCTTTATTTTCTCAGTCCTGTAACTTCATTTTACTTATTTAATACTTTTTTAAAAACTATGGTTTTTGAAAAACATAGAGCTGATTTACTAAATGATCAAGACTTTGTCAATGAATCGATGTCCTGAGTTGATATCAAAAAATATTAATTCAAATTACTTAAATAAAAAGCCCTATAAATAGGGCTTTTAGTTATTTTAACAAGTTTAATATTTTTCTATAAGTATTTGATTACTTATTTTTGAAGCTAAACTAGCATCTGAATATTGTACAATGTAAGATACATCTATGAAATTTAGTTTTAAATTAAAGGCAATTCTGTTTGCATTGCTAGAAGAATCTCCTTGTACTAGAGCACCAGGAATCTTGTTTCCTGAAATATTATATGGACTAACAGATTGATCAAATAGCACTGTATTAGATGGTAATACTCCTCAAATATTTAAATTAAAGGTTCCTTGGAAGCCATTGACTAATACTCATTCTCTTTTGTCAGATAAGTCATCAATTTGTAATGAAAGTATTTCATTAAGATTTTTGTGTTGTGCTTTATCATTAAGTCACCAGTTTGAATTTAAGTAATCTCAAATGCTTCTACCTCAAGTTTCTCCAGTAGCTCCTCCAGTAGTAGATATAAAGGCTCGCGGATTACCCTACTCAGGTTATTGAATAACTGAACCCTTTCTTTCTTGAAGACCTCAGATAAATTGAAATCTTTGAATTCCCCACTCTGTATTTCAATACATTGCTTCTCCAATGTGAGACTCATTAATTGGTTCATTATTTCATGTCTCCCCAGATACTGCTAAAACTCATTCCATGTTGATAGTATTTAACTTAACTGAATAATTTTCAGTTACATTAAGTTTAATATTTTGTAGTGCTACACTTCCATTCATGAAGTTATCTCTGTCTAATAAACTTTTCATTTCTTCATCTTGCACATCAAAATTTGGTTTCTCAGCATAATAATCTTTAAGGTTTTCGTGATAACTATTAATTTGGTCTTTTGCTTCTACATTTAATAAATTAAAAATACTGTCATTAACTTGTCTTGATTCATCAGGATCAACAAAATTGTGACTTTGCCCATCAATTAATAGCTCTGAAAATAGTGGTTTGTGGAGTGGATGGGTTCCACCAGTTTCAGTTTCATAAGTTTCAATAACACTTTCTCCGGTGCTCACTTTTGAATTAAGAGTTTCACTTAAAACCTCAACTTCATCTAATGAAAATGTTGAATCCTTAAATGTTCCATCTAGATTTACTAAGATTGAGTTTAAGGCTTCATTAAACCTAGTGTTTTCTTGGTAATGTGCTTGCAGTCTTCAAATTCTAGTGACGTCACTATACATTTCAAACATTTTATATTTCTCAACAACAGGTTCATAAAGAGTACTATGTTTTCATCAAGTTAATTCTTCATCTTTGTTATAACTTTCTTGGATTTCTGTGTATATTTCATTAATTTGATCAATGATATTATCAGAATCTGAAATTAATAAGGTTAAATTTGGTGTAAATTCTTTAGACACCAGTTCACTGTTTATTCCATTATATTTATATGAAATTTTTAAGCTTGCATTTAAGTCTGCTAAAAATAAACTTACAGGGTTGTCTTCACTTTCTGTAATGCTTCTAGTGTAATTTATTTTGATTGAACTTTTATCAAACTCAATCTTTGAAACTATTGGTCCATTGTTTGTCAAAATATCAAATTCATTTGACTTGCTTGAAATATCATTTATAGAAGCTGCTAAATCATTAGTTTCTAAAATTGTGCTTAAATTTTGTGAAATTGCCCCAAGCTGTTCTTCATCAATTTCTGGGTAGTTTGATTCCTCTGCATCTTTATTAATTCCATTTGCCATTAACTTGGTTCTTGAAAAAGGATGATTGGACCCATCTTTTGCCTCAATATTGAACTTTTCAGTACGGTCTGAAAAATGTTCTGTTATTACTTGAGCAATTTTTGCATTAAATTTTGCAATTAAATCTTGTAAACCTGAGCCCTCACCTTCATTTACTGGTTTAGCACCACATGCAAGTACTGTAGAGCCAGAACTTGCAACTAGTCCAACTACACCAATAATACTTAATAATTTTTTCATTGTATTCCCTCCAAAAATATGTCTGGGAACATTAAAAAAATGATAGTATGATATCATAATTATTCCCAAACACTAAATTCATTATACACCAAAAGTGTGAATTACAACGTAAATTTTTTAGCAGGGATATTTTGGATTGGTTTCTTATTTAAACTATGTTAGTTTAAATTCAGCTAGATCTTAAAAGTATTTGATTCCTTTTGTAATTTGGTTTATGAAGATTACATAAATGCAAACTACAAAAACAGTGCTGATGATACAAAATGATATGTAATGAGTTTTATTTATCAGTGGGTAAGTCACTCCTGAATCAATATATTTAAAAATAGTGTTATTAAAAATATTTGTATTATTAAATGTTTTAATTAACTCCAGTAGTGCTCTGTCATTGGCATTTCACATGTCTATTAATCTATTTACATTGTGAATTGAAATTGTATTAACTATGATTGTTAATAATAATTCAAAAAACAAAATACCAAATTGACAATAAAACATTGTTTTATTAATTTTTAAGTCCCTAATGTAAACTAGTAAAAAAATTAATGTACTTGAAACTAAAAATCCTGTAACAATAATTGGTAAATAAATTACTGCAAAACCTGAAATGCTTTGAGTTGAAATATTATTGTAATGACTAGGGTTGATGGTTTTATAAAATAATGGTGCATTATAGGTTCAATCAAAAATTGAACCAGTTAAGGAGTTACCCATTGAAATAGAAACAATGTAAAAAAGGTGTGGTAATAAAATTACTGCAGACAACATTATTAATCAGATTGCAAAGTTTTTTAGACTACTTGTTGAAAACTTTTCAAGGAAACCTTGAAACTTGCTTTGTCCAATGCTTTTTTTGATTAATGAGGTTCGCATTTTTTCATTGCTTTCATTGTGAGTTGAACCAGGATTAATTTTAATTAAAAGTAAATATCAAAAAACTGTAATAAAAATAATTTGGATTAAACTTACCCATCAAGTTAAAATATTGCTACTTCAATTGTAGTTTTTACCAATTGAAAAGCTTTGCATAAAACTTTGTGATACACTTTTAAGTTCTTCATTGCTGGTCTCTAGTTCTGCAATAAATTGATAGGTGTTAAAAAATTTAGAATAATTATACTGACTTATTGTAAATATAATTATTGCAAATAATTTTAAAGAGATAATCAAAATCAGACTCAAATTTTGTAAATTTTTTTTAAACTTTTGCTGATTCAAAAGTAGTGGAATAAAACCAGTAATAATAAAAGAAATTAAAAATAGACTAAACCCTACTCACATTAATGATTCGATGAGTATTACACTTGGTGAAATTTTTGATGAGAAATTATCTACAATAACTTGGTAATTTTCTTGGTAGATTTTAATATTTGGATTAGTGTAAAAAATAACAATAAAAGTTAGGGAGGGGATGAAAATTAAAAAAGTCACAATCAATAACTTAATTGCTTCTTTTTTAAACTTAATCTGACAATTGACTTCTAGATTTAATTTCTCTTTCATCTTTACACCTCACATAAAATAAAATATCTTGGGTTATTGAAATAATCTTTTTTAAACTTAATTTTATATTTGCTTGCATGTTTCTCAAATAAATTTTTGATTGCAGGTTTTTGCTCGTAACCAAATTCACAAATAATTATGGGTTGATGTAGCTTATAAATTTTTTCTAAATTTTCAAATAATTGTTCATAAAAATATAGCCCTTCAGATTCTGCAAATAGTGCTAGTTTTGGTTCAAAACTTATGGCTTGATCAGAAACTTCAGTATCACTTTGAGCAATATAAGGTGGATTAATTACTATGAAATCTAATTTGTTATTAATTTTAAAAACTGCATCCAAGTAATCTTCACATAGAGTTTGAGCTTGCACTTGGTGTTTTTTTAAATTAATTTCACACACCGCCAATGCTGGTTTTGAAATATCTGATAAAAATAAATTGATGGTTGGTTCTTTTATCTTCAAACTGATGCCAATGCAGCCAGATCCACAACATAGGTCTAAAACATTTTTGTTAGCTAAATCAAATTCAAGTGCTGCTTCAACTAATAGTTCTGTTTCAATTCTTGGAATCAAAACCCTTTCATCAACATAGAAATCACTTTCATAAAAGTACTTGTTGTTAATGACATATGCCACAGGATGATTCTCCTTTATCTTTTCACAAAGTTCATTAAACAAAAGTACTTTATCAGCAGATATCTCATCAGTTAGTAGTGGCTGCACATCTGGGTTCTTTAAAACATAAAGTATCAATTCATTAAATGTGTTTTTATCTAAAAAGTCTTTACTGTTCTCAAGTAGTTCATAGATTTTCATTAGCTATTACTTTCAATTTGGTGAGCAATCAGCTCTTTTTGCTCATTATTAATTAGTTCAATAATAATTTCTTCAATATTTCCTTCCATAACTTGGTCTAATTTATTCAAAGTTAAGTTTATGCGATGATCTGTTACACGGTTTTGCGCATAATTGTAAGTTCTAATTTTTTCACTTCTAGCACCAGTTCCAACTGCAGATTTTCTCATGCTATCAGCTTCAGATTGTTGTTTTTTTAATTCTGCTTCATAAATTTTTGCTCTCAACATTGTCATAGCTTTTTCTTTATTATCATGTTGACTTCTTCCATCTTGTGAAGCTGCCACTGCCCCAGTTGGGATGTGGAGAATTCGCACAGCTGAATCTGTAGTATTAACATGTTGACCACCAGCTCCACTTGAACGATAAGTATCAATTCTTAAATCAGTTGCTTTGATTTCAACTTCAACTTCTGAAACTTCTGGTAACACAGCAACGGTTGCAGTTGAAGTTTGAATTCTTCCCTTTGATTCAGTCTTTGGAACCCTTTGAACTCTGTGACTTCCAGATTCAAATTTCATTTTTGAATAAACTTTATCCCCTTTAACCACAAAAGAAATTTGACTAAAACCTCCAACAGTAGATTCATATTGGTCAAGAACATCAATTTTTCAACCATTTTTTTCTGCATACTTTAAATACATTCTAAATAAATCTCCAGCAAAAATGTTAGCTTCATCTCCTCCGGCAGCTCCCCTGATTTCAAAAATAACATTTTTATCATCATTTGGATCTTTAGGAAGTAACATGATTTCAATTTCATCTTCTAAGCTTGGAATTTGAGCTTGAGATTCTTCATACTGAGCTTTGGCAAGTTCCCTCATTTCAGGGTCTTTTTCAGTTTCTAACATTTCTTTAGCTTCGTTCATTTCACCAAGAATTTTTTTGTAATGTTCATACTTGGTTGCAGTTTCATCTAGATTGGCTCTCTCTTTATTTAATTCAGTCAGCAACTTGATGTCTGTTAAGTTTTCTTCTTTTAGAAGTTCCATGTCAATCTTTTTAATTCGAGCTAAAATGGTTTCTAAGGCCTCAATAGTTTTTTTGTTCATAATTTTCTCCTAACTTGGTTTTATATAACAATGACGACACCTTGCTTCATATTTTTCATTTGCAGAAATCACAACCAAAGGTTCATCTTTTTTTGCAGGTACTCCATCAACAATTCTTTGAGTACGGTTGGCATTGCCTCCACATACATAACAAATTGCTGCAAGTTTGTCTACATATTCTGCCATAAATAATAACCTATCAACATTTTTAAATGCATCATTTCGATAATCTTTATCTAAGCCATTTACAATAACCAGTATTCCTTGATCTGCTAGTTCTGAAACAGCATCAACAACTGCCTCATCAAAAAATTGAATTTCATCAATTCCAATAACATCAATTTTTTCAGTTTCCTTGTTAATGATGTCTAACATCTCTTTGGTGCTTGCTACAGGAATTGAATCAACAATCATTCCTGAGTGTGAAGCTACTTTATCTTCATAATAACGTTGGTCAATTATTGGTTTAAACACTATGACCTTTTGTTTGGCATAGCGATAACGTCTAATTCTTCTAATAAATTCTTCAGTTTTACCCGAGAACATACATCCAGTAATTAATTCAATTCAGCCGGGTTTTGTACTTGGATTAATTCTATAACTCATAATATTTTTCTCCCCTATTTTTTTGCTATTTACAATTTATTATCTACTAATTTTCTTAAATCAACCATAAGGTTTTCGATTTCTTCAAAATTGTTCAGCTTTGCACCAGAAGCTAGCATATGTCCGCCTCCATTGTGTTTTACTGCCACCCTATTAATTTCATAATGCCTTGAACGCAATGAAACCTTTATTTTTTCAGTCTCTAAACTTTCATAAGCAATAAATCAAATTTCAATATCTCTTATACCACTTAAAACTGAGACTGCCCTTTTAACTTCTTCTTCAGTGATATTGTGATCTTTTCAATCAGCTAAAGTTATTTTAATGTAAGCAATTGGGTAAGCAGTATCAAATACTGCCATTCCAAAAGCATGATGCAATCATTTTTCAACATCTAGTTTTTTTAAGTATAATTTATCATAAATTTCTTGTAGATTAATTCCACAATCCATTAAAAAACTAGCACAATTAAATGTTTCTTGATTAGTTTTATTGTATAAAAATCTCCCTGAGTCTGTTATTAAACCAAAATATAAATTGGTTGCTGCATCCTTATTAACCTGTAAGTTGCATGCTTGTGCTCATTGAACTATCACCTGGGTACAAGCAATTGCTTTATCATCAACCAGTTTGTGACTGGCAAAATCATCAACCTCAAGGTGGTGGTCAATTTTAAAAACTTCTTTAACATCATTTTTGAAAGTAAAATCTATTCTTTCAAAATTAGCAACATCAACAGTAATTAATAAAGCTTGGGCAATAATCTCAGGATTTAATTTTTCTTCATCAACAAAATTTTTATCACTATTAAATACTTTACCAACCACATAGACTTCTTTCTTAGGGAAATTTGCCAGAATGATTTCCTTTAAACCAAGAGCACTGCCTTGAGCATCTCAATCTGGTGCAATATGTTTTGCAATAATGATTTTTTGGTAAGCTTCAATTGTTTTTGTAAGTTGTTGTGCTTGTTTTGAATTAATCATAATTCCTCCTAATTAAATTTAAGCAGTGCTGCTTTTGTGATATAAATTTTTATTTTTTTATCCACAGGTTCAGATGATAGAACCAAATATTTATTACCTTGTTGGTCAATAAAACTTCTTAAATTTTTATCAAGATAGTTTTTGATTTTGGTTTCAGTTACCTCAATGCTTATGTAATCACCCTTGAAATCTTTTTTTGAAAGGTAAAGTTTACTTGGGTCTAAAACTAGCACTCCTGCTGGTTCCAGTTCAAAGTCTTCAATTTTCATTTTTTTATCTCCGATTTTAAGGTGTTTGTTTTCATAAGTGTACTTGATCTTATTTTTACCAGCTAAAAACTTTGCTCCAAAATCATCTCAATGTTGAATTATTATTTCTCCAAGGGTTTTTGGGACAATTTGCCCTGCACTTAACAAGTAAATAGGTTTTTCTAATTTTGGTACATTGCTTAATTCATCTTCTAAAAAGATTACTGATGTTTTTGTTTGGCAATTTTTTAAAATTTCGGTTGCCTGCAGTAATTCTTGTGCCTCAGAATTTGATAACTTACTAAATATATCAGAAAAAACTAGATTATCTTTTTTCAAATACATTGCTTGTAAAAATTTAAAGTAAACAGTATTTAACACTGATCACTTAAACGTTGTTTTAATGAACCCAAAACTTATCTGCAACTCTTTTATTGTATCATCAATTCACTGTCCTGCTTGTTGATAAACGGTTTGAATTTTTGTTTTTAAACTTTGAACTTGTTCTTTAAACTCTTGTGGATTGCCTTTTTCAATTTCTCCATTCAAAAGGTTATTGTGATAGCGGTGCATTCTTTCAACAATTTTACCTCTGATGGTATTGGCTTCATCACTTAATGCATCATAATACATTTTTTCTTGTTTCTTTTTAAATTCAAAACGTTGATCTCTTGAGATTTCATTTCATTGGAATAACTCATTAATGTGTTTTAATTTACGTTTATGTGATTTAAAAACACTTTTTAAAATCTGTTTGTTTAAACTCTTGATAACAAAATTATTACGATAGATTTGTCTTTTTGTTTGACGAACATGAATGTCAATAATTTTCAAGCGTTTTCTTATTACATAACTTTGCTGGTGAAAAGCCAATTCCTTGGCTAGTTTTTTTTCACTTCTTTGCTTACTTCTTTTAGCATTGTATTCACATGAACATGCTGAATTTAAATCCAAAAATGAGTAAACCTTATCTCATAGGCTTTCTAAAAATGTTTCCATTAAAACTAAGTTTCTAGTTTTTTCAGATAGCTTATAATAATCCTTAATAATTACTTTCATTCTTGGGTCAAAGGCATCTCCACTTTCATCAATTGACTTATTGTTAAAAGCACTAATTTGTTCAAAAAACTCATCAAGTCAATTGGTTTCAATCTCAATTGAGGTTTTGACAAATTTGTCAACAATCTCTTCAACATTATTTCGCATTTCTAGGTCAGTTTGATTATTTTTTGATGAGGCTAAATTTAAATGAGAGTACTTTGCATCTAAATAGTTTTCCTTGGCATTGGCATAAAATGCTGAATTCACCAATAGACTTCCATACATTCACAATTTTTCAGGTCATTTTTTAATAAGTTTATCACCAGGAGTAATGTTGGCAACTTTACGTTTAGTTCAGTTTTTATTAACCATATCATAACCATCAACTTTAAAAGACCCTGCTTGCAATGGATAGTATCCTTGTAAAATCTTTTTAAAATTGTTACTTTGAGCCACTTCACTATATAAGATGGTTTTTGTTTCTTGGTCCTTGATTTCAAAATTCAACTCCTGATATAGTTGTTTTTTAATTAAAAATGTTGCATTCTTTAACTTGATACTCATAAAAATTAGCCTCCATCTTATGCTGTGTTTATTGTATAACATTTTTTAATTAAAACAAAAAAACCAGTCACCTGGTTAGTAGTTTGTCAAACTTTACTTATTGTCTTTTGCAGCTTGTTCATTTAGTGCTTTTTGTGCTGCGCTTGCTGCTTCTTTTTCAGCTGCCTTAGCATCTTTTTTTGCAAATTTTTCTTTGAATTTTTCAACTCTTCCCTCAGCATTGGCAAATGATTGTTTACCAGTGTAGTATGGGTGACAATTTGAACAAGTATCAATTCTTACTTCTTCAGCTTTTGTTGATCCTGACATAAATTCATTGCTGCATGTTGTACAAACAAACTTAGCATTGAAATATTGTGGATGAATGTCTTTTCTTGGCATAGTTTTCACCTTTCCTTTATCAATTAATTTAGTAATACAAAATAAATATTACCATATTTCTTAACAATATTTATATTTTTTTGCTATATTATTTTACCAATTTTTTTGGACTTTTCACATTAAATTGACAAGATTTATGAAACTTGTTCTTCTTGGTGTTGGATATTTTTAATTAAATCAAGTTTTGAAAAATTTATAGTTTTTTTCAAAACTATTAAGAAGAGATTAACTGTGGGTCCAGTTAACACTGTTAATGTAATAGTTCCCACCCCTAAATTTGTAATTAAGAAATTCCCTTTACTTTGTCAATCACCAGGAAGAAAAAATCATAAACATAAACCAGGGGCAAAAATTACTAAGTCCATCATAACTCTTGCAAAACTATAGGGTTTATTGGTTAACTTCTGAAACTCATAACAATAGCTATTAAATGGACCCAACATTATGTTTGCATGAACTCATAAAGCAATTCCAAAACAAAAAATTAAAAAGGCACCAACAAAAATTAGGTTTTTAACTTTTTGGTCAAGTTGCTCTTTTAAAAAATCTACTGGTAATACATCATTCAAAAAGACATCCATCAAAAAATATGCTAAAACTGCCACAATGATATTTGAAAACAATGTAACCAACATCATTAATAGAGGTTGATAGTTTTTCTCTTTTTTAATACTTTTAATTGTTTTTGGAAGAGCAAAAATTAAACTCAATATTGTCATAAACAGTAAAACCAGAATAAAAATTATTAAATATTGATTTTGTAGAACTTGATTTAACATTTCTCCAGTTGTTTGATCATAACCTTTTCATAAGGCTGCAATTGTGTAGATTGTAAAGTCCATCTGACTTACACCAAAAGTTGTGGTTTGGTATAGTGCTACTCCAAAACTACTAACTGGAAAACCAACCATTAGTAATGCAATCCTGACTAAAATACTTCTTCAATGAACTTTGAAATGCTGCTTTAATTTAATAACTATTTTATTCATACTTTAACCTCAATATGAGTATATCTCTTATTGATGCAATTATTTAATTGTTTTCAAGAAGCAAAAAACACCAACCTGTAACTACAAGAAAATAAGTTCTTGCTTTGGTTGGTGTTTAATTAATTTAGAATATGATTTAGTTTTACAAATTATTTACCAGCTTTGTTTGCACAACCAAATAGAGTGGTTAGTTCAACAAAAGTAGCTTTCAATGCTTTGTAACCAGGTGCTAGCAATTTACGAGGATCAAATCCTTTTGCATCATCATCTAGATCTTTTTTATCTTCAACATATTTTCTAGTAGCATCTCTAAATGCTAATTGTAATTCTGTATTTACATTGATTTTTGAAATTCCTAAAGTAATTGCTTTTTTTACTTGATCTTGAGGTATTCCACTTCCCCCATGTAGTACCATTGGTAATTTACATGCATCTTGTAAAGCTTGTAATGTTTCAAAAGATAATGATTTTCATCATTCAGGATATTTACCATGAATGTTTCCAATTCCGGCTGCTAACATTGAAATCCCTGTAGCACCCATTTCTGCTGCTTGTTTTGGATCACCAAGTTCTCCTTCACCAACAACTCCATCTTCTTCTCCACCAATTGAACCAATTTCTGCTTCAACTGAGATTTCATGATTTTTAGCAAATACCATTAACTCTTTTACTTTAGCAATATTTTCTTCATAAGGTAGGTGTGATCCATCAAACATAACTGATGAATAACCAGCTTCAATACATTTTTTAGCCATCTCTATTGATTGACCATGATCTAAGTGTAATGCAACTGGCACAGTAATGTTTAATTCATCAAGTAAACCATTTACCATTCCTACAACAACTTTAGCACCACCCATATATTTTAAAGCACCTTCTGAAGTTGCAATAATTGTTGGTGTGTTTGTTTCTTGTGCTGCTTCTAAAATAGCTTTTGTTCATTCTAAGTTATTGATGTTAAAATGACCAATTGCATATTTTCCTTTGTGAGCTGCGTTAACCATTTCAGTAGCGTTAACTAATCTTTTGTGATATATTCTAGACATATTAAATCCTCCTAATAAATATTATACAACTATATGCTTTTAAGAAACCTCTAAATCTCAAAAAAATTTGATAATATTTAACCTAAATTAATAATTAAAGTTTAGCTTACTTTAAATTTTCAAAGAAAAACCCAATTAAATTGGGTTTTTCTCGTTGACTATGCTTTAATTGTGAAAGTCACTTGAACTTCACCTTTATATGCAATTGAAAATGAAGTAGCTCTAATTTTTGCACCAGTTGCGCTTATTCTAGGCACATCTAATTGTATAACAATAACACTTGGGTTTTCTGCTTTAAAGGCATCAATAATTTTTTCTCTGTCATTCTTTGCAATTTCACCCAAATCTAAGTTTAGATTTAGATCTGCTAGATCTACAAAACGTTCAATTGTAAGCTTTTTAATTATAACTTTAATTTTTCCAATAACTTCAAGTGGCTCAAGTTCATTCACTGGTGTACTTGGTTTTTCAATAATACTTATATCTTTTGATAAATAGATTGCCAAATCTAAAATTATTGTTTGATCTTTACTTCTATCAAATTTATCTTGGTCAGGATCAGCAATAACTGCAACCTTTGCCTTACCTGCTTCACTATCTCATGATGTGACTTTAATTGCTTCACCACCAGCACTAAAACCCGAAATTATTTTTTCATCATCATCAGTTATTTTATCATTCTTCAATTCAAAAAACACAAAAGCATTTTTACCATCAATTGTCACTGTTTCCAAGTAGTCTCCTGATTCACTACATGCTACCACTGGGGCAATTGTACTTACCACTAATCCAGTGGCTGCTAATAATCCTAATAATTTTTTCATTTAATCATCCTCATTTCACATCATTGAGTATGAGTTAAAACCCGGAACTATAGTAACTCACACAATTCCAATAACAATATGAGTGTACCATAGAATTACGGGTTTACATAATCATGCCAATAAAACAACCTTTTGAAGAATTCAAAAGGTTGTTAATTTTATAGTTTTTACTTAGCTATTTTTATGCAATGTCTTTTAATCAGCCCATTGTTCTTCTGACAGCTTCTTTTCAGCCTTTAACAATTTTGCTAACATCTTTACCACTAGCTTGTAGTTTTTTATCAACTGCTCAGATTTTTTTAATTTCTTCAATGTCTTTTCAAAAACCAGTAGCTAATCCTGCAAGATAGGCTGCACCCATTGCTGTAGTTTCAGTATTTTTTGGTTTAATAATTTGAGAACTAGTAATATCTGCTTGGAATTGTAACAAGTAGTTATTATTAGCAGCACCCCCGTCAACTTTAATAGTTTTAATAGGAATATTTGAATCTAAACGCATTACTTCAAAAACATCATTTGATTGGAAAGCAATAGATTCTAATGCTGCTTTAATAATATGTTCTTTAGTAACTCCTCTATCTAAACCAAATATTGCACCCCTTGAATAAGGATCTCAGTATGGTGAACCTAATCCAGAAAAACTAGGTACAAAATAGACTTGACGATCATCATTTACTTGTTGGGCATACCATTCACTTAATGGTGTTTTATAAATTATTCTTAATTCATCTCTTAACCATTGTAATGTAGCACCAGCCATCATAACTGATCCTTCTAATCCATAAGTTACTTTGTCTTTAATTGCATAAGAAACAACTGTTAGTAATCCGTTTGGTGAATCAATTTTTTTAGAACCTGTATTCATTAAGATAAATGCTCCAGTTCCATAAGTTGCTTTAATTTCTCCTGGTTCTAGACACATTTGTCCAAACAAGGCAGACTGTTGGTCCCCAATTGATGAACAAATTGGTACTCTAGCTTCAGAGTTTTTTGAGAATAACCCTCTAAATGTTTGACCATAAATTTCACTGTTACTTTTAATTTCAGGTAACATTGACATTGGTATTTCAAATAAATCCAATAACTCTTGATCTCATGAATTTGTGTTAATGTTATATAACATAGTTCTTGAGGCATTTGTGTGGTCAGTTAAGAATTTTTCTCCTCCAGTTAATTTTCAAATTAATCAACTGTTAACATTTCCAAAGTAAAGTTCACCTTTTTTGGCTTTTTCTTTAGCTCCTGAAACATTGTCTAAAATTCATTTTACTTTACTTGCAGAGAAGTAAGCATCAATTACCAAACCAGTTTTTTCTTTAATAATTTCTTTGTGAGTTTTTGCTAACTCAATACAGTATTGATCTGTTCGACGATCTTGTCAAACAATCGCGTTGTAAATTGGGTTTCCTGTATCCTTGTCTCAGACAATAACAGTTTCACGCTGGTTTGTAATTCCTATTGCTTCAATACTGGCTGCATCAATTTTAAAATTATTCAAAGCAGTAACCATAGTGGTTCTTTGAGTATTTCAAATTTCAGTAGCATCTTGTTCAACTCATCCAGCATTTGGATAAATTTGAGAAAATTCATTTTGGCTTAGAGCCACAATTTCTCCTTTTTTGTTGACAAGTAAGCTACGTGCACTTGTAGTTCCCTCATCTAAGGCTAATATATATTTTTCCATTTACTTTCATCTCCTTTTGATGGTAATTTAACTATTGTAAAATACATTTTTTTCAAAACGATCTCAATTTGCTTTTGGATCTAATGGTAAAACTGCTCCCAACATTTTTTCAACCATTGCTGCAATTGCTGGGGCTGCTGAAAGTGCTGGGGATTTCATACCCGCAACATTAATAAAGTTTTGATCTGCTTTTGCAGTTTTTATATAAAAATCATCTGTTTCTTTATAGATTGGACGTGACCCTGAAAATCTTAAACAAATTTTTGACATGTCTAAACCAGGGATAATTTTTAAACCAATTGCTTTAATGTGGTCTTCCATTTCTCTAGTAATTAAACGGGTTTCATCTTTTGGTACTCCATCAACTGCAGTTGGTCCTACCAACACTTTCCCAGTTAGAGTTGGGGCTACAATTACACCCTTACCATGAATGTCCGGTACCATAAATAACACATTGTTTACAGAATTTGCTTTGGTTTGGTTTAAAACAATGTATTCCCCTCTTTTTGTGGTTAATTCAAAATCTGGATAACCTGCCAGTTTAGCAATTTCATCAGCATAGTGTCCTGCACAGTTAATGATAACTTTTGCTTCATAAACTCCTTTGTTGGTAGTGATTTTAAAATCACTTGGTTTTTCAATTCCAATTACTTTTTCACTGAACTTAACTTCTGTGCCGTTTTTAATGGCATTTTTTAAAAGCACTCCTGTTAGTTCAACTGGATCTAACACTACTGAGCTTGTACATAGCAATGCTTTTTTAACATTGGGATTTATGTTTGGTTCAAGTTTTTGTAAAACATCCTGATTAATAATTTTAATTTCTTGTTCAGTACAGCCGTTTTTAATTCCCCTTTGAATTAATTCTTCTAAATTTTTTTCTTCAGCTTCATTAAATGCCAAAACAATTGAATTGACTGGGGCATGTTTAAAGTCCAATTCCTTAAATCAATGTTCAGCAAATAATTTTTTACCTTCTTGATTTAATTTTGCGTTAATTTTTTCAGGCTTTGGATCAAATCCTCCATGGATTAATCCAGAATTCCCTTGACTTGTTTCTTGAGCAAAACTTGGGTTTGCTTCTAAAACAACTGTTTTTAAATTATATTTTGCTAGCTCTCTAGCAACAGAAGCTCCGATAACTCCTGCTCCAATAATACACACATCATATTTCATAGAAATGACTCCTCACTATCTTTTAAGTTTTGATTAAAAATAATGCTCCAATAACACATCCAGCTAGTAATGGTGCTACAACTGGAATTCATGAATATTTCCAGTCACTGCTTCCTTTACCTTTTACTGGTAAAAATTGGTGAACTAATCTTGGGGCTAAATCTCTAACTGGGTTAATTGCATAACCAGTAGTTCCTCCCAATGAAAGTCCAATTGCAAATACTGCCAACCCTACAAAGATTGGTCCCATTCAACCTGCATCTGTAAATTGAGCAGAGGTTGCCATTATAGCAACTAGCAAAACACTAGTTCCAATAAATTCACAAAAACAGTTAATAAAAGTATTTTTGTAAGTTGGACCTGTACTGTGGATTGCTAAAACTAAACCTTCCTCTTTTTCAGTGATTGTTTGGTGAATATGTTTAATATAAAATAAGTCAACAATTATTTGACCAACAATTGCTCCTAGGATTTGACCCACTAACATAATTGGAATCAGTCCAAAATGCCCAACATTTGACTCTCAACCATTCACAATCATGGCCATTGTTACTGCAGGATTTAAATGTGCATCACCTCCCAAGGCAACTGATACTGTTGCGCCCAACATAACAGCAAAAGATCACCCTGCAGTAATGGCGATTCATCCACCATTATTACCTTTTGTATTTTTTAAAACTATATTGGCAACCACACCATTTCCTAAAACTATCAATAACATGGTTCCTAAAGTTTCTGTCATAAAATAAGTTAATCAATTATCCATATTTTTTTTCCTTTCTTTTTCCCTATCCGTAAGTATAATAACACAATAAAATGTTATGGATAATTTTTTTTAAAGATGAAAATTTTTTTTGGAATAATTTTTGGGAGACAATTTATTTTAACACAAAAAAGACCTTGCAAGGTTAAATAGTCTTAACTTGCAAGGTCTACTGGTTTTTTAATTATTGATTTTTAATTACTGCATCAACAAACCCTTTAAATAATGGGTTTGGTTTATTGGGACGGGAAGTAAATTCTGGATGATATTGTGAACCAACAAAAAACTTATGATTTGGTAACTCAACAATTTCAATTAATTTTTTTTCTTCATAAATTCCTGAAAAAACCATTCCGGCTTGCTCAAATTTTTCAATATAATCATTATTAAATTCATAACGGTGACGGTGACGCTCAACTGCTGTTTCACCTCCATACAATTCACTAACTAAACTTCCTTTTTTCAATTTAGTAGTATACTTACCTAAACGTAAGGTTCCACCAATTTTTTCTCGGTTTTTACCAATAATAATATCAAAAATTGGATCAGGAGTTGATGGATCTACTTCTGTTGTGTTTGCTTCAGGTAGATTTAAAACATTACGAGCAAACTCAATACAAGCAATTTGCATTCCTAAACAAATTCCCAAGTAAGGGATATTGTTTTCACGAGCATATTTTGCAGCTAACATTTTTCCAGCAATTCCAGCTTCTCCAAATCCGCCAGGAACTAAAATTCCCTTAGCATCACCTAAATTATCTAGCAAATTTTTTTCGTTCAAGTTTCTTGCGTTAACTCAAACAAATTTTACCTTCTTGTGTCATGTATAACCAGCAATTTTTAGTGATTCCATTACTGACAAGTAGGCATCACTAAGTTCAACATATTTTCCCACAATGTGGATTTTAATTTCCTCAACTGATTTTTCAATATCTTCGACAAATTTTTTTCATCCAGACATATCAGTATTTTTTAAATTTAATTTTAATTGTTTGGCAACAATTTTATGTAAATTTGATTTTTCAATAATTAAAGGGACTCTGTAAATTGTATCTGCATCTGGACACACAATAACATTTTCAGTTGGAATATTACAAAATAGTGAAATTTTTTCAGTTAATTTACTATCAATATCTCCAACAGTACGAGTTACTATCACGTCAGGTTGAATTCCTAAACTTAGCATTTCTTTAACTGAATGTTGGATTGGTTTAGTTTTATATTCTCTTGAAACACTCAAGTAAGGCAAAAGTGCCACATGAATAAACATAACGTTCTCATAACCTCTATC
The DNA here is from genome assembly GCF_002795265.1 of Spiroplasma clarkii. Lineage (NCBI taxonomy): Bacteria > Bacillati > Mycoplasmatota > Mollicutes > Entomoplasmatales > Spiroplasmataceae > Spiroplasma > Spiroplasma clarkii. Next base: position 1,527,297 of record NZ_CP024870.1, read on the forward strand.
CATTCTTACTTGTCGAATTGCTTCAATAAAAGGTTGAGATTCTATGTCTCCAACAGTTCCTCCAATTTCACTAATTACAATGTCAGCACCACTAATTTCTTCAGCTGTATAAACTTTTTCTTTAATTGAATTGGTAATGTGGGGGATAACCTGAACTGTTTTTCCTTTATATCGTCCATGACGCTCATTGTCTAAAACTTCAGCATAGGCTTTTCCGGCACTTGTTGATGAAACTTTGAATAAGTTTTCATCAATGAATCTTTCATAGTGTCCTAAGTCTAAATCTGTTTCACCACCATCTTCAGTTACAAAAACTTCTCCATGTTCAATGGGATTCATTGTTCCTGGGTCAATGTTTAAATATGGATCAAATTTTTGCATAAAAACTTTTAATCCTGATTGTTTTAATAAAACTCCAAGTGAACTTCCGGTTATTCCTTTTCCTAACCCAGAAACTACTCCACCTGTAATAAAAATAAATTTTGCCATTTATATTTCCTCACTCTCAAAAAATAAAAAGTAGTCGTTAAAAACTACTTGATATTAAAACTAGTCATCAAAGTCTTCATCAATGTCAACTTCAAAGTCATCTAATGAATCATAGTCATCGTCGTCATCCTCGTCTTCATCTTCATCAAATGAATCGGGGTCTAGTGCCTGAGTATTATCAAGGTCACTAAATTCTTCTGTTGTGTCAAATTTGTCAATGTAATCATACTGCTTTTTAATGTCATCAAATTTTAAGTAATCTCTTAAGCCTCACTTACCTTCTGCAGTAAGTGCAAAACGGTTGTCTAAGACTAAGTCACTGTAAAGTTCTGCAATGATTTCATTTTTTCTATGGTTACTTCCATGTATGTCTTTTGAAATAGCATTTCAAATGTCTTCAAAACTGGCATCACCATGAGTTGTTCTTAAAAAATTGTATGCCATTTCAATTGTACTGATTTGTGCCATAAGGTCACCCCCATATATAGTGTTAATTTTACACTAATTATTTTATAAAAACATAAGTGTCTGCTTCTTTTGGGGCAATTTTTAAAATATCTGATATTTCACCAATACTTTTAATTACTCCTTGATTCAGAATGTATATTTTTTCATCTTTTTTTGTAATTGCTTCATTGTAAATGCTGAATTTACTCTTTGTAATTGTATCAAAATAATATTTTTGTTTAAGGGAATTTTGTGAATTTCTTAAACTTTCTCATTCTTTTTGACTTATGTATTTACTTACTCCTAAAAAACGTCTGTTTATAATTCGAGTTGCTAGGTCTTGTAAGATTGCATCTGTTTCAGTGGTGCAAGTTTTAATAAAATCAATCATTGTGTAGTCATCTAGGACTAAATAGCGTTCTAAATTACAAGGTTTATCATTTAAAAAATCTTGTAAAACTTCAAGCATCCTCTTATTTTGAAACTGGTAATTCTTTTCTTGATATAGATCTTTTAATCGTTGAAATCAAGCTTTGTAAGTTTGATCAAATGCCACAGAGGTTTTGTGATTGTAAATTTGGGTGAACATGTGGTAGCGCCCTAATAAGTAATGTTCTATTGCATTTAAAGTTTTTATTTTAAAAACCAATTTATTATCAACAACCTCAGCATTTCTAATAATTCAATCTAAGTCCAAGTTAGCATAATCAACACCAGTACTGCGTGAATCACGAAGTAAGTAATCTAATCTATCTGCATCAATTTGGCTTGAGATTAACAGGTTTAAAATTTTATTTGGATGCTTTCCTTGAATTACACTTGCAACCTCTTCGGGTGAAATTTGGTGTTTTTTTAGAATTCGATTAATGTTGGTTTCATGTAAAATGAAATCAACAGTGTATTCTTCATGATTTCGCTTTGAAAGTGCTTCAAAAGAATGTGAAAAGGGACCATGCCCAATATCATGTAATAAGCCACTTAGTTGCACTATTAATTTCTCTTCATCAGTAAAGTGTGCTGCAACTTTTTCATTTGCAAGTATTTTACCTACAATATGGTAAACACCAATACAGTGTGAGAAACGTGTGTGATTGGCACCCGGAAAGACAAATTGTCCACCTCCAAGTTGGGTAATGCGGCGAAGCCTCTGAAATTCAGGGCTATCAATTATTTCTTTAACTACTTCATGTTTTATGTGAATGTCACCATGAACATTATCTCTAATATATTTATCAATCATTTAAATCACCTTTGTTATATTTTTAATAACCTTTTCCTTACCGATTAAGGCAATTGTTTTTGCCAATTCTGGTCCATGACTTGAAAGGGTTGAGGCAATTCTGATTGGCATAAATAAATTTTTACCTTTTTTATTAAAATTGACTTCTAACTCTTTAATAATGGCTTTAATGTTATCCTCATTAAAGTCTTGAAGTTTTTCTAAACTAGTTTTTAAAGCTTCAACCATTGGTTTTACATCAGTAAATTCTGCATAAATTGCTTTGGTGGCTTCATCATACTCAATTTCATTGAAGAACAAATCTAAATGCTCATTAATTTGAGCACCAAATTCAATCTCTTTTTTAAATAATAACAAGACTGCATCAAGTCAGTTGTCTTCAACTTTGCTTATTTTAAATCTAGTTTGATCAACAAATTGTTTTGTTAATTTTAAATATTCAACATCATCCATTTTTTTCATTCATTGACTATTAATTCATTTCATTTTCACCATATCAAAAGTACTTGGTGATTTTGAGAAGCGTTTTTCATCAAACATTTCAACAAACTCTTGTTGAGAAAAGATCTCTTTTTCAACTTTTGGACTTCAACCCAGTAAACCAATGTAGTTAAACACAGCTTGTGGTAAAAATCCTTTTTCACGATATTGTGAAATGAAGAAAACTGCATTTCCACTTCGTTTAGATAGTTTCTTTTTGGTGTCATCAACAATTAGAGTTAAGTGACAAAATCTGGGTTCATTTCAACCAAATGCTTGATAAATCATACACTGTCTTGGAGTGTTTGAGATATGTTCTTCTCCTCTAACAACATGAGTAATTTCCATATCAAAGTCATCAACTACCACTGCAAAATTATAAGTGGCGATTTTGTTGGTTTTAATAATAACAAAGTCCCCAATTTCTTTTGAGTTGAACTCAACCATACCTCTGACCAAATCATCAATTTTGTAAATTTTATCATCAGGAACTTTAAACCTAATGCTATATTCTTTGCCCTCATAAGGGGTAAAATCTTTTATACCAAGGCATTTACGGTTATAACGAGTTGCTACAATCCCTTGTGCTGCTTGTCTTTCTTTTTCTGCATCTAACTCTTCACTAGTGCAAAAACATTTGTAAGCAAAACCTTTGACAATTAATTCGTCTGCAAGTTTACAATAACGATCAAGTTTTTTTGATTGAATGTATTCGCCATATTCTTTTTTTGGTGTTAGAAATGATTCATCTGGAGTTAACCCCAATCAATTTAAATTGTCAAATTGAGATTCAATGGCTCCTTCTACATTTCTTTCAATGTCTGTATCTTCAATTCTAACAATGAAATCTCCTTGATAATGTTTTGCAAATAAGTAGTTCATTAGTGCTGTTCTTGTGTTTCCGATGTGCAAAAAACCTGTTGGTGAAGGTGCATATCTTAATCTAATCTTATCCATAAAATTATTCTCCTTTGTAAATCAAGACAACACTATAAACCTCAATTTTGTGTGATTCTGTGTTATCTGTATTGGTGGCTTTGACTGAAACCTGGTTCAATTCTAAAGCAAATTTGGTGGCAACTGCTTGCTTGATTGTTGGTTTATAGGTTTTCAAATTTGGCTCATCAACCACAATCTGAATATCAATGTTAGAAATTTGGTATTGATTTTGTTGTAAATGTTTAAGGACATCCTCCACAATAATTTGTGAATCAAAGTTGCTTGCCATATTTTTAGGTGAAAAATAAGTCCCGAGATCTTCCATTCCCATAGCCCCATAAAGTGCTTCACAAACTGAGTGGAGTAAGACATCTCCATCACTATAAGCCTCAACTTGACTATGATGGGGAATGTGCACTCCACCTAAAATTATTTCTTGCCCTGGCACAAATATATGTGCATCTTTAGAAAGGCCTACCCTAAACATTTAAATCACCTCTAATATATTAGATTATAAACCATTTTTTGCAGGAGTTTCCAATAAATCATTTTAATCACTCAATTCTGCTTAGAAATGCAAAAATGTGGTTTTATACTTTTAAATAAAAAACCACACAAGGTTTGTGTGGTTAAGTTGTTAGTGAGACTAAAGTCTGTAGTTAGTTGTTGAATTTAAATAGACAAACATCTCCGTCTTGGACTATGTAGCCTTTACCTTCTAATCTAACCTTCCCGGCAGCTTTTAGTTTTTGTTCATCACCAAGTAAAAATAAATCTTGACAATCATAAACATCAGCCTTTATAAAGCCTTTTTCAAAATCAGTATGAATGATTCCAGCACATTGAGGTGCAGTTGATCCAGTTTTAAACTGTCACCCCCTGGCCTCTTGAGGTCCTGCTGTAAAATAAGTTTTTAGACCTAAAGTTTTGTAGGCTGCTTGAATCAATACTTCTAACCCTGGTTGAGTAATTCCAAGATCTGCTAAAAAAGTTGCTTTTTCATCAGGTTCTAGTTCACTTAATTCTTCTTCGATTCTAGCACTGATTTTTACAATTTCACAATTGTTTTGTTCGGCATATTTTTTTAAATCCTTAACATAATCATTGTCATTTGTAACTTCATATTCAGCAACATTGGCAACATAAATCATTTTTTTTGAAGTTAATAGTTGAAAAGATTTTAATAAAATTCTTTCTTCATCACCAAAGTCAAGTTTGTTTAACATTTTACCATCTTCTAATTGTTGAGCACATTTTTTTAAGAGTTCATACTCTGCAATAATTACCTTATCTTTACCTGCCTTGTACTTAGGTTCAACCTTTGCAATTCTTTTTTTGACACTAGCTTCATCTGCTAAAATTAACTCTAATTCAATAATTTCTGCATCTCTAACTGGGTCAACACTGCCTTCAACATGGGTAATGTCTTTTGAGTCAAAACATCTAACAACTTGACAAATTGCATCAGTTTCTCTAATGTTTGCTAAAAAAGCATTACCCAAACCTTCACCTTTACTTGCTCCAGCAATTAACCCAGCAATGTCAACAAATTCAATGGTAGTATAAATGGTTTTTTTACTCCCAAAGATTTTTGCTAACTTGTCTAGTCTTTCATCAGGTACCTCAACAACTCCAACATTTGGTTCAATTGTTGCAAATGGATAATTTGCGGCTTCTACCTTTGAGTTGGTGATTGCGTTAAACAAGGTTGATTTACCAACATTGGGCAAACCAACAATTCCTACTTTTAATGCCATAAATATTCTCTTTCTATAATTCTTCCTCGGTTAAACCAAGTAATTCTAAAATACGATTTAAGTCACTATTATCTGAGTAACGAATTGATAATTTTTGATTTTCAATTGTGACTTTTGTTCCCAATTTTCTCATAATACGATTTTCAGTAGCCACCACGCTTGAGTTTTTTGTAATTTTTGCATCTTTTTGCGGTCTATCTAGATTTGTAAATTTAATTAAGCTCTCAACTTCTCTTGCTGTTAAATCTTCTATGATAATTCTATTATAAATTTGATTTAACAATTCAGGATTATTTAAGATAGATAACAGTGGTTTTGCTTGACCCATTGTTAACTTTTTACTCATTAAACCATCTTGAACATTTTGGGGCAAGTTTAAAAGCCTCATAATGTTTGCCACATGAGATCTTGATTTACCAACTCTTGAGGCAATTTCTTCTTGTTTAAGATTTAAGTTTTTAGCAAGCTTTTTATAGGCAACCGCTTCCTCAATGTCAAGCAAATCAACACGTTGAATATTTTCAATAATGGCAAACTCTTCCATTTGTTGACTTGAAAGATCTAAAACCACTACTGGAACTTCAGTTAAACCAGCAAGTTTTGCAGCTTTACATCTTCTTTCTCCAGCAACAATTTGATTTTGGTTATTGATAATAATTGGTTGAATAACTCCATGAAGTTTAATTGACTCTGCTAGTTCTGAGATTTGCTCATCATCAAATATTTTCCTTGGTTGAAAGGGATTTGAAGTTAACTTGTCTATTTGCATCATAACAGTTAATTCTTTAACTTCATTATTGTTGGTTTGAATACCTTCAACAATGTTACTAACTGAATCTCCAAATAGTTCATCTAAACCTTTAAATTGATATTTTTTCTTAGTAGCCATTATTTTTTAACACCTCTTTTACAAATGCAGCATATGCTTTTGCACCTGGACTAGTGCTGTCATATTCAAAGACAGACTGTCCCCCAATTGATGATTCAGATATTTTAATATTTCTGGGAATATAGTCTTTATAAACTGAATTTTTGAAAGTACGGTTAACTTCTTGTAAAACATCATGTGCTAACTTTGTTCTTGAATCAAACATTGTTACTAGTACCCCTTCAATTGTTAGGTTACCATTAAGAGTTTCTTTAACTTTTCTAATTGTTCTAAGCAATTGTGAAACCCCATGCATTGCATAGTGCTCTGCTTGGATTGGGATTAAAATTGAATCAGATGCTGCTAGACCATTTCTGTTAACTAGACCTAAACTTGGTGGACAATCAATAATGATAAAATCATAGTCACCTCTCACACTATCAATCTGATCTTTTAAAACATTTTGTTGACTGTTTTTTTGTTCTAATAAAATTAAGTCAACTGCTGCCACATCCAGTGAGCTTGGTGCTAAATCAACATTTTTTTTGACCTCTTTTACAATAATTTCTTTTAAAGTGTTCCCACCAATGAAAACCTCATATAAACTTTTTGTATTTTCATCAATTTCATAACCAATTCCTGAAGTTGCATTAAATTGTGGGTCTAAGTCAATTAAAAGAACCTTTCTTCCTGAAAATCCAAGTCCACATGCAAGGTTTATTGCTGTAGTTGTTTTACCAACTCCACCTTTTTGGTTTGATACCGAAATTACTTTTGCCATATTAAAATCTCCTTTGCTTATTTTCCTAGTGGTTTTTTCTTAATTTGTGAATATTGTCTTGGGTAAATTGAGTTTGTCGGTTTTATTTTGTTAAAGAACAAATTGACTCTTTCACCAATATTGTCTACAAAAAGCTTTTGCTCTACTACTAATTTTAAAGCAATATCACTCTCTTTACCATTTAAATCTAAAATTTCCACTCCAACATTCTTAGCTTTTAAACAGATAAAAGTACCATTAACCTTTAGTGCTTGTACCCCAACTTCTAACAAAACATTTAATGGTGCCATTGCTCTTGAAATGACAATGTCAAATTCTTCTTTATGTTGAACACTAAAAATCTCTGCTCTTTGGTTTACTGGAATGATGTTTTTTAAATTCAATTCTTTAATGACTAATTTTAAAAAATTAATTTTTTTATTATTTGCTTCTATTAGATAAACTTGTGTTTGGGGAAACAAAATTTTGATGACAATACCCGGGAACCCTGCCCCAGTACCTATATCTAATATTTTTTGATTATTTAATTGGAGTTCTTTTGCAAACAAAATTGAATCTAAAAAATGCTTGTAAAAAATATCTTCAGTTTCAACAATTGTCGTCAAGTTATACTTTTGATTTTCTGCTTGTAAAAGCTGCAAAAACCTCATAAGTTCTGCTTGTTGCTGTGCGGCAATTGAACCAACATATTCATCAAAAACTTCTCAATCAAACAAGAAAACACCTCCATTAACAAAATAAAAAGCATGCAATCAATTTGTGATTTACCTCAAATGGATTTTTAAATGCTTATAACTAAGTGCTAGTTAAACTACATTTATTCTATCATAATCTTTAACTATAAATGATTATCAAAACAAAAGTTATCTTTTTGTACCATTTTAGTAAGGTCTTTCTCTCTCACTTAGCAGCAAAATAGGCCAATAAAAAAGGAACCTAGTTAAAGATTTAACCATTAGCCCCTTTGTGTTCTTAAATTTTTATTAAACTGCTTCTTTATTCAAAACATGTTTTTTTAATTGGTACTCATTGATTCCTCATCAAGTAAAGATTGGAACCAAGACTAGAATTGACGCCACCCCATTGATAATAGCAGATCTTTGGTTATCTCACCAATCATCAGCACTAACACCTTTGGGTCTATCAAGAGCAAATGGTTTTCCAATAAATGTTGCATATAATAGGTATGCCATAACTATTGAAACTAAACCTGAGGCCAGAATTCCACAAACCAAGCCACCTTTAACTTTTTTAATTTCAACTTTATTAGTAAAGCGATTCACAACTTGAGCAATATTTGTCACTAAGTAAATTGCAAAAGCATAAACTGCAGTTGTACTAGAAATTAAATCCAGAACTTCCATAGGGTTTGGGACATACAATTTTTCTATTCCCACTCCTGTCCTGTCAAAAATTACTTGAGATTCACCTTTTGCTGTAATTATGATTGAAGCAATAATTGAAGTTATATAAATTGCTCCAAGAATAGTTCCTCCAATAATGGCAGCTTTAATTATTGTGATTTTACCTACATTTTTTTTACCTAAATATAGTAATTCCTCTTCAACAGCAGATTGAACTGTTTTAGGAATTAAAGTTGTATAACCATTAATCATTGTTAACAAGGTTGCTGCAATAATTACTTTAAAGATAAAGGTAACCCAAGGGGCATTGAGCTTATTTGAAAAGATATTTGTAAAGAGTTTAAAAATATCTCCATCATCTGCACCCAAAAAGATTGCCACAGTAATTAGTACATAAAAAATTGTAACAGCTAAAATTGCAGATAGTAGTGCTGGTGCTACTACTTCTCTATGTTCAACATCCTTTTGTAAAGTTGCTGCATACATAAAAGCATCAAAAGCAAATAAGATAGGCACCATTGTGGCAAATGTTGAGGAAGCTCCTCAAACCAAAGTGCCACTCTTATTAAATGAGTTAGACATATTTGGGGTTGTGGCATATAAAACTATTCCCCCAATTACCACAACAATTAGTGGTAAGAATTTTACAAATGTAAAAATTGTTTGGATTCAACGTCCTGGTTTTATAGTTGTAGCATTCATAACTTGAAACCCAACCAATAAAATTGTTGATAAAATTAATTTGATTGCTAAATACCCTGGAACACCTAAAGCAATAACCAATTGGTCCTTACCTTGTGTTTCAATTATTAGCAGTCTGATTCCTTGTTCAAACAAGATATCAATTAAGAACATTGAACCCAATGCTCCAATTGCCGGCATATAAAAGGCTACATAGAAGATAGCAATTCATGAAGCTGACTTACGATTAATAAACTTTTTGGTTCATGATTGTAAGGTTGAGTGTTCTCCATCCTTCATAGCCCCTGTGATTTCCACAAATGAGACCATCATTAAAGTACAAACTACCCCTATAAAAATTCAAACCATAATTGCCAATCATGGATTATTTTGGGCTTCATACAAAACCCCACCATACTGGTTTCTGTTTTTTAAATAGATTCCAGAGGCCACAACTAATCCAAAAGTCATTGAAAAGATTGTTAAAAACTCAAAAATCTTGTTCCTGGCTTTATTGGCCTTATTTACTTTGATCATAAATTACTCCTTTACTAGTTAACCTATAGCTTTTGTTGCTATTATTTAACTTTTGCTAATTTTTGATCTGGTTTGCTTGTTAATTGTTTTAATTTTCAACTCAACATTAAGTTTTCATTGATTAAAAAAGCAAATCCCATAATAATGGCAAATCCAAATCACATTACTGGTACCACCAAGTTAGATGGATCACCTTCTTTTGCATAAACAATAATACTGTCGATGATACTAATGTAGTGCATGTACCCTATCATAAAGACCAGGATAACCAAGGTGATAATATTTAAAACATGGGTGTTTTTCATTTCTTTGACTTCAACTTTTTTTGTCTTTCTATTTCTTATGACTCCATACATTATCAGTGCATAGACTGTAAAGGCATATAAAATCCCTGTATCTGCAGAATAATCTGCAACTAAGAAATAGTCCGTGCTATCTATTAATAATGAAGTTGTTACAAAAGTAACAATCACAACATCAGTAATAATAACACTGATTCAAGTGGCATTTTTTCATTTAATTTTTTCATCAAAACTTCTTTTGTATAAGTATTTTTCATCATATGATGCTTGGACAATTTTTGGATATAAAGTTGTATAAGCATTAATTGTTGTTAGCAGTGTTAAAGTGATAATCAAGTTAAAGGCTAGTGAAAACCCTGGACTTGCTTTATCAAACATTGTTAAAACGTTACCATTTGGTGAAACTAAGAAAATTGAAACAGTAACAATTAAGTAGAATACTGCTACAGAAATTACACCAGTTAACATTGCTGGTGAAACTACTTTTTTATGTTCAATGTCATGTTGGATATTGATTGAATCCAAGAAACCATCAAAAGCAAACAAGATTGGAATTAAACAAGCAAAGATGCTGTTAAATTTAAAACCACCTTGGTTTGTAAAAGTATTATTTTCAACATTTCCAGTTGCATATAATGTAATTCCACCTCCAATTACAATAATTAAAGGTACAAATTTTAAAATTGAAAAAATAATTTGAATTCATTTTCCTGAATCTTTATAAATTGAATTAATTGCTTGGAAAGTTACTAAGGTAACTGCCCCTAATATAAGTTCTACCACAATTCTCACATCATTTCCGCCAATTGCTTCACTTAATCCTTTACCTGATGCCAACATAAAAGCATCAATTGCACTAAATAGTGAATTAATTGTAAATAATGCTCCAATGATTGTTAAAAGTGGTGTGTAAATTACAATAAAGAAGATTGAGAATAATGAACCTCATTTTCTTCCTAAAAACTGAGCTCCTAAAACTCCCATTGAGTTATAGTCATCTTTTTTTGCTGCACTTGATGCTTCAAGAAATGTAAACATCATCATACATGCAAAGATCCCTACAAAAACTCAAACTGCCATAGCCACTCAAGGATTGTCATTGGCTCTTGCTAAAACTCCATTATCTCCAGAGTTTTTTAAATAAATTCCTGATCCAACCACTATTCCAAAGGTCATTGAAAAAATGGTTAGAAATTCAAAGGTCTTGTTCTTAACCTTATTCTTTTTATTAACATTTATCATTTTGATATATTTTAGACCGTGTTATATTTCTTCTTCAAATGGAATAATAACATCTGAATATCTGCAGGATTGACACCTGTGATTCTAGATGCTTGCCCAATTGAAGTGGGTCTAATCCTTTCTAAGATTTGTTTTGCCTCAATGGCAATATTTTCAACTTTTGAATAATCAACATCATTGGGGATTTGTTTGGCCTCCAATTTATTAAATCTTTCAATAGTTTCATTTTCTTTTTTGATATACCCTTCAAATCTAATATTAATTAAAATATTTTGTAATTGGTTATTTGAAAGGTTTTGTAATTTGTCAAGATATTTTACTAAGACATTGATGTCAACTTGAGGTTGTTTTAAAATTTCATAGCCACTCAATCCTTGTGACAGGTGGGCTTGACCAAGTTGGTCTAACTCAAGTGCCAAATCAGATTTGGGACTGAATCTAACATTTTTTAATTCCTCAATTGCTTCATCAATTTGTTTTTTAAATACTAAATATTTATCATATTCTTGTTGGCTAACTAAACCCAATTCATAACCATATTGCTTTAGTCTAACTTCTGCATTATCATTTCGCAAAGTTAACCGGTTTTCAGCACGACTTGTTAAAAGTCGATATGGTTCAATAACACCTTTTGTAACAATGTCATCAATCATAACTCCAATATATGACTCACTCCGTTTTAGAATAAATGGGTTTTGAACATTCAGTTTCCGCACTGCATTAATTCCTGCAATTAATCCTTGTCCGGCAGCTTCTTCATAGCCACTAGTTCCATTGATTTGACCTGCAGTAAATAGGTTGGGCACTTGACGCATTTCTAAGCTTAGTGATAATTGTTGAGGATCAATACAATCATATTCAATTGCATATGCTCATTTGTCCACAATCACATTTTCAAATCCTGGTAAGCTTTTTAGCATTTTTTCTTGCACATCAATTGGCATTGAGGTTGAAAAACCTTGCACATAAAATGTATCTAATGCTTTTGCTTCTGGTTCTAAAAAAATTTGGTGAGTTTCTTTTTGATTAAACCGCACAATTTTATCCTCAAAACTTGGGCAGTATCTTGGTCCAGTTGCATCAATTTGCCCTGAATACATTGCTGACTTTGTTAAATTTGCTTCAATGATTTTTTTTGTTTCAGGTGTTGAGTGTAACAAGTAACATGGTAGTTGTTTTGCAAATGGTAGTGGTTTAGTTGTTGAAAAAGAGAAAGCCAATTGCATATCAGTTCCTGGTTCCAAAATTGCTTTTGAAAGGTCAACTGAATTTGCTTTCACTCTTGGTGGTGTCCCAGTTTTAAATCTAAAATAATTAATATTCAGTTTTTTAAAACTTTCTGACAACCTTGTTGCAGTTTTTTCATCATTAGGACCTGCTTGATATTTTTCAGATCCTCGATAAATTAAACTTGATAAGTATGTTCCGGTTGTTAAAATTACTGCTTGGCAGGTAATTTTTGTTTCATCTGTTAGTAACACTCCTGTTACTTTATTATTCTTATCAATAAGAATGTCTGCAACTTCTCCTACTTTTAAAGTAAGGTTTTTTTGATTATTTACTACATTTTTCATGTAATTTGAATATTCTATTTTATCTGATTGAGCTCTAAGGGCTCAAACGCCGGGACCCCGAGATGAGTTCAGCAGTTTCATTTGCAACGCTGTTGCATCCGCTGCTTTACCCATTTCACCCCCCAAAGCATCAATTTCACGAACAACAATTCCTTTTGCTGGACCTCCAATTGATGGATTACATGGCATTGTTGCGATTTTATCTTCATAAAGATTAACTAAAATTGTTTTTTTATTTAAACGTGCACAAGCTAAGGCTGCTTCAACTCCAGCATGCCCTGCTCCTACAACAACGATGTCAGCTTGCATCGCAACTCCTCCATTTCTAAATTACTTTATTCTTTCAAACAAAACTTCTTTGCTTGATATTTTTTGATAATTAAATTTTTTTGCTTTTAATGTTTCAAAGTTAACTGTGTTTGAAGTCAACCCCATTTGGTTAAACATTTTTTCAAAGCTTTTCACTAAAATTGGTTTTAATAGATAAATTATAATTGTAATGTTTCTTTGCAAAATTGCTAAAACTTCATTTAGCTTTGAAATTTGACCTGCTTTTTCTAAAGCTCAAGGTTTTACATCTTCAATAAATTTATTACATTCATTTCCCAACTTTAAAACACTTTGTACTGCTTCACTAATGTTGTATTGATCCATATATTTTTGATAATCCTTGATTGTTTGTTCACCACTTTTAATCAAAGGGTGTTGTTCAATCTCAACACTAGGTAATAAACCATCAAAGTATTTGATAATCATATTTGAAACCCGTGAAATCAGGTTTCCAACATTGTTTGCTAGATTTGTATTAAATGACTCAATGAACAAATCATTTGTAAAATTACCATCTTTTTCAGTTGGTAAATTATTGGCAATATAAAATCTTAAAGCATCAGCACCATAAGTTTCAATAATTTCAACAGGGTCAATCACATTTCCCAAAGATTTAGACATTTTAGTGTCCTTGCTCAAGATTCAACCGTGACTCACCAGCTTGTCTGGTGCTTTTAAACCCAATGCTTGTAGCATCACTGGTCAATAAATTGCATGGAACCGGGTGATTTCTTTTCCGACATATTGAAGTACTTCTCCTTCAATTCAAAATTGTTTTAATTTAGAATTGTCTTCACTACCCCACCCTAATGCTGTGATGTAATTTGAAAGTGCATCTAACCAAACATAGATTACATGTTTGGGGTTTTCAAGCACTTGGATTCCTCAGTCAAAACTTACTCTTGTAACCGAAAGATCTTCAAGGTTGTTATTAATAAAATTGTTTAACATCTCTTTTTTTCGAGCTTCAGGCTCTAAAAAATTTGTCTCAAACAACTCTGTTAAATATTTTTTAAAATTTGAAACTCTTAACATATAAGTTTCTTCTTCAAAATCAATTGCTTCTTTTTGACAAACCTTGTGGATAAAACCTTCATCCATTTGTTCGGCTGTCAAAAACTCTTCACAACTAATGCAGTATTTACCTTTATATTTCGATGGATAAATTAAATCCTGAGCCAATAAGTTAGAAAAAAGTTTTTGCACAGCAGCAACATGATCTTTATCGGTTGTTCTAATAAAGCGGTCATAATCAATTTCTAAAATTTTTCACAAGTCTTTAAAACTTGAAACAATTGTATCAACATAACTTTGTGGAGTAACTCCAGCTTCTGCTGCTTTTTGTTCAATTTTTTGTCCATGTTCATCTGAACCAGTCAAAAAGAAAACGTCATAGCCGTTTTCTTTTTTATATCTAGCCATTATGTCTGCCAATGTTGTTGTGTAAGTATGTCCAATGTGTAATTTACCACTTGGATAATAAATTGGGGTTGAGACAAAAAATGACTTTTTCATTATTTTTCTTCCTCCAAATTAATGCTGTAAATTCCTTTTAAACCACGATAACTACCATTATGGGTTAAACCATAACCCACAATATAAATATCTTCTATTTTAAATAAGGCATTAATTTCTAACTCAAATTCTCTTTCTTTGCTTTTTTTATCAACTAAAGTTAGTAATTTAATGTCTTTGGGGTTTTCACTAGTAACAATATCATTGATTCTTTTTAGTGTATTCCCCTTATAATAAACATCTGCAACTATCAAAACATTTTTACCTTTTAATGATTCATTTAAACCCAAATCAATTAGACTATTTGGTTTTTGAGTACCATCTCTTACAATAAATTGAATGGTTGTGTCAATTTGTAATTCTCTAATTAGATCTGCTACAAAAATAAATGTGTTTGATAAATCTGCCACAATTGTTAATTGCTCATTTTCATAAGCTTTTGAGTATTCTGATGCAACCTTTATGATTGCTGCTTTAATTTCTTCTTCAGAAATCAAAGTCGTCAGTTGTTGATTCTCCATAGTTATTTCAACACCCTTCTAAATATGCTGTCAACATGTCTGGTAAAAATTTTTATATCAAATAATTCATCCAATTCACCAATGTCTTCTAACCAATCTGTAATTTTATTAGCAAGCAAAACCTCTTTAAAATCTTTTTGAGTGGTTTGTGCTTCTAAAGTACATTTTTGGATAAAATCATAAATTTCTTCTCTAGAATAATTATACTTCATTAAAATGTAAGTTAATACCCTTTGACTAAAAAATAAACCTTTATGTTCTTCAATGTGTTTTGCTATCATTTCTTTGTTTACTACCAAATTTTTAATAGTATCAGTGGTGCGGTTTAAAATATACACAACAATATTAAATATATCGGGAAACATAATTCTCTCATTTGAGCTGTGAGAAATATCCCTTTCATGTCAAAGAACATTATTTTCTAGTGCTATATTAACAAAACCCCGTACATAGCGTGCTAGCCCTGAAATGTTTTCAGAGCTAATTGGGTTTTTCTTGTGAGGCATTGAACTTGAGCCTTTTTGGGCTTTTCCAAAACCCTCACACAATTCTTGTACTTCACTGCGTTGTAGTAAGCGAATTTCGGTTGCTATTTTTTCTAGAGTACTTGCTAAATTTGCAAAAACACAAATTAAGTTAGCATGGCGATCTCGTTGGGTTACTTGAGTCGACAATAAATCTAAACCAAGCTGCATTTTTTCTGCTACTTTAATTTCAACTTGAATCTCTAAGTTTGCATAGTTTCCCATTGATCCTGAAATTTTTGCAACTTCAATCTGTTCACGAGCTGAGTTAAAGCGCGTTAATTGTCGGTTGATTTCATCATACCATAGTAAAAATTTTAAACCCAGTGATGTTGGTTCACCATAAATCCCATGGGTTCTCCCCATTATAATTTGGTCTTTATATTCAACTGCTTTTTTTGCCAAAACAGTTTTTAAACCAATGATTCCATTTAAAACTACCTCATTTGATAACTTAATCATTTTGTTTTGGGCAGTGTCAACTACATCTGTTGAAGTTAATCCCAGATGAATTCAGCGTTTTTCGGGCCCCAATGTTTCAGAAACTGCTCGAGTGAAAGCCACCACATCATGCTTGGTTTCATTTTCAATTTCTAACATTCTCTTTTGATTAATTTTTGCATTTTTAAAAATTAAATTACAGTCAGTTTCTGGGACAACAGCCAATTCTTTTCAAGCTTCAACTACATATTTTTCAACTTCCAATCAAGTGTTTAGTTTGTTTTGGTCACTTCAAATTTGTTCTATTTCTTTGTTAGCATATCTTGAAATCATTTCTTGTCCTCCTAAATTCTTTAAAATACTTCTTGTAACGTTACTGTTTGTTTGCGATCTGGTCCTACTGAAAAACCTATAATATCAACTTCACAAACTTTTTCAATCATTTTTAAATAGTTTTTTGCATTTTGTGGTAATTGGTCAAATGATGAAATTTGAGTAATGTCTTCGGTTCAACCTGGTAAAGTTAAATATTGAGCAATACATTTTTCATATTCACCTGTGGTTGGTGGCACTGTTTGTATTTCTCTATCATTAAGAAGATATTTATTACAAATTTTTATTTCATCAACTCCAGACAAAACATCCAATAAGGTAATAAAAATCTTATCAATTCCTGAGGTGCGGATTGCATATTTTAATGCCACTGCATCAAGTCAACCAACTCTTCGTGGTCGTTTGGTATTGGCTCCATATTCATTCCCTCTTTCACGAATTCCATCACGAATTTCATTAACTAACTCTGTTGGGAATCCTCCAGCTCCAACTCTTGTTGAATAGGCTTTTACCACACCCAATACTGTGTCAATATATTTAAAACTAATCCCTGTTCCGGTTGCCACATTGCTTGCAGAACAGTTTGAACTAGTTACAAAAGGATAAGTACCATGATCAATGTCTAACATTGCCCCTTGGGCACCTTCAAAAAGTACTTTTTTTCCTTCCTTAATTGCTGACTCAATGTACTCACCACAATCAACAACATAGTCTTTGATATAATCATAGCACTTTATTAGGTTAGAGTGTGTTTTTTCAAAATCATTAATTTCTATATTATACATTGCCTTTAATAATTTTTGTTGATGAGTGTAGATTTTTAAAAACTTTGCCTTAAAGTCCGGGTCAGCTAGGTCTCCAATTCTTATTCCAGATCTAGACACTTTGTCCTGATATGCAGGTCCAATTCCTCTTTTTGTTGTACCTATTTTTTGTTCACCACGTTCTTCTTCTTGGGCTGCATCAATTTGCATATGGTATGGTAAAACAATTTGGGCTCTATTAGAAACTAATAGGGTTCCAATTTCAGGTGAAGTTTTTTTTACTAATTCAATTTCTTCAATTAATTGTTCTAAATTAACTACACACCCATTCCCGATAATATTGACAACATTTTTATTAAAGATACCTGATGGGGTAATGCGAACCTTGTGTTTTTTACCATTAAAATGAATTTGGTGTCCAGCATTATCTCCTCCTGAAAATCTTACTACTAAATTGGTTGTTTGCGAGAAGTAATCTGTGATTTTTCCTTTACCCTCATCGCCCCATTGAGCTCCAACCACCACTAAGGTATTGTGTTTGTTCATGTTTTCTCTCCTATTTATTATAATTGTTCATTATTTTTTTAAAATCTAGATTTTGGCAAAAATCATCTACAAACCCCTTGACTTGATTGATATTTGCTTTAATTTCTGTAATTTCTGCTGCTGACATTTTACTTAAAACTCAGTCAACAATTTTAAAATGTTCTGGGGGCATGTCAACACCAATGCGTAAGCGTTTAAAGTCTTGTGTTCCTAATACATGAATGATACTTTTCATACCATTATGTCCTCCAGCACTTCCTGATTCACGAAAACGCAATTTTCCCATTGGTAAATCTTTGTCGTCATAAATTATTACAAGATCTGAGATGGGGATTTTATAAAAAGCTAAGATTTGTAAAACGGCTTCTCCTGAAAGGTTCATGTAAGTTTGAGGTTTTGCAAAAATAACTTTTTCACCCTTAATATTGGCAAAATACAATTCAGCTTTAAAGGCTGTTTTTTGACTAGAAATTGCAAAACTGTCCATTAAAGTATCTAGTGCAATAAATCCGGCATTATGTCTGGTTTGCTCATATTGTTTTCCTGGGTTTCCCAAACCTACAATTAATTTTGGCATTGTTTATTTACATCCTTTTAAATGTTTTTCTACTCTTTTTATAATTGAGTTTTTAAAGTCATTGTAAACATTTGTTAATGACTCTTTTTCATAAGAACTTAAAATCATATTGGCAATTAAGTTTGAAACAGTGATTATTTTTAGTTCTTTAAATCTTCTCTCTTCTGGAATTTCAACTGTGTCTGTGACAATTACTCGTTTAACAATTTTTTCTTCTATTGCTTGACACATTTTTGCTTTAGCATCACCATTAAATAACCCATGGCATGCAATAATATAAATTTCTTTTGCTCCAGCTTTTTTTAAAGCTCGGGCCCCATTGATGATTGTGCCTCCAGTGTCAATCATGTCATCAACTATAAAACAAATTTTGTTTTCTATGTCTCCTAAAACAAATTCCACTTCTGATTTATTTGGTTCAGGCCTCCTTTTTGCAATAACAGCAATCCCGCTAATAGTGGCCCTTGTATATTCAGCAACCCCATGAACTCGGTTTAAACCTCCATGATCGGGAGATACTAAGATACATTCACTTGGTAAATATTGTTCTTCAATAATTGTGTCAATAATTTCAGAAGCCACTGTTTGGGCTGTTGAAAAGTTATCCATTGGTATATTGAAAAATCCCATTGCTTGTGCAGAGTGAATGTCTACGGTGATGATTCGGTCAACCCCTGCCGTTTCTAATAAGTTAGCCATTAATCGAGCTGTAATTGGTTGTCTCCCTTTAGCTTTACGATCTTGTCGGGCATATCCATAGTAAGGTATTACTACATTGATTTTGCCGGCACTAGCACGCTTAAAAGCGTCAACAGCAATAAGCAACTCCATATAGTTGTCATTGACTGGTGTGTTGGTAGCTTGAATTACATAAACTTCTTGTCCTCTTACAGAGTCCACTAATTCTACAAGAGTTTCTCCATCCATAAATCTCTTTGTGTTTAACTTGGCTGGTTCTACTCCTAGTACTTTACAAATTTTGTCAGTCAGCTCTTTGCTAGCTGATAATCCAAAAATTTTAATATTGTCTTTTTCCATTTTTTCTGTCTCCAACTTAATGATACCAAAAAAGCGAATGGTTTTTAACTCAACCAGAAAAAAATAAATTTAAATTTCCCTTTGTTTTAGGGGCTTATTTTAGGGTTTTTGAACTTTATAGCAGTTTTTAAATGTTGAAATTTCGATAAAATATTTTTAAATCATATATAATAGTACAAGTATTTTTTATTGTGATTTAAGGAGGAAGATAACATGGGATTAGCAAATTTACAAAACTTAACCCACAAAAATGGGGATAAACTTTTATATCAAGATACCAATATTAAAGTAAATAAGGGTGAACACATTGCCTTAATTGGACCAAATGGGGCCGGGAAAACTACCTTATTAAATATTATTGCTCAAAAAATTCTTCCCGATCATGGAACCTTAGAAATTCACCAAAAAACTAAGGTAGGTTATTTAGATCAACACCAAGCAGTTGATAAAAACCAAACAGTAGATATGTATTTAAAAGATGCTTTTAATGAATTATATGAATTAGAAGCAAGAATGAACAAAATTTATGAAGATATGGTGGTTGAATACAAAGAAGAAGAATTGGTAAAAGCACTAAAATATCAAGACATCTTAAATCATAATGACTTTGACACAATTGATAAAAAAATTGGTAACTTAGTTGATGGTTTGGGAATTGGTATTGATAAGTTATCTTTAACTATGGGGGTTCTTTCTGGAGGACAAAGAGGAAAAGTTATTTTAGCAAAACTGTTACTAAGTGATGATGACTTTTTACTACTTGATGAACCAACTAACTTTTTAGATATTCAACAAGTTGAATGACTTGCAAAATTTTTACAAAGTTATGAAAAGGCTTTTGTTATGGTGTCTCATGATAATGAATTTATTAACAAAACTTGTAATATAATTTATGCTTTAGAAAACAAAAAGTTAACTCGCTTTGTTGGAAATTATGATAAATATTTAGCAGATTCACAAATGTTACGAGAACAATATGACAAGTCATATAGTGCTCAACAAAAAGAAATCAAAAAGCTTGAAACCTATGTTGCTAAAAACAAAGCTCGAGCAAGTACTGCCAAATCTGCTCAATCACGCCAAAAAGTATTAGATAAAATGGATGTTATTACTGAGAGAAGAGATTTAACTAAACCAAAATTCAATTTTAGTTATAAACGACCTGCCTCAGCAGTTGTTTTAGAAGCAAAAGAGTTGGTGCTTGGTTACGAAACCCCATTATTGCATGCTTTAAACTTTTCAATTAGAGAAGGTGAAAAATGTATTATTACAGGAAGAAATGGGATTGGGAAAACTACTTTTTTAAAAACAATCTCAACTGAAATTAAACCATTTTCAGGTGAATTGTTCTTGGGAAACGGGGTTGAAGTTGCTTACTTTAAACAAATTGAAGATGTTAATGGGATTTCTCCTGTGCAATACTTGTTAAATAACTTTCCAACCATTACAGAATCAGAAGCTCGAGCAAAAATTGGTCAATTTGGTGTTAAAAGTGGTTTAATGATGCAACCAATGGAAAAGTTATCTGGGGGCGAACAAACTAGAGTTAGACTAGCAGCATTAAGTTTAGTTCCTTGTAGCTTACTGGTACTTGATGAACCTACCAACCATATTGATGTCTTAGCAAAAGAAGCTTTGCTAGAAGCCATCCAAGCATTTAAAGGAACTGTTCTTTTAACAACTCATGATATTAATTTCTCAACTTTGTGAGCAGATAGAGTGATAGATTTTGAAACATTAGTGTAAAATAAGAATATAGTTTTTGGAGGTAATATTTATGGCAGATTATGATATGAAATGTTTTAAATGCATTGAAGAAATGCAAAAAGACAATAAGGGTGGGGCAGTTAATATCTTAAAAATGAAAATGCAACAAAGTGTTGCAAATCAAGACTTAGATAGCATTTACGTTTGTGCAAAACATTCTTAATTAGATAAAAAGACACTACTTTGTAATGTCTTTTTTAATTTTGCTAATTTTTGCTAATTTTATAAAGGTAGATCCGCTACCGGACATTATCCCAATTTTTGTATACTCTGTTAATTTTGGGTACAAACTTAGGGCTGCTTTTGTTAGATGGTTTTGGTTGCTCACTTCAAAACCAACCTCATCAAATTTTTCATAAACTTTCTTAGTTTCACACTCAATATTTGGTAAAATTAAATCCTTTTTTACAACCTTAAGTTCATTTAATTCAATAACCTTTTCTCCGTAACCACTAACTTGTGCAGTTTTAAAGCCACTTAAAAAAAAGTAAGAATCATAACCAATTTTTGCAGCAACTTTTTGATCAAGTTGCTTATTCCTGTTTTTAACAAGTCCTAAATAAACAGCTATTGCATCAGCTGTTCCACCCCCAAGTCCCGAACCTATAGGTAAGTTTTTTTTCAACTTGATTTTATAAAAACCATCAATCTCACCTTCGCTCCTTAATAAATCAAGAACCTCAAAAATAAAATTGCTCTTTTCAAGAAGGCTTGAATTTGAAATGATGCTATCTCTATCTATCTTGCTTTTTTTTATTTTTATAATGTCATAAAAATCTTGAACCAATGTCATGGTTGAGTTAATCTTGTGTAAGCCATTCGAATCTAATGGCTCAACAAATAAATTTAAATTAACTTTTGCATAAGCTTTAATTTTCATTTTGAACCTCTTTATAGATCTTTATGAAATCTTCAAGTGAGATATTTTCGGGGCGCAGGTTTGTGGCTATTTTCAAGTCTTCAAGAATGGTTAAACTTTTAGTTTTATCACCCAAAACACTGCTTAGATTATTTAAAATCGTTTTCCTTTTATTGTTAAAGAGTTTACGAACAAAAGCAATAAACTCTTTGTCATCATTTACTTTAATTAAATTTTGATTTTTAAAAGTCAATGTAATAACTGCTGAATCAACTTTTGGAACTGGGCGAAACATGTTCTTACTCACAGTAAGTTCATATTTTACATCACTATAAAATTGAGCAGCCACTGATAAGTTATTATAGTTGTTTTCATTTTGTTTTGCACAAATTCTTTGAGCCACCTCTTTTTGAACCATAAAGACTGCTTTATCCAAGTCTTTTGCTAAATCAAAAGCTCTAAAAATAATTTCACTAGTTATATAATATGGGGTATTTGAAATTAAAGAGATTTTTTTATATTCTGAACTTATTAGCTCTTTTAAATTAACTTGCAAAACATCTTGGGTGATTAACTCAAAATTATCACTATTAATTTCAGTTTTTAAAAGCGCCTCCATGTCTTTATCGATTTCTATTGCAACAACTTTTTTAAAATTTTGAACCAACTCTTTAGTCAAAGCACCTCTACCAGGACCAATCTCAATTACAAGTTGGTTTGGTTCAGGATCTAAAATGCTAATGATTTTTTTAATTAAGTTTCTATCAGTGATAAAGTTTTGACCAAATTTCTTTTTTGCAAATTCCATAACTATTCTCCTAAAATCTTTCTAACATCAACAACCGTTAGATTAACTAAATTTAATCACTTAAATAAAGTTTTGGCATTAATTTTTTCATTTCAATTAAAGTGCTGGGCAATTTTTTGACGCACTGGTTTTAAATAAAAATCATTATCCAAAAATTCTTCATAACTGATTGAGTTAATTTCCTTACCCTTAAATTCAACTAATTTTTCAAGTGCTTGTCTGATGTCGGTTTCATCTGCTTCAGCAATTCCAATTTTTTTTGAATTAATTATTTTATTTTTATCAATAAAAGCATTAAAACATTTATAATCTAAATAGGAATTTATTAGTTCACGGATTTTTACACCAGGAGCATCTGGGTCTGTAAAAACTATTACTCCTTGAGTTTGGTTTAATTTGGCAATGGTTTGTAATGCTCTTGGGGTTAAACCCAAGCCGCTAGTTTCAAAAGTCTGCACATTTTCAGCACCAAACACAGTTTGCAACTTAGCAGTATCTGTTTTACCCTCAACAATTATCACTTGTTTTATTCTCATAAAATATATCCTTCAAATCAATTATACTGGTATTTTATGAAAAAATGTAGTATAATTATACACGAAGGGTTTTTTCTTATAAAGGAGGAAAATAGAATGGCATCATGAGATCGTAAAAGAGAATTCGTTGCTCTAGATTTAGGAACTGCAAACGTAGTTGCTTACCTAGGTGGACAAGGGGTCATTTATAATGAACCTTCAACCATGGCATACGATGTACACACAAACACAGTTATAGCTGCTGGAGAACAAGCTTCAGAAATGGTTGGGAAAACTAACCAAGATGTAAGAATGGTTGTTCCATTAGTTGATGGTGTTATTGCTGACTTAGATGCAGCAAAAGATTTAATCAAAATTATTTTCTCAAGAATCAAATTATCTGACATCTTAAAGAATGCTTTAGTAGTCCTAGCCTGCCCTTCAGGGGTTACTGAACTTGAAAGAGGAGCATTAAAACAAGTTGTTGCAGATATGGGTGCAAAAAATGTTTTAGTTGAAGAAGAAGTTAAATTATCTGCAATTGGTGCAGGAATTAATATCTCAATCGCTAGTGGACACTTAGTAGTTGACATTGGTGGGGGTACAACTGATATTGCCATCATTTCTGCTGGAGATATCATTATCTCAAGATCAATCAAAGTTGCTGGAAATCACTTTGATGAAGAAATTAGAAAATACATTCGTGCAGAATACAACGTATTAATCGGAATTAAAACTGCTGAAAAAATCAAAATCGAAATCGGTGCATTAACAAAAATCGATAACGGACGTACTTTCCGAGCATTCGGAAGAGACGTGATTTCAGGGTTACCAAGAGAGGTTGTTATCTCTCCAGATGAAGTTAAAAACGCATTATTATCACCATTCTCAAAAATCACAGATTTAATTGTTGAAGTTATGGAAAACACTCCTGCTGAATTAGCTGGGGATATCATTAGAAATGGTATTACAATTTGTGGTGGAGGAGCTTTATTAAGAGGTATTGATACATACTTTGAATCAATCTTCCAATTAAAAGTTACTGTTGCCTCAGATCCATTATTAACAGTTATTGAGGGTGCTAAAGAATATGAAAAACAAATCGAAAAATGATTAGAAGTTGTTGCAATTAGAGATGCACGTGAATACAACATTAAATAGTGTTGTAAAAAAGAAGTTTTAGAAAAAACTTCTTTTTTTTGTTTTAAAAGTGTTAACATATTGGTAGAATAATATAGAATATATCTGTTATTAAAAGAAAAGAGGAACAAGATATGGCAAAAAATGCAGCTAAGCAAAAAACCCATGTAGCAATAGATATTGGTACTAGCAAAACAAGAATTTATATTGAAAAATTAGGTATGGTCTTTGATGAGGCCACTATTATGGCAATGGACTACAAAACAAAAAAAGTTGTAGCCGTTGGTGATGCCGCTAAAAAATTTGTTGGAAAGCTTTCAAAAAATATATTAATTAAATACCCACTAAAGCGTGGGGTAATTTCAGATATGTCAATTTTAAGATTGTTTTTAGCTCACATCCTACAAAAAAATAAAAATGACATCAAAGATTCTATTGTAACACTTGCATGTCCAATTAGTGTAACATCATTTGAAAGAGACTCACTTATAACAACAATTAAAGGTTTAGGAGTTTATTACGTAGATGTTCAAGATGATATTAAGTTAGCTGTATTAGGTGCTGGATTTAATATTCACAAATCAGATGCATATTTGTGCTTAGACATTGGTGCAGGAAAATCAACAGTGGGAATAATATCATTTAATGAGACAGTAATTTCAAAATGATCTAAAATTGCTGGTAATTCAATAGACTTAGAAATTATCAAGTATTTAAAAGCAAAAAAACAAATGGCTGTTGGTGAAATCAGTGCTGAAGCACTTAAAAACGCTGTGGGTTCATTGATCAAAAACAAAAATCCACTTAAAACTGCAGTTTATGGTTATAACATGAATTCAGGACTACCAACAAACACTGAGATTAACGAAGATGACATATCAAAAATTATAGTTAGTGCATTTAATAACTTAACAGCTCTAATCACAAGTGCTTTAGAAGAAGCACCAAATGAGGTTGCTGGTGATGTTATTAAAAATGGTTTAATAATTACAGGTGGAGTTGCTCAAATTCCAGGAGTTAAGTTCTATTTTGAGGACTACTTTGAAATTCCAGTAACAGTTGCCAAAGGGGCAAGTAATGCTGTAATTAATGGGGCAATTGCTTACAAATCAGATTCATTTGCATATGCTGGAAGCATATAGTATTCAAAATGCAATTAATTGGTGGTTTAGATTGAAAGCCATCTTTTTTTGTGTTAAAATATCTTTAGATTATATATTCTACTTTTAAATAGAAATATATAATTCGTTATAAAAATAAATAAGTAAAGGAGAAATAAATATGGCAAGTAAAAAACCTACTTTCGTGTCTATGGACTTAGGAACAGCAAATACTCTTGTTTATATTGCAGGTCAAGGGATTGTTTACAATGAACCTTCAATTGTTGCATATAGAATTAAAGAAAACAAAATTGTTGCTGTTGGTGAAGAAGCATATAAAATGATTGGGAAAGGTAACAAAACAATTCGTGTGGTTAGACCCATGGTTGATGGAGTTATTACTGATATTAGAGCAACTGAATCTCAATTAAGATACATTTTTACAAAATTAAGAATTACAAAACAATTAAAACATTCTATTATCTTATTAGCATGTCCAAGTGTTATTACAGAATTAGAAAAAGCTGCATTGAAAAAAATTGCAACTAACTTAGGTGCAGACCAAGTCTTCGTTGAAGAAGAAGTTAAAATGGCTGCATTAGGTGGAGGAGTTAATATCTATGCTCCAACTGGAAACCTAATTGTTGATATGGGTGGGGGAACTACTGATATTGCTGTTTTAGCATCAGGAGACATCGTTTTATCAAAATCAATCAAAGTTGCTGGTAACTACTTAAATGATGAATGTCAAAAATTCATTAGATCACAATATGGATTAGAAATTGGATCAAAAACTGCTGAATCAATTAAAGTTAATGTTGGTTCATTAGCAAAATATCCAGATGAAAGACGTATGAAAGTTTATGGACGTGATGTAGTTTCAGGATTACCAAGAGAAATCGAAATTACACCAGAAGAAATTCGTGAAGTATTAAAAGTTCCTGTTTCAAGAATCATTGACTTAACAGTTCAAGTATTAGAAGACACACCACCAGAATTAGCTGGGGATATCTTCAGAAATGGTATCACAATTTGTGGAGGGGGAGCTCTTGTTAGAGGTATTGATAAATACTTTGCAGATACTCTTCAATTACCAACAAAAATTGGTGAACAACCATTACTAGCTGTTATTAATGGAACTAAAAAATTTGAAGCAGAAATTTGAGAAATTATTAAAGCTCAAAGACATCACGATGACTTACTTTCAAGATAATTTCATCAAAAAAAAAACAACCTTAGGGTTGTTTTTTTCTTTAAGTAGTAAAAATTACCCTTTTCCCCTATTTGAGTTTGCCTACAATAAGAGAATTTACTAACATAATGTTAAAAAGGTGAAAAGAATTGTATAAAATAGGTCTAATTTTTGTCTATTCTTATAATTATTTGGTATCATTAACATATAGTAATCGTGAAGAGGACTAATTAATAGGAGGACACAAATTATATGAAAAGCGAAGATCGCACATTTATTGCACTAGATTTAGGAACAAGCAATATTTTAGCTTATGTTGGAAAGCAGGGGATTGTTTACAACGAACCCTCAATTATGGCTTATGATACTTTAACAAACACTTTGTTAGCTTTAGGTCATGAAGCATACGATATGTTTGGAAAAACACACGATCACATCCAAATGATCGTACCAATTAAAGATGGAGTTATTACTGATTTAGATGCGGCCAAAGATTTATTAAAACATGTTTTTTCAAAATTAAAAATGTTAAATGACTGAAAAAACTCAATTATTTTACTTGCATGTCCAAGTGAAGTTACAGAATTAGAAAGAACTGCCCTAAAACAAGTGGCCTATGATATGGGAGCAGACATTGTTATTGTTGAAGAAGAAGTTAAAATGGCAGCTGTTGGAGCTGGTATTAACATTGACTTAGCAAAAGGAAATGTTGTAATTGATATTGGTGGAGGAACTACTGATATTGCCATCATTTCTGCTGGAGATATCATTATCTCAAGATCTACAAAATTGGCAGGAAATGCCCTTAATGAAGAAATTAAAAAATACATTCGTTCAGAATACAATGTTCTGATTGGATCAAAAACTGCTGAAAATGTAAAAATTGAATTAGGTTCACTTGCAAAATACAAAGGTGAGAGAACAATGTCTGTTTTTGGTAGAGATGTGGTTTCAGGATTACCCAAAGAAGCTTTAATAAGTTCTGAGGAGGTAAGAAACGTCTTAGTTAATGCCTTCGGAAGAATCACAAACATGATAATTGAATTAATGGAAAATACACCTCCAGAATTAGCTGGGGATATCATTACAAATGGATTCACTTTATGTGGTGGTGGTGCCCTATTAAGAGGTATCAAAGAATACTTTACAGGGATCTTCTCAGTACCTTGTACAGTTTCACCAAACCCATTAACTGGTGTTGTTGAAGGATGTAAAATTTGAGAAAAAGTTATCTTGAAACGTCTTGAAAATGACTACTATGGAAAAGGTGCTCGTAAAGTTAAAAAAGGTTCTCAACCAGACTTTATTTAAAAAAAACGCTTAAGCGTTTTTTTTATATTATTCCAAAGATTTTTTTTGCATTACGCGTTGTAATGTCTGTAACATCATGTTTACTTAGGTTTTTTAATTTTGCAATTTTTTCAACTGTATAAACAATTTCCTTAGAGGTATTAATTTTTCCTCTATTTGGAACTGGTGTTAAATATGGGGCATCAGTTTCAACCAACATACTGTTTATTGACATTTTTTTAACAGCATCTTGTAATTCTGTGGCATTTGCAAAGGTCACAACACCTGGTATTGAAATTAAATAACCTTTTTTAATAAATAGTTCAGCAATATTATAACCTCTTGTAAAACAATGAACAATGGCTTTTTTTACTTTCATTTTAGTTAAAATTTCAAGTGTGTCATGATAGGCCTTGTCACTGTCATCCTTATCACGAATATGTAACATAACCGTAAGATCATTGTCTAAAGCAATTTTAATTTGTTTTTCAAAAATTTCTTTTTGTCGAGTAATGTGTTCAGTTGAATAATAGTAATCTAATCCAATTTCGCCGATCGCCACTGCTTTTTCTGAATATGCTAAGAGCTCAATTTGTTCGATGTCTGTGTTTTTAATTAGGTGTGCGTCATTGGGGTGAATCCCTACTGCACAATAAACCTCTTCATATTTAAAAGCATAACGAACCGCTGCAGTTGATGACCTAACATCATACCCAACACAACAAAAATTTGAAACTCCGTTTATTTTTGCTTCACTAATCATGTCAACTACTTCAATGCCCTCCTTTTTATACTTTTCATCACTAAAATGTGTGTGTGTGTCAAAAATACCCATATTTTTACCTACTTTCCTAAACAATATTTTCTAAAAGTGTTGTTAATTACTTCCTCATCAGTATCTACAATTCCCAACATTGTATTAATGGTATTCAAAGATTCATATAAGTCAACCATTACAATATCAATGCCAATTTGGCTATTTAAGTTTACAATAGCTGTGTCAAGACTTGCTGCTGCTCTTTTTAAACTACCAATATTGTCTATATTTGTAATAATAGTTGTTTCGGCTTGCAAAATATCATCATTTGCTCATATCTGTTTGATTTTTTGCAACAATTCTTCAATATCTGCATCAATTGCATTGATAAATACAATATTATTATACTCTTTTTTGGCTTGTGTTTTAACTGTATCTGATAAAGATTTAGCCTTATTAACAACCACAATGTGTTGCTTATTTTGAATTTTTTGATAAATTTCTTGGTTAATAAGGAGTGAGTCAACAACTAACAAAATCAAATCTGCAGTATCTATGAGTTTTAAGCTCTTTTCAATTCCAATTTTTTCAATTTTATTTGTGGTTTTTCTTATTCCTGCTGTATCAATTAAATTTAGTGAAAAGTTATCAAAGTTTATTTGTCCTTCAATAATATCTCGAGTAGTGCCCTTAATATCAGTAACGATTGCTTTGTCCTCATTTAACAAAGCGTTCAAAAGAGATGATTTTCCCACATTTGGTTCACCCAAAATCAAAGTGTTAATGCCATCATTTATTTTCAAAACTCTTTGGCTAACCTCAATAATCTTTTCAACTTCAGATTTTGTTTTTGCCAATGACTCTGCCAGTTCTGCTGGTGACAGACCTTCAATATCATCATACTCAGGGTAATCAATTGTGGTTTGAATTTTTGAAATTACATCAATTAAATTCTCTTTTATCTTTAAGATATTCTGATTATTACTACCTGTTGCATTTAAAGCATTAATTTTAATTGCTAAATTGTTTCTTGATTCAATTAGATTATTAATTCCCTCTGCTTGTAGTAAATCTATTTTACCATTCATAAATGCTCTTTGTGAAAACTCACCATTCAGTGCCATTCTAGCACCATTTTTAATTAGAAGTGCTAAAATTTTATTTGCAAGCAAAATACCTCCATGACAATTTATTTCAACAACAAATTCCCCAGTAAATGATTTGGTCTCAACAAAAGTTATTAGTAGTGCCTCATCAATTAACTGATCATCTTCATAGATTTTTCGCAGTTGTTGTGAGTTGTTAACCTGCAAGGGCTTTTTTATTATTTTATTAACTATTTCAAAAGCTTCAGGACCTGAAAGTCTTATGATAGAAATTGCTTGTTTTGCAAGCTTGGTTGCTGGTGCAACAATTGTGTCATTAAATTTTAATATCATATTCTGGTCGCCTCTCTTGGATTATATCAAAAAAAGCGATTACTTTCTCGCTTTATATTTGATCTTAATTTGTTTCCCAGCCACATTGTCACGAGAGTTTTTTCAAATTGAACTATACTCAGAACAAATCTCTTGTAGTTTTTTTCTAGATTTTTTAGTTAGTGGTGGTGTTAAATAAGTCTCCTTATTTTTTAAGCAGTTTGAAATGGCTGTTAAAAACATTTCTTTTGTATAAGTTCTCTCTGCAGTTCAAACCTGTTTGTAATCTGCAAGCAATACTGGTAGATAAATTTTAAATTTACCTAGGACAACAATTTTAATAAATTTCTCAATTACTTGGCGTTTTGCTTCATCTAAAATATTTTTGTGATGAAAGTACAAAACATTCTTCTTGCGACCATTGTCATAAGTTAAGGCTTGGACATGAATTTCAAAAAGTTCATGTAAAAAACTTCGCAAATAATCTAAAATTAATAATCGTTGTTGGTTGGCAATGAATAAAAAAACTTCTTTATCAATTCTATGAGCAAGTTTTACAGTTTGCTGTTTTTTTGACAAGAAGTTGTTTACTCTATTTTTGGTGTTAAGCATTTTTGGTGTTTTTCATTTTGCTTGCTTTAATCATTTTTTCTCTTTTTTTAACAATACGTTTAGTTCTTGTTTCTTTTAGATAGTGGAATGAGAGGGTCTGAACAATTTGGAAACCAGAAGAGAAGATCCAATAAATGGCAACCCCTGTGGCAATCGAACTGACAATAAAGATAAACACAAAAATGAATACCAATTGGAATAGCAATTGTTTTTTTCTTGCTTTTCTTTGCTTCTCTGTAATTGGTTTTTTTGACTTCTTAGTCATTTGTAAAAACATTGGTAACAACATTGATAAAATTTGTAATGGCAGATAAACTGCAATAATTGACATATAAACATAATTACCTGCTTGTATTTGTGCTCAAGGCTGTTCAATCAGGGTGATCTGTCCAATAGTGGTAACCTTTAACACCCTAACAGATCTTACAATTGAGAACATGGCAAACAAGAACGGCATTGATAGGAATTGTGTAGCCATTGAACTCAGAGGGCTAATTCCTTCTTTTTTATAAAGTGCCATCATTTCCATGTGTTGTTTTTGCTTGGTCGCTGGATCTGATGATCCTTTATATTTTGCTTGTATTTCTGCTTGTTTCATAGTAACATTGGTCATTTTCTCTTGATTTAATTGAGTTTTTCAAGTAAATGCTAGCGTTATTCCCCTTACCAATAATGATGTAAAGAATATTGCAAATAGAGCTGAAACCCCATAATTAGCTTTAGTAGCGTCAATTACCCCTTCGGCATTTGTGCCAGAAAAGAGCCTAATAAAGCCAACCAGAACAAATGCTAATGGATAAACGAAGAATCCATAGAAGAATGATCCTCCAGTTTCACTAAAAGCACTAAGCCATGAAGAAATTGATTTAAATTGATATTCACTAATCGTTCCATTGACGGCATCTACATCAAAGAAGTGGTTTTTATAACCACTGTCACCAAGAGATTTAATAATAATCTCAAATGACACCCCTGGGGCAAAAATGTTATTACCCGACATATCTTTAATTTGTCCAACCGTATAGTCTGATTGATACATCTGCACACAACCCCATAACATTGAAATAATTATGAAGATGAAGATAACAATTTTTGTTCATCCCCAGATTGTCTTTAATATGTCTTTTGGTGTTCTTTTACCCTTACCATTTTTTCCGCCAAAGTATTTAGAGTAATCTTGTTTGTACACAGATCTCACCTTCTTTTTATCTTATTTTATTTAAACTGTTTTTTAATTCATTAAGGTTTTGTTCAAAAGTCATTTTTGTAATTGGCACCCTAGCCATAATAATAATTTGGGCTTTTTTTTCTTTGATATCAGGCAATAAACCTCTTACCATTTGACGAATTTGTCTTTTGACTTTATTTCTAAATACAGCATTTCCTAGTTTTTTTCCCACTGAAACCCCATATTTAAACCTTTTTTTATCATCAATAAAGTAGTAAATCACAAATGATGGTGATTTAATGTACTTTTTATTACTTATTATATTTTGAAAATGGTGGTTTTTCTTTATGATATATTGGTTCTTCATAAAAAAAATTAAGCTGAAAGTCTTACTCTACCTTTAGCACGACGTGCTTTTAAAACTTTTCTTCCATTTTTAGTAGCCATTCTCGCTCTGAAACCATGTGTTCTAGCATGTTTAATCTTACTTGGTTGTCATGTTCTTTTCATAATTTCCCTCCTTTTTACATTAAAGTACCAATTAAAATTATATCTTATTTCTTATGTTATTTATATACTAAAATGTTTTTTTTGAAAAAAGTTTTTGGGGATATTTGTGGAAAGATTTAGTAGTCTTTTAAATTGTGGAAAACTTCTAAAAAACCTTTGTTTATAGGGTTTTTATTTAATTTTTATCACTAAATCTTTAAATATTTTTTATATTTTCAACTTATTAACAAATCTAAAAATTATTCTTTTATAATCATTATGTAGTTTTTGGGGGTGCAACATTTT